>CAZYLP010000082.1:0-16102 GCA_964648345.1 uncultured Planctomycetota bacterium
CGGAGCGCGCGACCGCGAGCGCGGGCTCGTCGGGGTCGCACGCGGGCAGTCCGATCGCGGCGAGCCTCGACTCCGACTCGGCCACGAAGGCGGGGACGTCGCTCACCCGGTAGCGCGCGGCGGCGACCACGGCCGCGACGACCATGAGCGCGGCGAGGAGCGTCCACGCCGCGACCCGGCGCGGGCGTCGCCGCGCCCAGCGCGCGGCCCGCTCGACGCGCGAAGGAGTCCGCGCGACGATCGGCTCCCCCGCGAGCGCGCGCTCGAGCTCCTCGGCGACCTCGCGCGCGGAGGCGTAGCGGTGGCGCTTCTCCTTCTCGAGGCACCTGAGCGCGATGACCGCGGCATCGAGCGGCACGTCGGCCCGCAGCGAGCGCGGGTCCGCGGGCCGGTCGAAGATGACCTTCTTCAGGAGCACGAAGGTCTGCGGCGACTCGAAGGGCGGCCTCCCCGTCAGGCACTCGTAGAGCACCGCGCCGAGGCCGTAGACGTCGGTCGCGCGGTCCTGCTCCGAGACCGTCCCCTCGGCCTGCTCGGGCGCCATGTAGGCCGCGGTGCCGAGGAGCTGCCCCGACTTCGAGAGGCGCGAGCGCTCCTCGTCGCGGGCGAGGCCGAAGTCCATGACGAGGGGCTCGCCGTCCTCCGCGCGCACGATCACGTTCGCGGGCTTGAGGTCGCGGTGGAGGACGCCCGCCTCGTGGCAGTGCTGGACCGCGCGCGCGACCTTCGCGACGACCGCGAGCGCGCGCGCGACGGGCATGGGGCCGGCTTTCAGCTCCGCCTTCAGGTCGCGCCCCGCGACGAAGTCCATGACGGCGAACGGGAGGCGCCCCGGCCCGAAGACGCCCGCGCTCCGGATCCGCACGACCCCCGCGTGGCGATCGACCTTCGCCATGGCCTGGATCTCGCGCTCGAAGCGCTCGACGGACCCTTCGGCGGCGTCGAGGAGGACCTTGATCGCGGCCTCGTGGCCGCTCGTCCGGTGCCGGGCGCGGAAGACCGCGCCCATGCCTCCCTGGCCGAGGAGCGCCGCCACCTCGTACTCGCCGAGCATGTCCCCCGGCGCGGGGAGGGAGGCGGTCATCGGCTCGCCGAGGACACCCACTCGATCTCGGCGTAGAGCGCGGAGGCCTCGGAGCCCGTGTCGTCGGCGTCCGTCATGACGGCGAGCGCGATGACCTTGCCGGGGTCGCGGCCAAAGAGCTGCTTGAAGTCGGCGCGAGGGTCTCGCTCCTCGTCCACCCAGACGCCGACCTCGTCCTTCGCCGAGCGGAGCGCGAGACACTTGAAGTGGTCGCCGTCGTAGGGCTCGGGGAACGCGTCGCCGCGCGTGCGACCCCTCCCCGCCCACACGTAGTGGATCCAGTGAGTGGGCGGCGTGAAGCCGTACGCCGTCTTCAAGCGCTCCCCGGTCCTACGGTAGGTGAAGCCCTCCTGGGACCAGTCGCCCTCGAAGCCGACCCAGACGCGCGCCGGGAAGTCGTCCGTCGCCTTGCTCGAGCCGTCGCCCGCGAGGATCGTCCGGTCCACGCGCCAGCGCCACCGGAGGCGGTCTCCCCGATCGGTCACGCGGCGCACCACGATCGACGCCGAGGCCTTCGCGCGGGCCGCGAGCACGAGCCCATCCCCCGACGTCACGACCGCATACGAGGTCGTCTTCGAGATGCTCGGGAAGGGGACGTGCTTCCAGCCGGCGGGGAGGCCGTCCTCGAGCGGCCCCGTGAAGCCCAGGCGGACGGGGTCTGCGGCCTGGGCGAGGCCCAGGAGGAAGAGCACCGCGAGGAGCCGCTTCATGGGGTGGAGCTTAGCGGCCCGACCTTTCGAATGCATGGTCACTCACATGCGCCCCATGACATCGGTATAGTGTGGTGCTGCTTTGCAGGAGGGGAACATGATCTTCAGGCTCGCGCCCGCGGTGACTCTCACCGCGCTCCTCGTCACGCCGGTCTTCGCGCAGGGAGGCGGCGGCGGGATGCCGCAGATGCCCAAGCCCGAGGAGATCGAGAGGCAGGCGAGGGAGTTCCTCTCCCAGGCCGAGACGAAGACGGCCGAGCTCGAGGGCTTCGTCAAGATCACCTACAAGGCGATCCCGTCCTCGACGGAGGAGATCGGCAAGCTCGTCGGCGAGAAGTACAAGGACCGGATCCCGAAGGGCTCGGGCGTCGACATCGACGCGGCCTTGAAGCAGTACGGCCCGCAGATCCAGGAAGCGCTCAACAAGTACCTGACCGAGCCGGAGGGCTGGAAGTTCGAGGCGGTCGTCGACCTCAAGTGGAAGTCGAAGAAGATCCCGAAGGGCGAGTACAAGATGTCGCTCGAGGTCGACGGCGAGGCGGTGAAGACACTCATCCTCACGCAGGCCGAGACCAAGGACGAGAAGGGCAAGAAGATCGCCGCGGTCGCGATCCCGATCCACTTCAAGGCCGACAAGAAGCAGGAAGAGCCGTTCCCGAAGCTCAAGTTCGACGTGAAGGGCATCGAGGACAAGAAGACGAAGGAAGTGAAGACCTTCGACGTCTACACCGAGTTCTTCCGCACGAGCGCCAAGACGACCGAGGCGATGAAGCTCGACCCGCCCAAGGACACCGCGAAGAAGACCGAGCCGAAGAAGGAAGACGCCCCGAAGAAGGACGAAGGGAAATAACCACTTAGGTCACGTGACGCCCTGCGTCGTGTCCGGGATGCGCTCCTTGTTAAGGGATGCGGCGCGGGTTAGACTCGTCCACGACCGAGAGGGTTTGCGTCGTGTCTCAAGGCTCGACTGGCTCCCCGAGGAAGGCAACCCCCGGATCGAGCCGGAGCTCCAAGCCCCCAGTTGATGGGGGCTTCACGGTCCTCCCGGTCCAGAAGAGCGAGCCCCGCCCGCGTCCGAGCGGCCGCCGCGCCCGCGTCGGTGCCGTCGAGGCGACGCCCCCCAACGGGAACGTCGTCTCGCTGGCGCGCGCGCGGCGACTGATCTGGGCCACGCCACGGGGCGAACAGATCTCCTACGAGGTCTCGAAGGCGGTCAACGCTCCGCTCCAGGCGCGGTGCAAGACGGCCCCGCTCTGCCCGGGCGAATCGCCGCAAGACGGCCTGCCGGGCTGGATTCAGCCGAACGGCGCGCCTGTCGGACCCTGTCCGTACGATTACGCGACGCGCGGCCAGTGCATCTCGGATCGGAACATCGAGGCCCTCGTCGCGGCGCTGTTCCTGCCCGCGGAGGCTCGCCTGGTCTCAAACTACCTGAGCGCCCTGGGATACAATGTTCGCGAGGAGGAGTTTCCGCCCGAGTGCCTCGACGGAACTCGCATCCTCAACGCTCACGCTCGGATCGGAAGCTCGCACGAGGTCCGCGTCATGGGCGCCCCGAACGTGGGTGAGATCGTTTTGGTCCGCGACCTCGCGGATGATCGCTGAGTAGGAAAGTGGCAGCTAGAGGATCGACGATGAAGCCGAAGCGCGCGACAGCGAAGACCGCTGCGCCGGTTCGTGCTAAAGCGAAGGCGCCGGCCAAGGCGCCCGCGAAGAAACCCGCCAAGCCCGCCGCGAAGAAAGCGTCGGTCAAGGCGCCCGCGAGACCGGCAGCGAAGCCGGCACCCAAGCCCGCTCCGCCGAAGGCTCCGGCCCCGGTCGCGAAGGCTCCGCTCGCGGCGCGTCCCGCGGCCGCCAAGCCCGGGCTCCCCGCGAAGGCGCCGGTCACGGCCGGCAAGCCCGTCGTCAACAAGACGGTCGCGGGCAAGCCCGGACTCCCCGTCAAGCCGGCGGCCGGCAAGCCTGTCGCGGGAAAGCCCGGAGCCAAGCCCGTCGCGGGCAAGCCCGTCGCGGGCAAGCCCGTCGCGGGCAAGCCCGTGGTCCGGCGTCCGACGATCGTCACGCCGCCGCCGCCGAAGGTGCCGCCCGAGGAGATGCTCCTCGACAAGGTCCAGCGCGCGATCCAGGCGGGCGAGACCGAGAACGCCGAGCGTCTGCTCGAGCAGATGATCGGCGAGTTCCCCGACGACCCGCGCGGCCGGATCTACCTCGGCAACCTGAAGAAGCGCCGCGGCGATGAGAAGGGCGCGCTCGAGGAGTACACCAAGATCCTGCGGAAGAGCCCGCAGGAGCCGCTCGCGCTCTGGTACAAGGCCGAGGTCCACCTCGGGCAGAAGCCCGACCCGGACTTCGCGCAGGCCGTCGGGACGTACAAGAAGATCGTCCAGTACCACGGCCGCAAGAAGGACGAGCGCTCGAAGAAGTTCGTCGAGGAGGCGAAGAAGCAGCTCCGCTACTGCGACGCGCGCAAGCTCTCGCTCCAGAGCCGGCGCTACCTCGCGAGCGAGACGCCGAGCACGATCAAGAAGGGCCGCGACCTCCTCGAGAAGGCGCTCTCGGTCTACCCCGAGGACGCCCGCAACCACATGAACCTGGGCGTCGCGTTCCTCCTCCTCGGCGACGCGCCGCGCGCGATCGAGCTCTGCGAGGAGGCGATCAAGATCAACCCGCGCTACGCGCGCGCGCACCTCATGCTCGGGCGCGCCTTCCGCAAGCTCGACCGGCTGCGGCACGCGCGCGACGCCTTCCTCAAGTGCATCGACCTCGACCGCTCGGGCCGCGACGCGCAGGACGCGTGGAACGACCGCCGCGAGGTCGAGCGCGACATCGCGAAGGTCCGCCTCACGCTCTTCCACGCGCTGAGCGGCCGTCCCTCGCCCGACGGGCAGAAGATCCGCCTCACGCTCACCGAGATGAAGTCGATGATCACGATGCTCGAGGGCGACGAGATCAAGGAAGCGGACATCACCGCGAACGCGCAGAAGTCGTACACGCTGACCGCGTACTCGCAGCGGCACCGCTACCGGATCTACCCGGGGCCCGAGAGTCTGGTCATCGAGCCCGACGCCCAGACTGGCTGACCCGGGTCCCCGAGCGAGGGGCTACCGCACGTCGGTGTAGGACCCGCCGTTCTGCGCCGCGCACTCGATGCACCACGCACGGAAATCACCCGTCGCCTTGATCCCGAACACGTCGATGCGGGCGCTCTGGGTGTTCGCGCCCCGGATCTGCGACAGGTGAGCGTTCCGGACTTCCGGGTCGAGCTCGGTCCCCTTGGTGCCGCCCTTGGGGTCCGGTAACGGGCCCGCTCCGCAGTTCGGCGCGCCGTCCGTGAGGAGGACGACGAGCTTGTTCGTGCGGTACAGGAGCGCCCAGACGACGGCAGGCCCCGTGCCGGTGCCGCCGCTCGGGATGAGGGCGTTGACCCACGCGATCGCCTTGGCCTTGTGCTCTTCGTCCGCGGGCACGAGCTGATTGTCGAACCACCGCGTGTCGCAGTCGTAGGCGAGGACGTTGAACTTGAAGTTCTTGGGGAGCGACGTGATCGACTTCCCGAGCTGCTGCTTCGCGCGGTGGATGCGGCGGAGGATTCCGAAGCTCCCGTCCGGCAAGGTCCCGAACTGCGCGTCGCCGTCCATCGAGCCCGAGATGTCGAGGACGTAGACGATCGTCCCGCTCTCCGTCGCGAGGTCCTTCCCGTAGATCGTGGGCGGCGGCCCCTCGGGCGGCGTCGTCGGAGGCTCCGGCGGCTTCGGCGGCGCCGGCGGGAGCTTGAGCTCGGGCTTCTCGACCGGCAGGTCGGCGTCCTTGTCGTACTGCTTCGTCTGCGCGAAGGCCGCCGACGAGAGGAGGAGCGTCACCGACGCACTCAGGAGGAGTGTGCGGAGAGAAGACATGGTGGAAGCTCGCTGATTCCGTTCGCGCGGGGGCGAGAAACTAGCGGCGCGCGGGTGGACGCGCCAGGGATGAAATCAGTCGCGCGCGAAGCTGGCCGCGACGCCGAGACCGCCCGAGACGCAGAGAGTGGCGATGCCCCTTCGGGCGTTCAGCGTCTTCATCTGGTTGAGGAGCGTGGCGACGATCCGGGTGCCCGTGCAGCCGATCGGATGCCCGATCGCGATCGAGCCGCCCCAGACGTTCAGGCGCGCGCGGTCGATCGGGAGGTCCTTCAAGCACGCGAGGACCTGGGCCGCGAAGGCCTCGTTCAGCTCGACGAGGTCGTACTCCTCGAGCTTCCTCCCCGTCTTCTCGAGGAGCTTCTTCACCGCGGGCACGGGGCCGATCCCCATGACCTCGGGGTCCACGCCGACGGTCGCCGCCGCCTCGAGGCGCGCGAGGACGGGGAGGCCGAGCTTCTCGGCGAAGCTCCGCCGCGCGACGAGCGCGAACGCGGCGCCGTCCGCGATGCCGCTCGAGTTTCCGGCGGAGACGCTCCCCGTCTTCCTGAAGACCGGCGGGAGCTTGGCGAGCTTCTCGGCGACGACGCCGTCGCGCGGGCACTCGTCGGGCTGAGCGTCCACGACCTCGGGCGCGAAGCGGCTCTCCTTGCGGGCGGCCTCGCAGCGGCGCTGCGAGTCCGCGGCGAACGCGTCCTGCTCCTCGCGCGAGATCTTGAGCTTGTCGGCGAGCGTCTCCGCCGTCGCGCCCATGACCTTCTTCGCCATGGGGCAGAGGAAGCCGTCCTTGTACATCGCGTCCACGACCTCGGAGTCGCCCTGGCGGTAGCCCTCGCGGTAACGCGGCAGGAAGAAGGGCACGTTCGACATGCTCTCCGTGCCGCCGCAGGCGACGAGGTTCGCCTCGCCGAGCTGGATCTCTGCGGCACCGAGGAGGATCGCGCGGAGGCCCGACGCGCACGCCTGGTTGACCGTGAAGGCCGGCCGGTCGTGGGGCACGCCCGCCCTCACGGCGACCTGGCGCGCCGGGTTCGGGCCGAGGCCCGCGCCGCGCGCGTTGCCCATGATCACCTGATCGACGGCGTCGGGCTTCACGCCCGAGCGCTCGAGGACCGCGTCGAGCGCCGTCACCGCGAGGTCGACGCCGGTCCTCTCCTTGTGCTGGCCGAGGAACTTGCCGATCGAGGTGCGGCCCGCATCGACGACGACGACGTCGTCCGGATGCCGCTCCACGGAGGGTGCCTTCACGAGACCGCCTCCACGCGGTAGTCGCGGCCGTCGGGCTTGATCCGTCCGAGCGGGCTCACGGGGTCGTGATAGAAGACGTTCACCCAGCGCTCCTCGACGGCGCGCGGGACGAGCTCCTTCTTCGCCTGCCAGCAGTCGACCGGGTAGAGGTCGTAGGCCATGACGTAGTGCGCGCGGAGGTGCGCGCTCGTCGGCACGAGGTCGCCCCAGAAGGCGCCGTGCTGGCCGTTCGAGCTGAACTTGACGATCTGGTGCGCGCGCGTGTGGCCGCCCGTCTTCACGACGGAGATGCCCGGGGCGACCTCGGCGTCGCCGTCCACGACCTCGAGACGGCCCTGGTCCTTGAGCGCCTTCCAGTCCTGCTCGACGTAGCTCGCCTTGCAGAGGTCGCAGCCCGCGTACGCGTCCTCGAGCTCGCCCTTCTGGACGACGAGCTTCGCCTTCGGGAACGGCGCGATGCCGCCTATGTGGTCGAAGTGCATGTGAGTGACGACGATCTTCGAGACCTGCTCGGGCCGCACGCCCGCGGCGGCGAGGCTCGCTTCGAGCGGCTGCTCCTCGCGGACGTCGAACATGTCCCGGAACTTGGGGTCGCGGCGCGTCGCGCCGATCCCGCTCTCCACGAGGACCCACGAGCCATCGAGGGCGCGCACGAGCACCGGACGCATGGCGAGGAGGATCCGGTTCTTGTCGTCCGGCGGACAGCGCGACTCCCAGAGGACGCGGGGGATGACACGGAACATCGCCCCGCCGTCGAGGCGGAAGGTCCCGGCATCGAGGAGGAAGAGCTCCAGATCACCGATCTTGGTCTTGCTTTCGGTCGCGAGCACGCGTCGATCGTAACACGGCGTCCGTTTCGGCCCGCCCCTCGCACGGAGGGGGTCGGGAAGTCGTACGGAAGGGAAAAGGGCGTTCTAAATGAGCAGGAAGATGCTCGAACAGGTCCTCGCCCGGTCTCGAGACCACGTGGCGAAGGTCCTCGGTGCGAGGTCGTTCGCGGGGCGTGATCAGCACTTCGGGCGGGTCGAGCGGCAGCTCCTCCTCGCCGGTGAGCGGCACACGCTCCGCTACTTCAGGCGCCTCGGCGAGCACGCGGTCTGGGGGCGCGACTCCCAGCTCGCCTACGGGTTCTACCTCACCTCTCCTCGCTTCTCTTTCCGGCACGAGGACTTCGAGTCGTTCAAGCCGGCGCTCGCCGCCTTCCTGGCGAAGACGGTGACTCCCGATCGACCGGCCCGCTTCGAGTTCCACCTCGCGACGCCGACCGAGGACGGAGAGTTGGCCCTCGTCTTCTACGAAGCCCTTTCGGCCCGGCAACTTGTGACGAGCGACCGCATTTTCATCGGGGGCCTCTAGAAAAGTTATCGGACTGCCGAAGAGAGATCGGTTGGGGTCTGAGCCTGGGGAGGCCTACCCGTGGAAGCGATCTCTCTCTCGCGCGTCGCTCGTGCCCTCGGCGTCCCGGCCCCTCAGGGGTCGGAGAGCGTCCTCGTCCGCGGCGTGTCGATCGACACGCGCACCCTCCGCGCCGGCGACCTGTTCTTCGCGCTCCCGGGTGCGAAGCACGACGGCACCTCGTTCGTCGAGGAAGCCTTCGCGAAGGGCGCGCGCGCGGTCGTCGCGTCGGGCGGGACGTCGGTGGCGGCCGGCCGTCCGGTCCTGCGCGTGACCGACGCGCGCGTCGCGCTCGGAGCGTTCGCCGCGGCCTACCGCGACGAGATCGGCGCGAAGGTCGTCGCGATCACCGGGAGCGCCGGCAAGACGATGACGAAGGAGATGATCTTCCTCATGCTCTAGGGCGAGAAGCGCTCCGTGCGCGCGCCCAAGAGCTTCAACAACGACGTGGGCGTCCCGCTCACGATCCTCGACGCGGACCGCTCGACCGAGGTCATCGTCTGCGAGGTCGGCACGAACGGCCCGGGCGAGATCGACCGCCTCGGCGCGATCGCGCGTCCGGACGTCGCGGCGATCACCTGCGTCGCGGCCGCTCACCTCGAGGGCCTCGGCTCGATCGAGGGCGTCGCGCGCGAGAAGGCGTCGCTCCTCGCTCACGTGCGGCGGGACGGCGTCGCGATCCTCAACGCGGACGACGTGCGCGTGCGCGGCATGGCCTCGGCCATGGTCGCGACGCGCGGCGCGGACAGCGTCGTCCTCGCCGGGTTCGCCGCCGACGCCGAGATCCGCGGCCGCGTCGCCGCGACCGTCGCGGGCGACAGCGTCGCGTCGGGCTCCATGATCGCGATCGACCGCGGGCCGCGCTTCCTCGTCCCCCTCCCCGGACACCACAACGCGCGGAACGCGATCATCGCGCTCGCTTGCTGCCAGGCGCTCGGCGTGAACCCCTACAAGGCCGCCGACGCGCTCGCGACCTTCCGGCCGCCCGAGGGCCGCTGGAACGTCGAGACGATCGCGGGCGTCACGCTCATCGACGACACCTACAACGCGAACCCCGCCTCGGTGACGGCGGCCCTCGAGACCTTCGCGACGATCGGCGACCCCCAGGGCCGGATCGTCGTCCTCGGCGGCATGCTCGAGCTCGGGCCGCACGCGGCCGAGCACCACAAGCAGGTCGGCCGCTGGGTCGCGCGGATCGGCGTCGAGCGGCTCGTGACCGTCGGCGAGGAGGCCCGCTGGATCGCCGAGGGCGCGCTCGCCGGCGGCCTCGCCTCCGGGCGGATCCGCCACGCGGCGACGCCGTCCGACGTGGACCACGAGGTCCGGCAGTCCCTGCGCCCCGGGGCCGCGATCCTCTTCAAGGGCTCGCGCCGCTGCGGCCTCGAGGCGGCGGTCAAGGTCATCCGCGACCGCCTCGAGCACGACCGCCGCGACGGCTCGGGCGGCGTCAAGCGCCCCGTGACGGGCCGCTCCGCGCGGCATCGCGCGCTCTAGGACGTTCCGCTAGTTCTTCCCGCAGAAGGCGGCCGCGAGTCCGCTGTCGGCCTCGACGTAGCTCCACGTCGGTCCGTCGTTCTTCGAGACGCGGAGCATGCCCTCGAGCTGGTCCTTCACCGACGTCATGCGCGGACGGTGGCGCGGCTCGCGCGCGAGCATGCGAGAGACGAGCTCGCCGAGCTCGCGCGGGACGCGCCCGGGGAGGAGCGCGTCGAGCCGGCGGTGCGCGGCCTCGACGTGGAGCGTGATCGTCGCGAGGAGGCTCTCCGAGCGGAACGGGTTCAGGCCGAGGAGGACCTCCGCGAGGACGACGCCGAGGCTGTAGACGTCGGTCCGGTCGCCGATCGGCTCGCCGAGGCACTGCTCCGGGGCCATGTAGGCCGGCGTCCCGAGGAGCGCGCCCGGCGCCGTGATCTGCTCGCTCGCCTGCGGGAGCTTCGCGAGCCCGAAGTCGAGGAGCACGGCGCGGCCGTCCGCCTTCTCGAGGAAGACGTTCGCGGGCTTCACGTCCCGGTGGACGATCCCGAAGGCGTGCGCCTGCGAGAGCCCGCTCGCCACGTCGCGCCCCGCCTGGAGCACGAAGGGGAGCGAGAGGGGCGCCAACCGGATCCGCTCCGAGGCGGTGATGCCGTCGCGGAGCGGCATGACGTAGTGAGGCGGGTCCGCGTCCGCGTTGACCTTGAGGACGGGCATGAGGTTCGGGTGGTGGAGGCGAGCCATGAGCTCCGCCTCGCGCTTGAAGCGGCGGACGTCCGTCGCCGTGAGCTTGCTGAGCGCCTTGACGACGTAGCGCTGCTGGGTCGTCGGGTCCACGGCCTCGTACACGTGCCCCGAGGCCCCGGAGCCGATCCGGCGGATGATGTCGAGGCGGCCGATGACCTTGGGGGCGGCGCGCCGGCGGATCGTCCGGCGGTCGGCGGAGCGAGACGGGACGTGCACGCCCAGAGCGGTCTTCTCGTCCACAACGCACCTCTGCGGGGAGGAGAGCGAGCGCCGGGCCCGTCGGTACGTTGCCAAGTCCTTGAGGCGTCGAAATGTGCAAGAGTGCCAAGGAGGGGCGGGTGTGCCCCCGCGGGGCGCATGCGCCCCTCCCGATGAACGCGAGCGCCCCTCCCGCGTCTCTAGAGCGTGGCCGGAGCGCGCCCTCGCGTCCGCATCGACATCCTCGCCCAGGTCGCAGCGCTGCTGGGCCTCCTCGTCGTCTTCCTCCTCCTCCTCCGCGAGTTGCGCGAGGAGCCCCCGGCGCCGCCCGCCCCCGTCGCCGCGACGAGCTCGCGGGGCGGCGCCGCCACCGGTTCGGGGTCGGCGCCGGTCTCGACGGGCCCGATCCTCCAGCCGCCGCCGCCGCTCGAGACGCGTGCGCCCGAGCCCGCGGAGCGCGCGACCGCCGTCGGCTCCGGCGCGCCCCGTCCAGGGAGCGTGGGCGACGAGAAGCAAGAGAAGCTCTTCCGCCCGCACATCTTCCTCGACGACGGGCGAGGAAAGGCGGCCCCGGGGGTGTTCCTCACCTCGAGGGTGAAGAAGCGGAAGCTCAAGCCCAAGCGGACGCTCAAGCCGGGCGACGCGTTCCTCGACCTGGTCCTCGCGGAGGAGACGCCGCTCACGTTCACGGTGCGGGACGCGCGCTGGGGGAAGCAGCGCTTCGTCGCGCGGATCCGCGACGAGGATCAGAGGTTTCGCCTCGAGACGCCGTATCGCGGCGTCGTCTTCGGGACGGCGCGCGCGTCGGACGGGACCCCGGTCAAGGCCACGCTCTCGCTCATCGACTCGGAGGGCGCGATCACCGAGCTCGACGAGGACGTGCTCCACGGGGCGGACGGGAGCTTTTCGGCGAGAGTCGTGCTCGGCCATTACCGGGTGCGCGCGAACGCGCCGGGGTTCTGCCCCGCCGACTGGGTCGACACCGTGGTCATGCCCGCGGGCGCGCAGACGGAAGGGCTCGCCTTCACGCTCCTCCGCGCGAGCAAGATCTCGGGGCCGCTCGTCTACCACGACGGAAACGCGAACCGGACGATCGAGCTCGAGGTCGAGCGGCCCACGAACGCGGGCCCCGTGAGCTCGACCCACAAGGTGAGGACCGACGAGCGCGGCACGTTCGAGCTCAAGGAGGTCCGGCCCGGCTGGGTCCGGATCCGCGCGTGCGACGACAAGCACGAGGGGCCGTGGGCCACCGTCCAGATCACCGAGGGGGCTCCCGTCGAGAACTGCACGCTGTCCCTCGAGGGCGACCGGCGCGACCCCGCGGTCGAGGGCGTCGTCCGCGACGAGGCCGGGACGCCGCTCCCGCTCGTGACGGTCTGGTCGCGCTCGCAGCGGACCGTCTCCTCGGACGACGGGCGGTTCGTGCTCCGGGTGGACCCTGCCGACCACGAGACGCGGCTCGTCTTCGAGATGGAGGGCTTCAAGCCGGCGTCGAGGATCGTCGAGACTCCGCGTCCGGGGGAGGCCCGGAAGGGCGTCGAGATCAAGCTCGAATCGATCGACGACGACTGACCCGGTCACCCTGCGACCTTGTAGAATGGGCGCCCTTCGAGGGGACGCCATGCCGGAGCAAACCGGAGCCTGGTCGCGGTTCTTCAAGAAGGCGGACGTGGTCGGCGAGGACGTCCTCGCGCGCGTGCTCGCCGGACTCTCGTCGATCTTCGAGGGCGGGTCCGTCGAGGACACCTTCAAGAACGCGCGCGAGTCGCTGAAGCGCGTGTTCGCGTGCCAGGAGATCTCGATCTTCGTGCACGACCCGCTCGTCGCCCCGCACATGGACGAGGGGAGCTGGGTCCTCACGGTGAAGTCGGGCTTCGGCGAGGGGAACCGCGTCTCCGAGGCGGACGCTCACTCGCTCGAGGACCTGAAGCCCGGGAAGCCCGTCCCCTACAACGAGAGCTACGCGCAGAAGGTGGCCCTGAAGGCGATCGCCCTCGCCTTCAAGGAGGACACGTTCTACGGCGCCGACATCGAGAAGAAGATCGTCCTCCTCAAGGACCCGACGCCGGCGGACGACCTCGGCTCGGGCGACCTCTCCGTGCTCGCGATCCCGCTCCGCTTCACGAACAAGGTGGGCCGCCTCGAGGAGAAGCGGAAGGTGGGCGTCCTCGCTCTCTTCGGCACGCCGTGCCGGAACGAGATGGGGGACCTCGAGCGCGCGGTGAGGAGCATGCTCGGCTTCGCGCTCACGACGCCCCAGATCGCGCTCAAGGACGCCGTCACGGGCCTCCTCAACGAGGGCTACCTCCGCGAGCGGCTCGAGGCCGAGATGTCGCTCTTCGACCTCACGAACGGGAAGCTGAAGGGCGGCATGATCGCGGGCACGATCGACGCGCTCGCGCTCTACAAGCAGACGCTCGAGACCGAGGGCACGATCAACCCGGCCGAGGTGTCGCAGAAGATCTCGGACGTCTACTACGGGATCGGCTCGGTCTGCTGGTCGCGCTGCCTGAACCACGCGCTCGACGAGAGCCACGTCTACAAGTCGGGCGTCCCGGGCCGGATCGGACGCGACGGCTTCGGGATCATCCTCCCGCTCCTCAAGGAGCACGAGATGCTCACCTTCGCGAGCCGCCTCTCGAAGGACATCGTGCGCTACCCCTTCGAGGGCGAGCAGCTCCTCCAGACGGGCGACATCACGACGTCGATGCGGATCATCCCCTTCGGCTTCAAGAAGGCGCAGAACACGACCGAGATCATGAACCTCGCCAAGACCGCGATCAACGAGATCGAGGGCGAGCAGGCGCGCACGCGGCGCGACCCGGACGAGCTCATGAAGAACGTCAACACGATCCGGATCTGGAGCGCCGACGGGAAGTGGCTCGACCCGCAGGCGTGGCGCGCGCAGCGGAAGTTCTAGAGCCTCGTGAACCCGGGGACGATCGTCGCGGGGCGTTACCTCATCGAGCGCGAGCTCGGCCGCGGCGGCATGGGCTCCGTCCACGCGGCCGTCGACCAGAAGTTCGGCTCGCGGGTGGCGGTCAAGCTCGCGATCTCGACCGGGTCGCTCGAGGAGTTCCGCGCCCGCTTCGCGCGCGAGGCGCGCCTCGGCCACCTCCTCGGCGATCAGCCCGGCTTCGTGCGCGTCCGCGACTGGGGCGAGGTCGGCGACGGCCGCACGCTCTACCTCGTCATGGACCTCGTCGAGGGGGCGAAGCCGCTCGATCTCAAGGAGGGCTCGCTCGAGGACCGCGTCCGCCGCCTCGCGACGGCCGCGACGATCGTCGCGCGCCTGCACGAACAGGGAGTCATCCACCGCGACTTGAAGCCCGCGAACTTCCTCGTCGCGAAGTCGGGCGACGTCCGCCTCGCCGACTTCGGCCTCGCGAAGGGTGGCCCCGAGACCACGGGGGTCGAGGACCTGCCGACCGGCGGCCTCACGCTCACGGGCGCGGGCATGGGGACGCCCACGTTCATGCCGCCCGAGCTCTTCGACGACGCGAAGCGGGCGGACGAGCGCGCGGACGTGTACGCGCTCGGCGCGATGCTCTTCTACGCGATCTCCGGGCGGCTCCCGTTCTCGGGCTCCGTCACCGAGATCATCTCGCGGCAGATGAAGGTCGCGCACGGCCACGAGCCCGCTCCACGGCCGGGCGGGCCCGCCGTGCTCGAGGAGCTGTGCCTCCACGCGATCGCCCTCGACCCGGCGAAGCGGCTCGGGAGCGTGCGCGAGCTCGTCGCGCGCTTGCAGGCCGCCACGGACGTGACCCAGGAGAAGAAGGAGAAGGTCGAGGAGAAGAAGGAGAGGGTCGAGGAGAAGAAGGTCGAGGAGAAGAAGGTCACGACGACCACGCCTTCGTCGTCTTCGTCGAGCGACTGGTGGGGGTGCCTCGGGCCGCTCCTCGTCGTCGGTGGGATCACGCTGTTCAAGTACTACTACGAGCAGAAGCCCATCCTCGGTGGCGGCGTGCCCTTCAAGCCGCAGACGCCCTACACGCTCCCGACGATGCCTTCGACGTTCGGCAAGGAGGCGTTCAAGGCGGACGGCTCGGCGGCGACCCCTCCACCGGCGCCGGTGCTCGGTCCGCACAGGCCCGTGCCGCCTCGGTGCACGCGCCTGCGTCTCGCGAACCACGAGTTTCACGGAGACGCCAGGACTCCGCTCGAGGTCTCGGGCGGCGTCTCGTCGGCGCTCGACGTCGCGGCGAGCAAGATCACCGTCCACTGGGCCGACGGGACGACGACGGAGGCACGGCTCGCGCCCGACCTCGACCTCAACTTCCGCTGGCGCGCGGATCCGAGCGAGAAGCGCACGCCGCGCGAGGTGGCGATCTTCCTCAAGAACGACGGGGGGACCTCGATCACCAAGCTCCCGGCACGCCGCGGCCCCTGAGGTTCACTTGCGGGGCGGCGCGCACCAGGGGCCCTTCGGGTCGCCGAGAGCCGCGCGCCACTCCCTGGCCGGCTCCTTGTAGTCGCTGCCGGCCCACGTCGCGCGGCCGTAGCCGTGGTTGTCGCCCGTGATCCGCTCGAGGCCCCGGGCCGCGTCGATCCTCACCTGAGCGTCCTCGTCGTCGAGGAGGTTGGCGAGGTCGCCGACCGACGCCTTGGGCGCTATGTCCGCCAGGATGCGAGCCGCCTTGCGCCGCGCGTAAGGGTTCTCCTTCGAGCGGTCGGAGACGATGAACCGCGCGAGCGGGAGCGCGCAGTGGTCTCCGAGAGCGCGGATCTCGCGCTCCTGGAGGTGCTCCGCCTTGCTCTGGCCGACGCGCGCGAGGATCTCGTCGATCTGCTTCTGGAAGTCGGCGTTCCCGGCGCCGTGGACGGCGACGATCTCGTTCACCCACGCGGTCAGGATCTGGAGCTGCTTCACGCGCGTCGGCGTGCCGGCGGTCCCGTTCTCGATCGCGACCTCGTAGCCCTCGTCGATCGTGGTCGCGCCGACGCGCGCCTTCCCCTCGACGACGACGAGGCGCGTCGCGTCCGAGTGGGTCACGTCGAGGGTCGTCCCGATCGCCTCGATCTTCCCGGAGTCCGTCGTGACGGTGAAGCGCTTCTCCGGGTCGGGCGCGACCTTCGTGAAGACCTCGCCCTTCTTGAGGACGAGGATCCGCGTCGCGAGCTGGACCTCGGTGCCCGAGTTGAGGCGGACCTCGGTCCCGTCCACGCACTGGAAGGAGCCCTTGGCGCGGCCGACGGTGCGGACCCAGCCGCCGCAGGGGATCGTGCCGCCCGAGGCGAGGGGCTTCCAGGTGTCGTCGTCCTTGAGCTCGAGCGCGCGCGTCGACGCCGCGAGCGTCGCGACGACCGGCTGGAGCGGCTTCTCGCGGGGGAGAGGCGGGGGGGGAGGA
>CAZYLP010000083.1:0-782 GCA_964648345.1 uncultured Planctomycetota bacterium
GCGGGCGTTCGAGCGGAGGACCTGATGCGCACCCCCGTCCTCGACCGGATCCTCTCCCTCGACCCCGCGCGCGACCACGTGGAGATCACCTACCTCTCCACGCGCTACGACTTCCCGTTCGACACGGTGCGCGCGCTCGAGCTCGCGCTCTTCCGCACCTTCGCGGTCCCGAGCATCGCCTCGACCCTCGCGCGCACCGGCGAGTTCCTCGAGCGAGCGGCGAAGCGCTACGACGACACCGACCTCCTCGTGAGCGAGCTCGTCGAGCACGGCTACGACTCCGAGCGCGGGCGGGCCGCGCTCGGACGCATGAACGAGATCCACGGCCGCTTCAAGATCGCGAACGACGACTTCCTCTACGTCCTCTCGACGTTCGTCTTCGAGCCGGTCCGCTGGAACGAGCGCTTCGGGTGGCGGCCCCTCTCGGGCAACGAGCGGCTCGCTTACTTCCACTTCTGGGCCCAGGTCGGGCTCCGCATGGGGATCAAGGAGATCCCGCCCACCTTCGACAAGTTCAGCCAGTGGAGCACCGACTTCGAGCGCTCGCGCTTCAAGCTCTCGGAGGACAACCGCCGCGTCGGCGACGCGGTGCGCGCGCTGTTCCAGTCGTGGTTCCCCGCGCCGCTCCGCCCGTTCGCGGAGCAGGGGATGCTCGCGGTCATGGACGAGCCGCTCCGCGCGGCGTTCGGCTACCCCGAGGCGAAGCGCTGGGTCCGCGCGGTCACCGAGCGTGCCCTCCGCGCGCGGCGCGGCGCGCTCCCGTGGCTCCCGCGGCGCTCGAC
>CAZYLP010000083.1:792-4006 GCA_964648345.1 uncultured Planctomycetota bacterium
CCTCATGGCCCTGCTCTGCGCCGGGTGCGCCTACCCGCGGCGCTCGACGCCCTTCCTGCGCACGACGCTCGAACGCCCGACTTACCCCGCGGGCTACAGGATCGGCGAGCTCGGGCCGCCGCCTCAGTCCACCGTGACGACGACCCCGAGGTAGTTACTTCCTGGAGCCGAACAGCCAGCGCAGCGCGCCCTCGACCTTCTTGCTGCGGGCCGCGGAGTACGGGTAACGGAAGAACCCGGACACCGGATACCGCGCGAGGAGCGGCCGCGCGACGACGCGCTCCTCGCACATGGAGCGGAGACCCGCCTCGCCGTGGCTGCGCCCGATGCCGCTGTCCTTCACGCCGCCGAACGGGATCGCGGCGAGGGCGTAGTTCACGAGCACGTCGTTCACGAGGATCGTGCCCGCGCGCACGCGCTGGGCGACCTCCATGCCCCGGCGGTTCGACCCCGCGAACACGTAAGCGTTCAGTCCGAGCGAGGAGTCGTTCGCGAGCCGGACCGCCTCGTCCGCGTCCGCCGCCCGGAGGATCGGGAGCACCGGCCCGAAGGTCTCCTCGCGGATGACCTCCATGTCCTGGCGGACGTTCGTGAGGATCGTGGGCGCGAAGAAGCGGCCCGGGCCCTCGGCGCGGGCGCCGCCCGTCTCGACCTTCGCGCCCGACTCCTTGGCCTTGGTGACGAGACGCTCGACGTGATCGACCTGGGCGGGGAAGACCATCGCGCCCACGTCGATCGGCCCATCGGCCTTGCCCTCGGCGCCCTGCTTGAGCTCCTTCGTGAGCTCGATGAGGCGGCGGGTGAGGGGCTCCGCGATCGAGCCGACCGCGTAGACGCGCTCGACGGCGATGCAGGTCTGGCCGCTGTTGAAGAAGCGGCCCCAGACGATCGCGCGCGCGGCCCGCTCCACGTCCGCGTCCTCGAGGACGATCGCGGGGGCCTTCCCGCCGAGCTCGAGCGTGCACGGGATGAGGCGCTCGCCGCACGCGGACGCGACCCGCCGGCCGGTCTTCACGGCTCCCGTGAAGTGGACCTTGTCGGGCTGCGCGTCGATGAGAGCGGCGCCGACGTCGCCGTAGCCGTTGACGACGCGGAGGAGATCCTTGGGGAGGCCGGTCGAGTCCCAGATCTCCTTCACCTTCGTGACGACGAGCGGCGTCCACTCGCTCGGCTTGATCACGACCGCGTTCCCCGCGACGAGCGCCGTGAACGTCTCGTAGGTCGGGATCAGGAAGGGGTAGTTCCACGGCGCGATGATCGCGACGACGCCGCGCGGGTGGTAATGGACGCGCGCCGGGAAGACCGAGGTCCAGAACGCGTCGAGCGAGCGGTCGCGGAGGATCTTCGGCCCCCGGGAGATGAAGTAAGTCGCGGCGAGGAAGATCCCGCTCGCCTCGGTGAAGGCGTCGGTCTTGCTCTTCCCGCCCTCGCGGACGAGGAGGTCCTTGATCTCGTCCAGACGGTCGACGAGCGCCGTGCGGAAGAGCTTGAGCTTCCGGCAGCGCTCCTTGACGCGGAGGGCGCCCCACTCCTTCTGGGCCGCCCGGGCCGCTTCGACGGCCGCCTTCACGTCCTCCTTCGTCGCGATCGGGACGCTCCCGACCTCGTCGCCCGTCCCGGGGGAGCGGACGGCGATGGTCTTGGGCTTCGTGTCCACGTCGACGAGGGTGGTGGGCGTCGTCATCGGGTGCCTCCGCGATCCCCGAGATTCTACGCGAGAGGCGGAGCCTGTTTCAGCGAGGAGCCTGGGCCTTCAGGTTCTTCTGGGCCTTCTGCTCCTCCTTCTTCTCCTTCGCGGAGGGCTCGTAGTCCTCGACCGGGAACTTCTTGCCGGTCTTCTTCTCGTAGGCCTTCACCGCGGGGTCGTTGTGGATGTCGAGGCTCATGATCCAGTCCTTCCAGGACTGCTCGAGCTTCTCGAGGTTCCAGTCCTTGCCGAGGCCCTTCACCATCTGCTCGAAGTCGTCGCCCGTCGTGGGGCGCGTGCAGCAGAGGTTCCAGTAAGCCTCGAGGAGCTTCTGCCCCTTCTTGGCCTCGGGGCCGAACATCATCCAGTGGACCAGGCCCCAGCCGTGGGCGTAGTGGAAGCCCGAGTAGTTGGCGTGGGACGTGCGGATGAGCTCGGAGAGCTTGATGTAGGTGCCGTCCTTGATCGCCCGCTGGAGGTCCTTCAGGCGCATGGACGAGATCCGTCCGATGATCACTTCCTCGTCGCGGATCACCGTGCCCTCGAAGAACGTCGCGATGCCCTCGATGACGAACGTGGGCGCGTGGTCGAGCTGGCGCAGGACGAGGTTCTCGAACTGGTGCGTCGCCTCGTGCGCGATGATGCTGAGCGTCGTCGCGTCGTCCGCGCCCTCCCAGGGGCCCTGGAAGGTGACGAGCCGCTTCGTCCAGGGCTCGTAGAAGCCGCCCACGTAAGCCGACATCTGCTCGTGGGCCATGAACTCCTTCTGCGTCCGGTAGAGGTCGAACTCGTTCTTCTTGTATTTGAAGTCGTTGTCCTGGAAGTTGAAGATCTTGATGTACTTCTCGGCGAGGGCCTCGAGGATCTTGGCCCAGCGCTTCGCGTACTCCTTCTTGACGTTCGTCTTGATGATGTAGTGCGGCGTCTCGATGACGTACTTCTGGCTCCACTCGACGCCGCCGTCCGTGTCGTCCATCCAGGTCTTCGGACGCTTCGGCTTGTTCTCGTCGGAGATCCCGTCGGGACCGATGACGACCGTCCCCGAGGTGGTCTCCGGCGCGGGCGCGAGGCTCGGGTCGTTGAGGTCGAGCTGCGCCTTGAGCTGGGCCGCCGCGGGGAGCGCGGCCGCGAGGTCGAGGGCCTCGATGGCGCGGGCGCGGTCGCCGGTGCAGGCGAGGACGACGCCGCGGCCGAAGAAGTACCACTCCGGGGCCGTCTTCGCGGCGGAGAGGGCGCGCGTGAAGAGCGCCTCGAGGGCGATCTTCGCGAAGGGCGTGCTCACCGTCATGGGCGACTGGCCGGGCTGGAGCGCGACCTTCGTCTTCTCGACCTTGACGAGCTTGCCCGAGGCCTTCCCGTAGTTGCGGAGGGGGAGCTCGATCGTCGTGCCGATCTGCGGCTTGAAGCCCTCGACGATCAGGTCGACGAGCTTCTCGACGGCCTCGATCCGCTTCTTGTCGAGCTCGAACTGCTCCTGGACCGTCTTCGCGGTGAAGGGGGTCGCGTCGCCGAGGAGCGCCGGCATGG
>CAZYLP010000083.1:4016-8406 GCA_964648345.1 uncultured Planctomycetota bacterium
GAGCTCGGCGAGGGCGCGCGTCACCTGCGTGCGCGCGATCGCGAAGCGGGCCCGCTCGGACGCGGAGAGGTCCGGCTTGTCGTCGGCCTTGTCGGCCTTCTCGACCTTCTCGGTCTTCTCGGTCTTCTCGACGGGGGGCGTCGCAACGACCGGCTCGACCCGCTTCGGGCCCTGGAGCTCGGGCTGGGCCGGGAGGTTCGCGAGCGACTCGGCGCGTGACTGGAGGCCCGCGAGCTGGGGCACGAGCGCGTCCGGGCACCGCGAGCGGAGCTCGACGAGGAAGCCGCGCGCCGCGGCGAGCTCGCCCCGGTCGAGGAGGCTCTGCGCGTCGGTCAGGCGTGCCTTGAAGCGCGTGAGGATCCCGGTGCGTGTGTCCTCGAGGAGCTTCTTCGCGTCGAACGTCCTGAAGTCCTCGAGCGCCGTGTCGAGCGCGTGGACGGCGTCGCCCTCGCGGTTCGACTTCTCGAGGCGCTGTGCCTCGGCGACGGTCTCCTTCGCGCGGTCGAGCGGGCTCTTCTCGGTCTTCTCGATCGCGGGCGCGACCGCGGAGGGCTGCTTCTCCTGGGCCGGCTTCTCGGGCTTCGAGGAGTCGGGCTTGACCGTCAGCTGGGGCTGCGGCTTGTCCGTCGCGCAGTAGATCGCGCCCCCGAGAGCCGCGAAGGCGAGGAAGACGCCGCCGACCACCAGGACGAGCTTGTTGCCGTCCGCCGTGGCCGCGGGGACGCCACCGCGCGAGCGCGTCGGCTTCGCCGCCGGGACGCCCGGGCGCGAGCGCGTCGGCTTGGCGACCGTGCGGGAAGGCGTCGGCGTCGAGGCCTTCTCGGGCTTCGAGCGCTTCTCCACCTTCCTGGTGTCCGAAGAACCCGGCTTCTTAGAAAGAGTGACCCGGTGAGCATCTGCCCGCTTTCGCAGGCGCTCGGACGCGAGTGCCATCTATCCCCCTGACCGTTCACTCGTTCTCGTTCTCGTTCTCTCCTGCGGAGAACGATCTCTCGGAACGCGAGAACCAGTGCCTTTCGCTTGCGACGTCTGTTACGACCTACCCGACCTCTGGGTTCGCGCCCGCCTCTTGCAAGGGCATTGCCAAACGGCTGGCAACGAGTTGAGGTCGTTGTGTGTCAACGTCGTTGACGGAATGCACGAACGACTGGTTGACGACACCACATACGCGGGGGGCTGGTTTTGGGCGAAAAAAACGGAAAACCCCGGGAGTGTTCCTCCCGGGGTCCCTTGCGTCAGTCCTGGCGTGTCAGCTTTGGCGTGAGGCGACGCCTGGCTACTTGCCCTTGAACGACGGCTTCCGCTTCTCGACGTAAGCCGCGAGACCTTCCTTCGCGTCCTCGCTCTGGAAGAGCTGCTGCTGGAGCTCGCGCTCGACGGCGAGGGCGTCCTGGAAGGGGAGCTCGGCGCCCGTCTGCACGGAGCGCTTGATGAGGCCGACCGCCTTCGAGGCGTTGTTCGGGGGGCAGAACTTCTTGGCGTACTCGTGGATCTTCGCCATGAACTCGCCCGGCTTGCAGTCCCAGACCTCGTTCACGATCCCCATGTCGAGGGCCTCGTCGAACTCGAACGTGCGGCCCGTGACCATGAGCTCGATCGCCTTCGACTTGCCGACGATCCGGAGCAGGCGGTTCGTGCCGCCCGTGCCCGGGAGGACGCCGAGGGAGACCTCGGGGAGGCCGCACTTGCCCGAGCCCTTGCGCGCGATGCGGATGTCGGCCGCCATGGCGATCTCGAGGCCGCCGCCGACCGTGTGGCCGTTGAGCGCGCCGATCACGAGCTTGGGCGTCTGCTCGAGGCGGTTGAGGGTCTCGTTCGCGTGGAGGCAGAAGAAGTACTTGAAGCGCGGCGTCACCTGCTGGAGCATCTTGATGTTCGCGCCCGCGCAGAAGAACTTCTCGCCCTGGCCGGTGAGGACGATGACGTGCGCCTCGTCGTCCATGCGCGCCTCGAGGATGCACTCGTCGATCTGACGGTTCATCTCGTAGGTGTAGGTGTTCGCCGGAGCATCGTTCAGCGTGATGTAGCCGACGTTGTCCTTGCGCTCGTAGTAGGCGAGCCGGCTCTTGTCGCCGGTGCCGGTGTTCGTGGCGGCCTTCGGGGCCGCCTCGGTCTTCTCAGCCGTCTTAGCCATGGTTGTCTCCTTCGTGTCCGTGTTCTTCAGCGCGGGAGATTCACCCAGACCGACTTGGTCTGGGTGTAGCCCTCGAGGGCCGCCTCGCCGAGCTCGCGGCCGAAGCCGCTCTGCTTGTAGCCGCCGAACGGCACGCCCGGATCGTAGAGGTTGTACATGTTGATCCAGACCGTGCCGGCCTTGAGGCCGCGCGCGAACTTGTGCGCCCGGCCGATGTCGTTCGTGTAGACGCCCGACGCGAGCCCGTAGGGCGTGTCGTTCGCGAGGCGGAGCGCCTCCTCGGGCGTGTCGAAGGGGATCACGGTCAGGACGGGCCCGAAGATCTCCTCGCGGGCGATCGTCATCTCGTTCGTCGCGCCCGTCATGATCGTCGGGTGCACGAACCAGCCCTTGCCGTTCACCTTGTCGGGCTTGCCGCCGATCGCGACCTTGGCGCCCTCGGCCTTGCCCTTCTCGACGTAGCCGAGGACCGAGTCCTGCTGGCTCTTCATCGCGACGGGGCCCATGCGCGTGTTCGGGTCGAGCGGGTCGCCGATGTTGAGCTTCTTCGCGCGCTCGACGAGGAGCTCGACGAGCTGGTCGTGGACCTTGCGCTCGACGAAGAGCCGCGAGCCCGCCGCGCAGACCTCGCCCTTGTTGTAGAAGATCGCGACGATCGCGCCCGCGGCGGCGGACTTGAGGTCCGCGTCGGCGAAGACGACGACCGGCGACTTGCCGCCGAGCTCCATCGTCACGCGCTTCACGCTCGGGGCGGCCTTCTGCATGACGCCGACGCCGATCGTGGTCGAGCCCGTGAAGGCGATCTTGTCGACGAGCGGGTGCGTGACGAGCGCGTCGCCGACCGCGCCGCCGGGGCCCGTGACGACGTTGTGCGCGCCCTTGGGCAGGCCCGCCTCCTTGAGGATCTCGGCGAGCTTGAGGGCCGTGAGAGGCGTCGCCGACGCCGGCTTGTGGACCATGGAGCAGCCCATGGCGAGCGCGGGCGCGACCTTCCAGGCGGTGAGGAGGAGCGGGAAGTTCCAGGGAGTGATCGCGCCGACGACGCCGACGGGCTCGCGCATCGTGAACGCGAAGTGGCCGCCGCGGCCCGGGACCGTGTCGCCGTGGACCTTCGTCGCCCAGCCCGCGTAGTAGCGGAACACGTCGGCCACGAAGGGGACGTCCACGTTCCGCGACTCGCGGATCGGCTTCCCCATGTCCACGGTCTCGAGGTAGGCGAGCTCGTCGGCGTTCTCGTCGATCAGGTCGCCGGCCTTGTAGAGGATCTTCTCGCGGTCCTTCGCCTCGAGCTTCGACCACTCCCCCTCGTCGAACGCCTTGCGCGCGGCGCGGACGGCGATGTCCACGTCCTTCACGCCGCCCTTCGCGATCTGGCAGACCGCCTCCTCGGTGGCGGGGTTGATCGTCGGGTAGGACTCGCCGGTGCTCGGGTCCTTCCATTCGCCGTCGATGAACAGCTTCTGGGTCTTGACCTCGAACGTGGTGGCGGTGGGCATGCTCGCCTCTTCCTTCCTGATTGGGCGAGGACGTTACCTCCGGGACCGCGGGAAAGTCCGTGAGTTCGCTCACATGCGTCTCCTCTCGCCCGGACTGTCAAACGGCCCTCTTGACAATGCGTCTCGCGGCCTCGGTAGGACAAGGCTTTACGTGCGCGGGCCGCGCCGTGCACGCTGACCCTCGGGGGCAAACGGAGCACGACATGGCCTTCGATGACGTGACCAGGCCGAGCACTCCCGGGCGCAAGCCGGAGTCGACGGACGACATGGTGGCGCTCGGGCACCAGGCAGGACACCGGCCGGTGACCCGCAAGATCGAGCGAGCGCCGATCCCGAAGGAGGCCCGACGGACGTTCTTCATCGGGATCGGGCTCGTCATCCTGGTCGTGATCCTCGTCGTCGTGCGCACGCAGGCTTGAGCGACTCATTACGGACCGTCGACGGAGACCGCGAAACGGGCGTGATCGGCGTCCCGCTTTTTGCCACAGAGAGCACAGAGAGCACAGAGGGCGTGTCGGGCGATGCCCTTTGCCCTCGCGAGACGGAGAGGATTGCCGACTCTGTGCCCTCTGTGTCCTCTGTGGCAAAAGAGGGGACGCCTACGACGCTGTCTCCTGCTAGAGCTCTCCCGTGAGATCATGCGTCCTCGATGATCGAGTGGCTCGAGGCCCACTACATCCACAGGCTCGCGATCGGGCTCACGTTCTTCGCGGTGCTCCTCGTCTACGACCTCATCAAGAACCCCGAGAACCCGAAGCGC
>CAZYLP010000083.1:8416-16000 GCA_964648345.1 uncultured Planctomycetota bacterium
ATCTGTTCCTCGTCTTCACGGCCGCGGTCGCTGTCCTCTACGCCGAGCTCCACGATCAGATCACCGTGACGATCTCGCCCGGCTACTTCGTGAAGTTCAAGGGCGTGCGCGGGCATCTCCTCCGGTCCGACACGGCGGTGCTCGCGCTCAAGGCGGCGTACGGCCCGGGGCTCATCGCGGGCGCGTTCCTCCTCATCGCGAACAACCCCTCGAAGAAGCTCGAGCAGCTCCCGTACGCGCGGCTCGTGCGCTTCGTGCTCATCCCGCTCGGAGCGGCCGTCGTGTGCGCCCTGGCGGGGGGCTTCGTCGGCCGCTTCGCGCCGCCGGCCGACGTCCTCGAGGACGCGCGCGAGACCTTCCAGCGCGGCTACGTCGAGCCGTTCCTCATCGTGTGGGGCGTCCACTGGGGGAGCTACGCCGGGCTCGCGGTCGGGACGATCGCGGCCGCGGTCCTCGTGAGGAGGTCGCGCGCGCCGCGAGTCGAGGCCACAATCCCGGCGTGAAGGGCGTGAAGGAACGGCTCCTCGGTCTCGCCGCGGTGAGCGTCGCGGTCTCGTGCCTGCTCGTCGCGCGCGCGGAGGACCCGCCGCCCGACAAGCACTCCTACCGGCCCGCGTGGGAGAAGGAGGCCGGCTCCTCGGGCTGCGTCGTCTGCCACAAGGGGATCGAGGAGATCCATCCGGCCTCCCACCTCACGTGCGTCGCTTGCCACGGCGGCGACGCGAACGCGGCGACCAAGGAGAAGGCCCACGTCCAGCCGATCGACGGCGCCCCGAACGACGAGCGCGTCCTCGCGGCCGACTTCGACCTCAAGTGGCAGCAGTTCCAGAACCCGTCGAACCTCCGCGTCGCGAGCAAGGTCTGCGGCGACTGCCACGACGCGCTCTGCCGCTCGGTGCCGCGCTCGCTGCACGGGACGACCGCGGGGCATCTCAACGACGGCCTCTACGAGAACGGCGTCTCGCAGAAGAAGAAGGCGGGCTTCGCGATCTTCAACGTCGAGGCGGACCCGAAGATCCCGCTCGTCGAGCCGGGCTTGAAGTCGCTCTCCGCGATCCCCGCGGGCGGCGACGGTCCGCGCGCGTCGATCCCGACTCACTTCAAGGACGTGCCCCGCAAGGCGTGCATGCGGTGCCACCTCTACGGCCGCGGGCGCGCCGTCCGCGGGCGGCTCGGCATGGACGGCGACTACCGCGCCGAGGGCTGCGCCGCGTGTCACGTCACCTACGCGAACGACGGACTGTCCAAGTCGAAGGACGAGAACGCGTCGAAGTTCGAGCCGGGGCATCCGGTGAAGCACGTCTTCACCTCGAAGATCCCGACCGACACGTGCGTTCACTGCCATTACGGCGACGCGTCGATCGGCCTCCACTTCCGGGGGCTCGCCCAGCTGGTGCCCGGCATGCCCGCGGGGCCTCGCGCGGCGGGGACGACGCAGCGCCGGCTCAACGGCACCTACTACATCCAGGACACGTGGACGCCGCCCGACATCCACCACGAGAAGGGCATGGCGTGCGTCGACTGCCACTCGGGCCGCGAGACGATGGGCGACGGACAGATCTACGGCTTCATGGAGCACGGCACCGAGGTCACCTGCGAGACCTGCCACGGGACCTTCTCGGAGGCGGCGACGTTCAAGTCGCGGAAGGGCCACGTCCAGAAGAACCTCGTGCGCGAAGGAGACCGCGTCTTCCTCGTCGGCAAGCTCGACGGCAAGAAGCGCGCGGTGCCGCAGGCGAAGGACGTGGTCACGAAGGGCGCGTCGGGGCACAACGCGCGCGCCGAGAAGGCCATGACCGCCGAGCACGCGAAGCTCGCGTGCTACGCCTGCCACACGTCGTGGAACGTGGACTTCTTCGGGTTCCACCTCGACCGCCACGAGCAGTTCACGATGCTCGACAACATGAACGGCCGCCGCACCGCGGGCCGCGTGCAGACGCAGGAGAAGGTCTTCGCGTCCATGCGGCAGCTCACGCTCGGGTGGGACTCTCTCGGGAGGATCTCGACCTACATCGTCGGCTTCTCGACCATGTGCACCGTCCACGACAAGGACGGAAAGACCGTCATGGAGCAGGAGATGCCCCGCACGGACGCGGGCCTCTCGGGCATGACCATGGTCCACCACCAGGTCCACACGGTCAGGAAGCGCGCGCGGGAGTGCGTCGAGTGCCACCGCGCACCCGAGGCCTGGGGCCTGGGCTCGCCGTCGTTCCGGCTCATGCGCTCGACGATCTTCGGCGCGAGCGAGCGAGGCCTCGAGGTCATCTCGCTCGACCGGAAGAACCCGGCGAAGAGCATCCACCGCGACCCGGTGCCGACCGAGCCCGCGGAGCGCGTCTCGGTGCTCGAGGACCACGTGAGCGGCCACGCGAAGTGGATCGCCGTCGGCACGAAGAAGCACGTCTCGCTCGTGGACGGGAAGACCCTCCGCGAGGTCGAGCGCCTCCCCATCCAGAGCGCGACGAGCTTCGCGTGGCTCGGCCGGAGGCACCTGGTCATCGCCGCGGGCGTCGCCGGTCTCCACGTCTACAAGCTCCCCGACCGCGCCTCGGAGAAGGCGAAGCTCATCTCGAAGCTCGCGCTCTCGAACGCGCTCGACGTCCAGCTCGGCTTCAGGAAGGCCTACGTCGCGGACGAGTCGGACGGGCTCGTCGTCTGCGACCTCGACGACCTCGAGAAGCCGCGCGTCCTCGCGAAGCTCGACCTCCGCTCGAACGGCGAGGACCTGGTCCTCGCGCGGCGGCTCGCGGTCGCGTTCCAGTTCAGCCGTTACCGCAAGGACGACGGCGAGCGCACGAAGGCGCGCCACCTCGCCTACGTCGCCTGCGGGACCGCGGGCCTCAAGGTCGTGGACGTGACCGAGCCCGCGGCGCCGAAGCTCATCGCGCGCGACAAGCCCGACAAGGCCGAGCTCGAGGAGATCCAGTTCTCCTCGGTCTTCGACCTCGGGAGCGAGGGCGGCGGGATCCCGTCCCGCGAGCGCGACTACGTCTACATCCTCGCCAAGAAGGACGGGACCGAGGACCGCGAGCTCCGGGTCATCGACGTGGACGACCCGCGGAAGCCGGAGCGCGCCGGGACGCTCGACGTGGGGCCGCGCAAGAAGGGCTTCGCGCTCGCGCACGTCTACAACGCGCCCTTCCTCCAGCACCTCATCTTCGTGGGAGACGAGGAGGGCTGGGCGATCTACGACGTCACGCGCCGCGGACAGCCCGCGCTCGTGGGCCGCGTGAAGGCCCCGCCGATCCCGCCCGCGAGGGCCGGGGGCGAGCCGCGCATGACGCGCCTCGTGGACCTCGCGATCGAGTCGATGCCGCTCGACCGGATGATCGACGAGGACGGGCAGCCCTTGAAGGACATCTCGCACCCGAACGCGCGCTACCTCGGCCTCGACGAGCTGCGGAAGGTCCTCGGCGTCAAGCTGCCCGAGTGAGACGACGGTCGCGAGGCGCGGTGCCGAGACTCGCAGCCGGCGGTCGCCGCGGCTAGGCTGTCGCTCTATGGATGTGACGAGCGAGCTCGAGCGTCTGCTTCATTCGCGCCGCGGCGGGAACGTCGTCCTCGGCGTCCAGTGCTCCCACGGCAAGGGGTACGCCGAGGCAGGGGTGAGGCCGAACCTGTCGATGGCCGCGGCGCTGGACCGCTCGGCCTCCATGCGCGGCCAGAAGCTCGACGACCTGAAGGCGGCGACGCGCCGCCTCGTCGGCGAGCTCGGGCCCAGCGACCGGCTCGTCCTCGTCGCGTTCGACGGGAGCGTCGAGGTCCTCGCGGCCGGGCCGGTCGTGGACCCGAAGTCGTTCATCGAGGCGATCGACTCCCTCGAGAGCCGGAGCGGGACGAACATCTCGCTCGCGATCGAGACCGCGGGCCGCTTCCTGCAGGAGGACCGGACCGGGAACGTGAAGCGGCTCCTCCTCCTCACGGATGGCGAGGCGAGCACGGGCGACCTGACGACCGCCGGCCTCGCCCGCCGCGTCGAGGAGCTCGTCCGCAAGGAGATCTCGACGACCTGCCTCGGCTTCGGCCTCGACTACGAGGAGGACACGCTCTCGGTGATCGCGGCCGCCGGCGCCGGGCGTCTCCACCACGTGAACGACCGCGAGACGCTGGCGGGGATCTACGCGGCAGAGCTGGAGCGCCTGCGCGACCTCGTCGCGCCGTGGATCAGCGTCACCGTCACGCCGTCCGAGGGCGCGCGGGTCCACGGGTCGCGCAACGCGTACCCCATGAAGCGGATCGGCCGCGGCTTCGAGCTCGAGCTCTCGGACCTTCGGAGCGATGAGTCGCGCTGGGTCCTCTTCGACCTCGAGGTGCCGTCCGGGGGCCCGACGACGAACGACGTGAAGCTCGCCGAGGTCCACGTGCAGTGGAAGGACTCGAAGGGCGAGGTCCACGAGAAGCGCCAGGACGTGATCGCGAAGTACGCCGACGACGAGACCGTCGCGCGCGCCGAGCGGAACGGCGCCGTCTGCGAGCAGATCGCGCTCCTCGACCTCGCGGCCGCGAAGGCGCGCGCGCTCCACGACGCGGACCAGGGTCTCGGCGTCGAGGGCTCGCTCCGCTTCGGCAGCTCGCTCGCCCGTGCGCGCGAGCTCGCCCCCTCCTCGGCGCGCGTGCGCGAGGCCGTCGACCAGTCGGCGAAGCTCTCCGAAATGCTCCGCGACGGCGAGATCGACAACGAGACTCGCAAGAAGGTCGTGGTCGAGATCCACGAGAGCGAGACCCCGACTTTCCGGCGGCGTCTCGATCTCGGCGACGCTCCCCCGATATAATCCGGGCGCATGTCCGACCTTAAGACCTCGGAGCTCGCTGGCTTCGACCTGTTCAACCCGACCGACGAGCACCGCATGCTCCGCCGCACTCTCCGCGACTTCGTGGAGAAGGAGGTCGAGCCGCAAGCGCTGGAGTCGGACCGGACCGAGACGTTCAACGTGCCCCTCTTCCGCAAGCTCGGCGAGATGGGCCTCCTCGGGATCACGGTCTCCGCGGACGACGGCGGCGCGGGCATGGACCCGACGGCGGCCGTCCTCGTCCACGAAGAGCTCGCTTCGTCGGACGCGGGGCTCACCCTCGCGTACCTCGCGCACACGCTCCTGTTCGTGAACAACTTCTACCGCAACTCGAACGAGCAGCAGCGCAAGCGCATCCTCGACAAGGCCGTCTCCGGCGAATGGATCGGCGGCATGTGCATGACCGAGCCGGAGGTCGGCACCGACGTCCTCGGCATGCGCTCGACCGCCGTGCGGAAGGGCGACGTCTACGTCCTCAACGGGCGGAAGATGTGGATCACGAACGGGGCGATCGACGACAAGACGCTCGGCGATGTGTTCCTGGTCTACGCGCGCACGGACGACGGCTCGAGCTCGAAGGCGGTGCGTCTCTCGTCGCTCATCGTCGAGAAGGGCATGCCCGGCTTCTCGCTCGGCCAGAAGATCAAGGACAAGACCGGCATGCGCGCCTCCGCGACGGCCGAGCTCGTCTTCGAGGACTGCCAGGTCCCGGTCGCGAACCGCCTCGGCGAGGAGGGCGACTCGACGCTCCACATGATGCGGAACCTCGAGATCGAGCGCGTCGGCCTCGCCGCCATGTCGCTCGGAATGGCGCGGCGCTGCCTCCGCGTCATGGTCCGCTACGCGAACGAGCGGAAGGCGTTCGGGAAGCCGATCCGCGAGTTCGGTCAGATCCAGCACTACATCGCGCGGAGCTACGCCGACTGGAAGGCGGCGCGCACGTACGTCTACGACGTCGCGCGGCGCATGAACCTCGACAAGCCGGGCAACCGCGTCGACTCGGACGGGGTCAAGCTCGTGGCCGCGAAGATGGCGAAGGACGTCGCCGACAACGCCATGCAGGTCCTGGGCGGCTACGGGTACGTCGGCGAGTACGTCGTCGAGCGCATGTGGCGGGACGCCAAGCTCATCGAGATCGGCGGCGGCACCATGGAGGCCCACGAGAAGAACATCTCGAAGGACCTCGCGATCGACGTGGAGCGCGGTCTGGGAGATTGAACGTGCTCGGGGGGCTCGGCCCGGGCTCGGCCCCCTGACACCACCAGGTACAGCGAGAACTCCTTGCGCGGCCGTTCGTTTCAACGCGTCCGCCGGCGCGCCAACCTGGCGCGGATACAGGGAGATGAGCCGCGTAAGTCCCGTGGCGGCGTGAGATCGGCGTCGGCACGCCGCTCGTAATGGACGCCCTTCCGAGGAAGGGATGGATATGCGCGCGTCTCGCTTGCTCCCCGTCGCTCTCTTCGTCTGGGGTGTCGGGATCGCCACGGCCTTCGCCGTGAGCGCCGACGACGTGGCGCGGGCGCTCGCCGCCGCGAAGAACGACCCGAACCCTCCCGCGGCCTTCTGGCGCGCCGTCCGCGCCATGCCCGACTTCACCCTCTCGGGGGACGACGTGCGCCGCGCGGTGAACGCGCAGGGCGACGGCGTCGTGGACCCCGTCCTCGCCTCGCTCCTCGCGCGGACGCAAACGTTCTCCAAGACCGGCGACCAGGTGTCGCTCGACCAGTCGCGCGCGTCCCTGAATCCCACGGCCGATGACAACTTCAGGAGCGGCTCGACGGTGACGTTCAGGATCGCCGACGCCGAGAACAACGGCGTCAAGCTCGACGGGATCCAGGGCGTCCAGTTCAACCCCCAGAACGGCACGCTCCCGAGCGTCGAGGACGTGACCTTCCAGAGCCAGAACGGGCGTCCCATGATGAACGTGGGCGCGCGTCTCGGCGACCAGCGCCGCGAGCTGCCCGTGGACCTCACCACCTTCGGCGTTCGCCCGGGGCGCGGGTTCGTCGGTGCTCTCGACCGGCAGGCGCCCGTCGCGACGACGAGCAGCCAGAGCCAGGCGCCCGTCGCCACGACGGACTCGAGCGCGACGACGACCGCCCCGGTGACGAGCAGCTCGAACGACATCGCGCCCAACGCGTCGAGCACGGTCTACACGATCGAGATGGGCGACACGCTCTGGGACATCGCGCAGGCCTACGGGATCACCGTGGACCAGCTCCTCGACTACGACGGCGGCACCGGCGTCAAGAACAGCGAGCGTCTCCGTCAGACCGCCCCCGCCAGGACCCGCCACCGCGGCGACCCGGACTGGATCTGGCACCCGCAGCAGATCACGCTGCCGAGGCGGGAGAACGCGCCGACGCCGCGGCGGCATAACTGGGGGCGGTGAGGACACGGAGCTCCGTCGAATCCTGACGTGGCTCCTCCGCGCTATTCGTCATCATCCGACTTCTTGTCGTCCTTCTTCGGCTCGTCCTTCTTCGGCTCGTCCTTCTTCTCGTCCGCGGCCTTGATCGCCTCCTCCGCCACCCACGCCTTCCACTTCTCGATCGCGGGCGCGCGGTCGGCGGCGGTGCCGTAGAGCCAGTCGGCGAAGGCATCCATCTGCGGCGCCTTCTTGCGGAGAGCGCGGAACGCGACGTAGCGGACCCAGCCGTCGTCGTCGTTCAGGAAGCTCACGAGGGCGCCGCGAGTGTTGGGGAAGCCGCCGAGGGCGGCGACGGCCGTCGCGCGCGCGAAGTTCTTCTTCTCGCGGGCGTGGACGAGGAGGAGCTCGCGGAGCACGCGCCCG
>CAZYLP010000084.1:0-15982 GCA_964648345.1 uncultured Planctomycetota bacterium
CCCATCGGGCAAATCACTTCGGGTGACCAAAAAGTGATGAATGGTGAGCCAAGGAAGCAAGCCTTTGGGTGTTCTGGGAGTCAGGAACCCCAAACGCTTGCCAAGGAGGCAAGCCTTTCGATCAGTCGATGTCGAGGTCCGCGACCAGCCAGGCGTCGGGAGTCACTTCCTCCACCGAGCAGCCCGTCTCCTCCACGACGATATCGCGTACGAGCCGCTCGACCTGGGCTTCGGTGAAGCCCTCCTGCGAGGCGCCGACCTGGCTCGCGTTGCGAAGGACGATCGCCTTCGTCAGGTCCTCCACGGTCCGGATCCGATCGGGGAGATTCACCCGGAACGGCTCTGTCAGGATGCCGAGCCCGGCGGCGACGAACACCATTCCGACCACGACACCCCACCGCTCGCTCGACGTGGGAGCCAGGCGCAGTCCGACGAGGAGCATGGCCGGGCAGAGAAGGGCGGCGCTCCAGACGAGAGTCCATGGGCGCTCGAGCTCGGGGAGGGGAAGGGCGAGCGACTGCTCGAGGCGTGACCACGCCCGCGGCCGCTCGAAGTGAGTCGAGCACTCCTTCCAGATGAGGTCGGCGATCCGCGCGTCGGGGCGCACCGCTGCGCGCTCGACGCCGAGCGTGTCGACCAGAGCCCGACGCAGGCGCCAGAACGCGAGGGCCGTGAGACACCGCTCGTGGCGCGCGGGAGGGACAACCGCTTTGACGACGTTCACGAGGTCGCCGATCGTGACGACGTTCACGAACGCGTCGTCGTCGAACGACACTCCGAAGGCGTCCTCGAGCGCCAGGACGATCGCGCCCGAGTCGTCGGCTGCGGTTCCGGTCACCCGGTCAGTTTACAGGGGGCGCCACATCCGGCACACTCGCCGCCCGTCGCCTGCGGCTCGGAGGGAAGTAGACGGCGAGTCGCCCGTCGAGCTTCGCGCCGGTGAGACCGCTCCGCCGGAGCTCGGCCTCGATGACCGCGCGGAGGAGCCCGTGAGCTCCGTCCCACGCGGCGCGTGCGTCGTCCTGCTCCCGGCTGGCCGACGCGCGACCGACGCGCGCGGCCGACTTCTCGACGACTGCGGCCAGAAGCTCGTCCTTCGCGACCGCGAGCGCGGCGAACTTGACGCCGATCGAGTCGCCCCTCGCGAGGATCAACTCCGCGCGGCGGAGCACGCCCGTCGCGAAGCCGGAGGTGGGGAGCGACCGGGGCGCGAAGTCCGCCTCCTTGCTCACGAGGATCCCGCGAGCCTTGCGGCATTCGAGGACGCACGTCCGCGAGGCGTCGCGCGCGCGCGCGCTGGCTTCGGACGAGCGTTCCTTCGCGACGAGGTACGCGAGCTCGGCGCGGCGGACGGCCTCCGTTGCTGCTTCGAGCGCCGCATGACCTTCGCGGACCGCGCTGCCCTTGACCGGGCTTCGCCCGAGGACGCTGTGCAGAGTCTCGAACTTCGAGAACCGTTCGATCGACTTCATGGACTCACCTTCCCTACAGTGAGTCCACCCGAGCCACGCGTCCCGAGTTCCCGACACTCGTAGAGACCGTCGAGCGCTCGAGTTGAACGGTCACGCCCGGAACGGAGCTCGTCGAGCGCCCGTCGGGGGCACATCCGGCGATCACAGACGGCTCCGAGCGGTGGCTCGTGGGCACGACAACCATGGCTCGATGACTCGAGCGAGCGTCGTCACTCGCTCCGACGACCGCTCGACGCAGCCCGCGGTCGTGGTGGAGACCGATGCCGGACGCTCGAGCCGCTCTCCGGGCGACGAGCGATGTGCAGTAGTGCGCTCCCAGCGCACACTACTGCACATCGCTCGCTCAGGGCACCTCGACCTCGACTGTCTTCACCGTCGCGAAGTCGAGGATCGCATCGATGCGAGCACTCTTCTTCAACGCCGCCTCGGGATCCGGCCGCACGAGAATCCGCAGGCGGTGGCGACCCGCCGGGAGCGAGCTGGCGTGGAGGATGGCCGCCGCCCCGGAGCCGGCCATCCCTTTCGCCATGGCGCACTTCGACTCGTCGAGAAGCTCTCCGCGCTCGTCGATGAGCGAAACGCGCAGAAACGCCGGGGCCGGGAGCTCGTTGCCGAGGAACCCGAGGTACACGACGCCACGAGGGTGCACCTTCACGTCCACCTGCACGGCTTCCTCGTCGCCTCGCGCCGGGCTCACGCGCCAGAGCTCCCGGCCGACGCTCACCCGCTCGACCTCGACCGTGTGGTTCGTCATGACGACGCCCGACCAGATCTCCTTCACGCCATCCGTGAGTGACACGGCGGACTCGACGCGTACGTCGTGCGAGCTCGGGAGCTGGCAGCACCCGACGACGAGGACCTCGGCGCACTCGCCGTCGAGACGGCGCGCGGGCGTCGACTCGAACTCACGATTGTCCGCGTAGACCGTCGAGCCGACGAAGACCTGCATGTGCGCACCGACCTGGACCACCGCCGACCGCTCGACGCAGATCGGATCACCGACGCCGACGCGGCGCCGCACGTGATGCTCGATGACGATCGAGCGCGCGACGAGCCCTGCGAAGTCCTCGGGCGCGAGCTTGCCGGCGAGATACGTGTGCCACTCGGAGGCGATCCGGGCCGCCCTCCTCTGGGCCGCGACGGCTTCCGGGTCGGACGGCCTGTCCGCGTAGACGCGGTGCGTGCCGACGAACAGCGCAACGACCTCGAGGGCGACGAGGAGGCCGTACACTCTCCGAGGACGAACGCCGCGGATCGCGCGGAATGGAGCCGGCGACGGCGCCCTCACGATCCAGCCGACGATGCGCGGCGCGAGCGCCGCCGAGAGAGCGGCGGCGAGCGGCACGAGCGCCGCAAGCGCGAGCCCTTTGAATCCGTAGGTCCGGCACGCGCTCGGAAACATGGCCGGGACGCTCGTGACCGCGAGCGCCAGGCCGATAGGCGCCAGGATCGCGATCTGCCAGCGCGTCGGGACCCGGAAGATCCGCAATGGCGCAAGGAGCGCGACGAGCGCGATCGCCGTGCTCCACCGCCGGAGGGTGACGGCGTCCGTGTCCGGGAGGCGGCGGAGACACGTCGAGAAGGCTGAGAGCGCGGCGGCGCGCGAGCCCTGGAACGCGAGCGTGGAGAAGTAGTGCCCGACGGCGACGGAGATCACCTCGCCGGCCAGCGCCGCCGGCCATACGGCGACGAGGCAGAGGATGAGCCACCTCCGCGAGCCGAGACTCCGCGCGCCGAGGCCCTCGACGAGCGCGGGGACGAGCGCGAGGAAGCCGAGCGCGAGGCCCTCGCCGACCGAAGACGCCACGAGGCGCACGAGTATGGCCTTGTCGTCGTAGTCCCGGAGCTCGTACCAGCGGTGGAGTCCGAGCGCTGCTCCGAGAAGGAGCGCCGCGACCCCCGCACGAAGCAACGCCTCGACGCCGAGGTTCGAGCCCTCGGCGCCTTCACGCTCTCCTTGCATCCCACCCTCGCTCGCGAGGCGCGCGTGCAAAGACAGCGCCGCTCTCCGCGCCCGCGCGGATGCCTCGCGGCGCCGAGCCGCTACCCGGAAAGCGGCGAGCGACTGCCCCTCAGCGCCACCTCAGCGACGCGGAGCGGCGGTGCTCACTTCACGTTCGTGATCCGGGTCGCCTCGATGGTGGACGTGAGGTTCTCGTTCTTCGAGACACCCTTGATGACGAGCCCCCGGTGCGTCCAGCTCTCCGTCATCGTCTTCATGCCGTCGGCGACCGACTCGGTCCGGACGTGCTTGCATCGGTACGTCTCGGTGCCGACCTTCAGGTCCTCGACGCCGAGATCCTCGACCTTCGTGTCGGGAGGAGGAGGCTCCGCCCTCTGCTTCTCGAGCCACGGAAAGACCTGGTCGGTGGCGGGCATGGTCATGTCACCCACCGCGAACTCGGTCTCCAGCGTGTAGCCGTTGCCATCCTTCGCCTTGAGCTTCTGCTTCATGACGGACTCGGACTTCGCCTCCACCGGCTTCTTCATGTCCGTCACGACCCTGGTCTCGACGACGCTCCCGATCCCGGCGTCCCGCCAGAACTCCCCCTCCGCCTTCTCGCCCGCGGGGAGCGCGCTCCACGCCTCCTCGTGACCGTTGCCGAAGCTCGTGACCGACACTTCGAGCCTGCTGCCGTACTCGTCCTCGCTCGCGAGCGCGACGAGGCGCGACGCGGGTACGTCGGCGCAGAGCCATGCGGTCACCGTCTGGAAGCTGCGCCCCTCGCCCGCCGTGAAGGTGACCTTCTTGCACGCGAAGGTCCTGTCCTTCACCTCGCGCTTGTCGTCGGACACCTGGACGCCCGAGACCGTCCTCCCCTCGAAGCCGAAGAAGCGCGTGAGCGTCGGCGCCTTCTCGGGGTCGAACTCGACCGTCGCCTTCGTTCTCGTGGTGAGCCGGTCCATCGACACGGTCACCGCATCGTCGAGGACGGAGACGACCTCCCAGCGGAGACGGACCTTCTCGTCTCGGGTCTGCGACTTGAGCGTCCCCTCGAGCACCGAGAAGTCCCCCGCCTTCGCCTTCGTGAACGGGTTGAGCGGGAGGCGGTGGCTCCGCCCCGCGCCTTCCTTCTCGTCCGCACGGGCGGGCGCGGCGGCGACGACGAGCACGGCGGCGACGAACGGTACGTACGAGCGCATGGAGGTCCCCCGGAGACGCCCCTCGACTCCGCGCTCTTCACACTCGCGCGTCGCTCGGGGACACGGTCCCGATCAGAACGAGTTCGCGACCGCCATCGGCGTCGCGTTGATCGCGATCCTGAGGACCTCGCTCGCCGTGATGAGCCCCACGGCGACGCCCTCCTTGGTCACGACGATCCGGTGCGATCCCGAGCGGACGAGCATGTCGGCGAGCTCGTCGTAGGTGAGCTCTCCGTCCACGGTCGTCACCTGACGGGTCATCACGTCCTTCACGGGCCGCGCGATGAGCGCGAGCACGCGACGGTCGCTGATCGTCGGGTCGCCCTCGCCGTAGACGCGGACGGACCGCGCGGCGTGAGCCGCCATGAGGCGGAGCGCCGTCGCGTCGTCCTGCGGGATCCGTACGGGATCCGGACGCGGCGTCTCGCGGTCGAGCGCGCGGAGGACGTCGCTCTGCGTCACCGTACCGACCGGACGCCCCGCGGCGTCGAGCACGGGGACGCTCGGCAGACGCTTGTCGTTCAGCACCTCGAGAAGGCGGCGGACCGACTCATCTTCGGTCACGGCGACGAGCGGCGACGACATGAGATCGCGCGCTAGCACGAGAGGGCCTCCCTGTTTAGAGGGAAAACACCGGGTTGATCCTATCCAAACGGCCGGGCGCACGCGAGCGACAACGTTGAGAGGTCACCCCTTGGGGCAGATCGCGTGGACGAGCTGGTCGCCCTTGGCCTTGGTCTGTCCGTTCGCGAGACCGGCGAGGGCGGCCTCCTTGCGGCAGGTGGCGCACGGGAGCCGGACACGGCGCGTGCAGGAGCGGCAGTAGATGTGGCCGGCGAAGACGGCGACGTCCGTCGCGCCGGCGTCCGCCTCCGGGATCGGGAGGAGGCACGCGGCGCAGAGCTCGAGCGCCTCGACGCGCTCGACGCACTTCGCGCAGATCTGGTTGCCGTGGAGCGAGACCGACTTGAGGCCGATCGGGAGCTCGCAGGCGGCGCACGCAGGACCGCCGATCACGTTCGCGGCCGAGTCCACGGAGGGGTGCTCGTCGGTCGCCAGCGCGCGGCGGAGCTCCTCCTCGGTGTCGGGCTTCTTCGCGGCGTCCTTCCACTTGTTCGCGTCGAAGCCCTCGAGGAGGTCCTTCGCGGCGAGGCCGTTCGCGACCTCCATCGCCTCGGGCCGCTGCGCAGGGTCCTTCGCGAGGCAGCGCTCGACGAGCGTGGAGAGCTTGGGCGGACAGCCCGTGAGCACGTCCACGAGCTTGGGGGGCGGGGCGTTCAGGTGGAAGCCGACGAGCTTGACCACGCTCCGCGACTCGAAGGGGAGGCGGCCCGAGAGCGCGAGGAAGAGCACGATCCCGAGCGAGTAGACGTCCACCTTCGGCGTTATCTCGAGCGACTGGGCGACCTCGGGGGCGACGTAGGACGGGTGGCCGGTGATGTGACCCGTCGCCGTGAGGCGGCCCGGCACGGAGACGTCGCGGGCGATGCCGAAGCCGATGAGCTTCACCGTCCCGCCGTCCTCGACGAGGATGTTCGCGGGGCGGAGGTCGCGGTGGATGATCCCCGCGCGGTGAGCGGCCGCGAGGCCGAGCGCGACGCCGCGGATCATCTTCACGACCCGCTCGGGTGGGAGCCGCCCGACGCGGGCGAGCGTCTCGGAGAGCGGCTCGCCGGTGCCGATCTCCATGGAGATGTAGCGCACGCCCTCGGCGACGCCCGACTCGAGGATCCGCGCGATGTTCGGGTGGTCGATCTTCGAGAGCGCCTGCGCCTCGCGCGTGAAGCGCTCGAGGGCGACCTTGTCCTTCACCTTCTCGGGGCGGAGGACCTTCACGAGCGCGGCGCGCTCGTCGTCGCCGTAGCGCCCCTCGAAGTTCGTGACGATGTCGGCGGTGTTGACGAGCTTCAGGACCTCGGTGCGGCCGAGGCGCTCGCCGATGAGCTTCGAGAGCGGGTCCTTCGTCGCCTTGTCGAAGAGCGCCCACTGCTTGTCGGCGTTGACCGGCTTCGCGGCCTCGCCCGCGGGCGCCGCCGGAGCGGGCGCGGGTGCCGCCGCGGGCGGCTTCGCGGGGACGGAGCCGGGCTTGCCGAGGCGGCCCGACGTCGAGCCCGGTGACTTGATCCGCCCCGAGCGCGTGCGCTCGGGCGCGCTCGGAGCCGCGGGGACCGCCTCATCGGGCTTCTTGATCCGCGCCGAGGTCTTCTTGAGGCGAGCCGACTCGCGCGGAGCCGGCGCCGGCGTCGCGGGCGCGGGCTCCGCGGGGAGCTGCCGCGCGGAGGACTTCTTCGGTTGCGCGGTCGCCGGAGGAGCCGGCGCGGCGGGACGCGGCGCGCCCGTCGGAGGAGTGCTGACCGGCGGCGCGAACTTCTGCGTCGGTGGCTGGGGCGGAGGCACCGGCGCCACGGGCCGCGGAGCAGCCGCCGCGGGCGTCGCGGGCTGCCCCGCGGGCCGAGGCAGCGAGACGGGCGGGGTCCCGCCCTTCGAGACCTGGACCTGGGGCCGCGGCTGGCTGCGCGGCGTCACCGTGCGTTCCGGCGGGACCACGATGTTCGGCCGCGACGACGTCTGCTGGGACGCCGGCGGCGCGGGCTTCTTCGGCGGGGGGGCCCTCTTGATCCCGCTCTCGTCGGGCGGGATCTCGAGCTCGCCCGACGACGAGCTGTCGGTGAGCGGGTCCGAGCTCGCGGTGAGGAGAGCGTCCTTCGCGTCCTCTTCGTCCGCGTCGACGGCCTCGCCGTCGTCATCGTCGTCCCGCACGAGCTCCGCCTCGACCGGGACCTCCGACTCCTCGTCCGCGACCAGCTCGGCCTCGACGGGCTCCTCGTCGACGGGCTCCTCGTCGTCGATCGCATCCGCGGCGGGCTGCTCGTCGTCCTCGATGCCGAGCGGCATCCGCTCCTCCTCCGACTCGGAGCGTGCGCGCGCGGCCTTGAACCACTTCTCGAGCTCGTCCGCGACCTTCTTCACCTTCTTGGTATCGAGGAGCTGGTGCTCGACGAGCCACTTCGGGAACCCGACGCCGCCGCCCGACTGCTGGTACGCGTGGAGCGCGGCCTGGATCGCCTCGCGCTCGACGAGCTGCTGGGTCAGGATCATGCGCGCGAAGTAGACGTCGTAGCTCTGGGCCATGAGCGTGGGGATTGTAGCTTTTGCTAACCTCTGGGAGCCAACGTGGGACTGCCCGAGAAGATCGCGATCCTGACCGACCTCCACGCCAACTTCGAGGCCATGAAGGTCATCCTCGACTGGCTCAAGAAGGAGAACGTGACGACGATCCTCGGCCTCGGGGACATCGTCGGCTACAACGCGAGCCCCGCCGAGGTCTGCTACCTCGCCTGGCAGCGCTTCGACTTCACGCTCAAGGGGAACCACGAGCGTTACGTCCTCGGCATGGAGGCGAAGGGCGTCAAGGAGGAGAAGCTCGAGGTCATCCGCTGGACGCAGGACCAGCTCCCGAAGGAGTACGTCCAGTGGCTCGGGACGCTCCCCGACTACCACCTCTACGAGGACGTGCTCCTCCTCGTCCACGGCTCGCCGCGCGACCCCGACGAGTACCTCCTCAACAACGACTCGATCTCGAAGGGCTTCAAGCACCTCAAGGACAACTACCCAGGCGTGCCCCTCTGCTTCTTCGGGCACAGCCACTTCCCCATGGTCATCGGGAACAACAAGGTCGACTCGAACTTCAGCGAGACGCGGACGATCCCGCTCCTCCGCGAGAAGACCTACATGATCAACCCCGGCAGCGTCGGCCAGCCGCGCGACCGCTGCCCGAAGACGAGCTTCGGCGTCATGGACTTCAGGAAGTGGGAGTTCACGTGCGTCCGGCTCGACTACGACCACGAGACGACCGCCACGCGCATCCGCGAGGCGGGTCTCGACCCGAGCCTCGCCACCCGGCTCAGCCGCGGACGCTGAGCCCGAAGGACAGGACCGAATGGCCGACCCCGTGACGCCGCCGTCGGAGCAGCCGAAGCCCGCCGAGCCCGCGCCGCCGGCCTCTCCCGCAGCCGAGGCGCCCAGGCCCGCCGAGCCCCCGAAGCCCGCAGCCGACCCGCTCCCTCCCGAGCCCGAGAACCTCCGCGCCGACGAGGAGTCGCTCGAGGACGAGGAGGTCATGAAGCTCGTCGCGGCCCACAAGAGCCGTCTCGAGCGCATGCCGGATGACAACCGGCCGCCCGCTCCCGGGACGTCGAGGCCTTCGTGGCGGCGCCGCACCTACGTCGTGGACTGGAAGCTCCAGCTCAGCTACGCGGGCCTCTACATCGCGACGATCACGCTCTTCGTCGTCGGCTTCGCGGCGTCGAACCTCATCTACCTCCGCCTGATCCAGGGCGTGAAGACGAACATGCGGCTGCCCAAGGTCGAGTGGTGGCAGCAAGACGACGTCGGGGTCTACATCGTCCTCAACTTCGTCGTGCTCCTCTTCATCGGCATGGGCATGGCCCTCTGGGCGATCGTCCAGAGCCACCGCGTCGCCGGCCCCGCGCTCCGCTTCAGGCGCTCGTTCCGGCAGATGCGCCGCCGCGATTACGACTTCTACCTCCAGCTCCGCAAGAACGACTTCCTGAAGGACCTCGCCGTCGAGCTCAACGTCCTCAACAACGCGCTCAAGGCGAAGGACCTCGTCCTCTCCGACGCGGTGCTCCGGATCGATGCGATGGCGCGCACGACCCAGGACACGGCCCGGGCGACCGAGCTCCACGAGCTCGCGCAAGACCTTGCGGATCTAGTCCTTCCGCTCCCCGAGCCCAAGACGGATGCCGAGCCCGACGTGGCCAAGAAGGCCTAGCCGGAATTCCGCGAAGAAAGCACGACCCCGGGAGTCCTGTTCTTTCGCAAAGGGAGAACGGGAAAGTATGAAGCGCACCGCGGCTCTCCTCATGGCGGCGGTCCTGGCCTGTCTCGCGCCGAGCGCCGTCCGCGCCGACGACGTGGTCCTCGTCGGTGGCGGAACGATCGAGAACGTCAAGGTGACGGTCGAGGGCGACTCCTACCGCCTCTCGCGCAGGCAGGGGTCGAGCCTGATCCCGATGAGCGACGTGAAGCGGGTCGTCTACTCGACGACCGTCCAGGACCAGCTCGCGGCGAAGAAGCTCGCGGCGGGTCACGACGCCGCCGCTCTCCGCGATGTCGCCGCGTGGGCCGGCTCGAAGGGGCTCAAGGCGGACAAGGAAGAGCTCATCCAGCTCGCGCGCGCGATCGAGCTCGACGACAAGCTCGGCGCCCTCGAGGGCACGACGACGGCGGCCCCCTACCTCGAGCTCGCCCGATCGATGCAGCCCGGCGAGTACTCGACCGCCGAGCGGAACGCCGTCCTCCGCCGCGGTCTCGTCCTCGAGCCCGACAACGCCCAGGTCCGTCTCGCGCTCGGCGAGGTGAAGCGCGACGGCCGGTGGGTCACGCTCGCCGACGCGCGCGCGATCGACGACGCCCGGGAGGCTCGCCTCATGGAGGCGCGCGGCCTCGTCAAGTTCGAGGGCCGCTGGGTGACGCCCGAGCAGCGCGAGCAGGTCCTCACCAACCGCGCCGCCGAGCGCGAGGCCGAGGCCGAGCGCCGCGCGGCCGCCGCCCAGCGCCAGGAGCAGGAGCGCCTCAAGGCCCAGATCGCGCGCCTCGAGCAGGAGCGCGCCGACCAGGAGGAGGCGATCCGCCAGGAGCGGCTCGCCGCCAACCAGCAGATCCTCGCGGAACGTCAGCGCGCTCTCGACGACATGGCGCGGCTCCAGGCGCAGCGCGACTCGCTCTACGCCCAGACGCGCTGGCGGACCCGGAACGCGGCGACGGTGATCCTCGACCCGTGCACGCCGGTCTACCGGCCGCGCACGACGACGACGTGCGCTCCGCGCCCCACCGTCGTCGTCTCGCGCCCTTGCCCGCCGCAGCCGTGCTCGCCTTCGCGACCGACCACCACGACGATCGTCCGGCTGCCCACGACGCCTCAGCCGCAGCCGCGGCCGGTGACGCGCGGGATCTCGCCGAACAACCCGTACCTCAACTGGCATCCGGCCTGGAACAAGACCGGCGCGCCTCCCATGCCCAAGAGGTGATCTCGTTCTCGTTCTCGTGCTCGTTCTCGTTCTCGGTATCGCGAAGAACGAGAACGAGAACGAGAACGAGAACGAGTGGACTACTTGACCGTGACCTTCAGTCCGACCTCGCTCGAAGCGACCTTCTTGCCCTTGTCGTAGACGGCGAGCTTCTCGAGGATCGAGCCCTTGTTCGCGTTCTTCGGGACGTGGACGTTGAACTCGAACTTGCCTGACTCGGTCGGCTTCGTGACCGCGTCGATCGCGACCTTGAAGCCGTTCGGGCCGCCGCCCACTTCCTTGAGGAAGGTCTGGTTCGGCGTCCAGATCGCGCTGCCGATGTTGCGGAAGACGATCGTCACCTTCTTCGTCCCGTTCGGCGCGAGGGTGATCGGTGAGACGTTGCCGGGGTCGGCGACGTTCGTCGGCTTCGTCGGCGTCGGCGTGGGCTTCGGCGGCTTCGGCTTCTTCGGCTTCGCCTTGAGCTTCTTCCAGGTCTTCTTGCCGACGATCCCGTCCGGCTTCAGGTTGTGATCACGCTGGAAGTCCTTCACGACGCGGTTGAGGCCCTTGCCGAAGTCGCCCTTCGTCTTCACGTTGTAGCCGTGCTTCCGCAGGTTCTTGCGGATCGCCTTCACGTAGGCGTCCTGGCCGCGACCGCCCGAACCCTTGCGCATGACGGGGTAGGCGGCGGAGGTGCCGGGGTTCGGACGCTGCTTCCAGACACCCGAGCGGTACTTGAGGTGCCACCACTCCCAGCTCGCGTCGGACCACCGCTTGGCCCAGCCGAAGCCCGAGCCGCGGCGGTCGATCTGGGCGCGCATGCCGCGCGTCGCGAGGTCCACCGCGAGACCCCAGCCGTGGTTCGACGTGCCGGGCGTCGCCGCGTTCGAGCCGTAGAGCTGCTTCGCGCGGACCTGCATGGCATACGTGCGATACGACGAGAGCGAGCCTCCCGGGTAGAGCTCGCCGCGTCCGCTCCGCTTGAAGTAGAGCCGCATCGTGTTCCACGAAGCGGCCGCGTCGTTGCGGAGCTGCCCGGTGCCGCCAGGAACGTAGACGGGCGTCAGAGCCGAGCCCGGAAGATTTCCGTTCGAGTAGCCCCACGCTGCCGGAGTCAGGACGAGGAGCAGCGTCCCGACTCCGAGGGTTTGCGCGACCCGTTCTCTCCAACTCATCGGAACCCTCTTCACTCTCTCGAAGAGGAAGCAGGGGCAAAGGCCGCGCCGAGCGAGAACGACCGCATCTCAAGCTAGATCCGAGGCACGACTTGCGAACGCGCGCGGCGCCGTAACCCCGAAAAGAGCCAGTCCGGGGACGGACGAGCCGCGAGGGTCCGTGTCTCCGAACGGAGACGGTGAGGGCTCGTTACGCCGAGACGCGCGCGAGCTGAGAGGGCGACGAGCCAGAAGCGCCCAGCTCGGCGGCGAGCTGCTCCTCGCCGTTGTCGAGGGCGCGGAGGACGTCGCGGAGCTCGCGCGCCATCTCGCGCGAGGTCGCGAAGCGCTTCTTCGGGTCGAACTCCGTCGCGTGACGGCAGATCTCGATGACCTCGCGCGGGGTCCCGATCTCGATGAGGCGCGGCTCGAACTCGCGCTCGAAGCGGTTCCGCATCTCCGAGAGCGAGCGCGGCGCCTCGGGCGGACGGCGCGTGAGGATCGCGGCGAGCATGAGGCCGAGGGCGTAGATGTCGGCTCGCCCGTCCACGCTCCGGCTCGCGCCCGAGCTCTGCTCCGGCGACGAGTAGCGCGGCGTGCCGACGGCGATCCCCGAACCGGTGAGGGCGAGGTCGGCCTCGCTCTCGTCGCGAGCGAGGCCGAAGTCGGCGAGGCGCGGCGTGAGGTCGCGCTCGAGGAGCACGTTCGCGGGCTTCACGTCGCGGTGGACGATCCCCAGGCGGTGGATGTAGTCGAGGCCGCGCGCGACGCCGTGGCAGATCTTGAGCGACTGCCGCAGCGAGAGCGGCTTCTGCGCGAGGTGATCCGACAAGGAGCGGCCGTGGACGAGCTCCATGACGAAGTAGGGGCGGCCCTGCGCGCGTCCGCAATCGAGGAAGCGGACGAGGTTCGGGTGGCGGCAGCGGGAGAGGATGCGGGCCTCGCGCCCGAAACGCGCGACGGCGTTCGGGAACTTCTTCATCGCATCGGCAGAGAGGTGCTTCAGCGCCACGATCCTCGACCCCGCCACGTCATAGGCGAGGTAAATCGTGCCGGCGGAGCCCTTTCCGAGCACCGAGCAAAGCTTGTAGTGTCTGCGTCGCGCGTGCGTTTCGCGCATCCCTAGCCTGCCTGGATCGCTCTGATCCTAGGCAACTGGGGGGCCGATACTTGTGGTTCAACGTCGGCTTGAGAATCAACGACTTGCGTTCACCGCTTGACGCAAGGAGTCAGCTTTTCGTTTGACGGTGAAGCCCAAGAGAGACAGTATTGCCCCGGTATGAAGCCTTGTTGCCAGTCCGAGGCCAAGAAGCACGTCAAGAAGCACCGCGACGTGGCCATCTGCGACAAGTGCGGCCGGCTCGTCCTCGGGTACGGGAACGAGCCCGAGTGGAAGAAGACGCAGGACGAGCTCACGAAGAACGAGGTCGCCTTCGAGGCCGACAAGGTCGGGAAGCTCTGGCTCGTCGCCAAGGATCGCGTGGCGACGAGCCCGGTGGACGACGAGCCCGACGACGAAGACGACGACGACTGAGCTCTACGCGCCGCGAATAGCCATCAGGCTCCGAAGGCCTTGAAGAGGCCCTCGAGCGCGAATGGATCCTTGGCGCTGATCCGGCCCATCATGAAGTCCATCTTCCCAGGCTTGTGCTTGCCCTGAACGATCTTCGCGAAGAGCTCGGCCGACGTCTTGAGCACGTTGTCGGCGTTCTCGACGAGCTTCCCCTCTTTGATCTCGCACTTGGACGGGCCCACCCACATCGTCCACTTCATCCCGTCTCCCTCCCCGAACTTGAAGTAGACCGTCTGGTCCTTGTCGAGCACGTTCGGCTTGAAGCGTTTCTGCATCTCCTCGAACACCGTCTTGAGAGTGGCTGCGTCGCTCACGCTTTTCCTCCGGGGATTCGGACGTGTCCGTCCGGTTGAACGGGGTCGAGGCGCTCCCTCAGCGCCTCGTGGATCTTGCCGTTGGTGCCGACGAACGACTGGCCCTCGAGCCAGTCGTCGCCGCCGAAGAAGTCCGTCACCTTACCGCCCGCCTCGCGGATGAGCACGGCGCCGGCGGCGACGTCGTACGGCTTGAGATGCATCTCCCAGAAGCCGTCGAGGCGGCCCGCGGCGACGTACGCGAGGTCGAGCGACGCGGAGCCGAAGCGCCGCGTCCCGCGCGCTTCGCGCGTGATCCGCGCGAAGTTGTCGAGGTTCTCGTTCGCCGACTCCTTCTGGACGTAGGAGAAGCCCGTCGCGAGGACCGACTCCGAGATCTGCTCGGAGGCGCTCACGTGGATCGGGATCGACTTCGAGTTGAGGTAGGCGCCGCCGCCCTTCCAGCCGAAGAAGAGCTCGTTGAGGTACGGCGCGTAGACGACTCCTCCCACGGCCTCGCCCGCCTTCTCGAGGCCGATCGAGACCGCGAAGAGCGGGAGCCCGTGCGCGAAGTTCGTCGTGCCGTCGAGCGGGTCGATGATCCACCGCCACTCGGACTTCTTCTCGGAGCGGCGGTGCCCCTCCTCCGCGAAGTAGTCGTGGTCGGGGAACGCGACCTTGATCCGCGTGACGACGTGGCGCTCGCACGCCTCGTCCACCTCGGTCACGAGGTCGCGCCAGCTCTTCTTCGTGACGTGGGTGTGCCCGAGGCCCTGCATCTGGATCTTCCCCGCCTCGCGGGCGAGGTCGATCGCGAACTCGACGAGGGACTCGGTCTCGCTCAACAGAGCACTCCCTCGGCGGGTCGCGCGCTCCGCGCGCTCCCGCCTCGGTCGTTGCTGAAGGCCTCGCAAGCCCTCGCTCGGTCGCTGCGCTCCCTGCGCTCGGTTGCTCGGCTCACGAGCCGAGCTCGCGCAGCGACTGCTCGAGCGCGGCGATCTCGGCCTCGAGGTCGGCGAGGGACGCGGCCTCCTTCTCCCACTGCTCGAGGGCCTTCGCCTTGAAGGACTCGTTCTCGAGCTTCTTCCTCTTGCTCTCGAGGAGCGGGCGCTTCTTGGCGAGCGTCGCCTCGATGCGGGCCTTCTCGGCGGCGGGGTCGAACAGCCCGGCCACGAAGGCCTGCAGCGCACCGAACGTCGCGCTCGCGGCCCCCTTCGGCTTCGCCGCGTTCACGGCCACGGTGAGCTTCGACACGTTCGCCGTCGCCTTGAAGAACGCGTCGGCGCCCTTGTAGGGCGCGAGGGACGCGTCGTCGGGACCCGTGATGAGCGCCTCGATCTCCTGCTTGGGCGGCACCGCGTACTTGTTCCGGATGTTCCTGAGCTCGCGCACCGCCTCGATGCGCGCCTCGATCCGGCGCTCGGCATCATGGTCGCTCGGCGCCTCGTCGAGGGACGGCCAGCGAGACGTCGCGATGAGAGACGCCGGGCGGCCGAGCGCCTCGTTCAGGCGGCTCCAGAGCTCCTCCGAGATGAACGGAGTGTACGGGTGGAGGAGCCGGAGGATCCGGTCGAGCACGTAGCACGCGATCCCCACGGCCGTCTTCTTCTCGGGGCCGTCGGGGCCGTAGAGGCGTGACTTCGCGAGCTCGAGGTACCACGAGCAGTAGCTGTCCCACGTGAACTGGTAGATCGTCTGGAGCGCCTCGTTGAGGCGGTACTGCTCCTGGGCGCGCTGCACGCGGCCGATCGTCTCGTGGAGGCGCGAGAGGATCCAGCGGTCCACTTCATCCTTCGCGTCCTTGGGACCGATGCTCGCGGCGCCGGGAGTGGTCTGCGCCAGCACGAGGCGCGCGGCGTTCCACACCTTGGTCGTGAAGTTGCGGCCCTCCTCGAAGCGCTTCTCCGAGATCTTGCAGTCCTGTCCCTCGGAGGTGAGGAACACGAGCGTGAAGCGGAGCGCGTCGGCCGAGAACTTCTCGATGATCAGGAGCGGGTCGATCGCGTTCCCGAGCGACTTCGACATCTTCCGGTTCTGCTCGTCGCGCACGAGGCCGTGGATGAACACGTCCTTGAACGGCCGCTTACCCGTGAAGTGGTAGCCCGCCATGATCATGCGGGCCACCCAGAAGAAGATGATGTCCCAGCCCGTCACGAGCACGTCGGTCGGGTAGAACGTGTCCAGCATCTTGGTCTTGTCGGGCCAGCCCTGCGTCGAGAACGGCCAGAGCCACGACGAGAACCACGTGTCGAGCACGTCCTCGTCCTGCGTCACCGGCCCCGAGCACTTCGGGCACTTCGTGAGGTCGTCG
>CAZYLP010000085.1:0-15803 GCA_964648345.1 uncultured Planctomycetota bacterium
GGTGGACGATCCCCGCCGCGTCGATCGCGCCGAGCGCGCGCGCGACCTCCGCGCCGAGGCGAGCCACGTCGCGCCACGGAGTCGGCCCCGCCTTCACGAGGTCCTCGAGCGAGCCCCCCTTCACGAGCTCGAGCGCGAGGTAGAGCCGCCCCCGCGCCTCGCCCGCGTCGATGCACGCGACGACGTTCGCGTGGTGGATGCTCCGCGCGATCTGGCTCTCGCGGCGGAAGCGCTCGACGAAGCGGTGGTCCGCCGCGAGCTCCGTCATGAGGAGCTTGAGCGCCACGAGGCTGCCGTTCTGCACGTGCTTCGCCTCGAAGACGGCGCCCATTCCTCCCTGGCCGAGCTTCTTCAGCAGCAACCAGGGGCCGACGGTCGAGCCGATCATGACCCTAGTCGCCACCCGCCGAGAGGGCGACGCGGAAGCCGGCCGTGTTCTTGGGTTGCTCGATCGCCGCCGAGAACGCGATCTCGAGGTTCGGCCCCGCGGAGGTGAAGCAGCCGCCCTTCACGCGCGGCCACGGCTCCACGTACTCCCAGACGTTCCCCGTCATGTTGAAGGCCCCCGTGGGCGAGCGGCCCTCGGGGTGGGAGTCGACGCGGGCGAGGTGCGGCTCGACCCCCTCGAGCGTGAAGACCTCCGCGAGCTCGCGCGAGGGCGCCTCGTCGCCCCACGGGTAGCGGCACGCCTTCTTCGTCTTCTCGTCCCAGCCCGCCGCGCGCTCCCACTCGAGCTCGGTCGGGAGGCGCAGACCCGCCCACGCGAGGTAGCGCTGGACGTCGTCGCGCGTGAGGTGGACGACGGGCCACCGCCGGTCGCACTTGCCCGTCCCGAGCGGGTCGCGCCACGTCCCCTGCTTGCCCGGAGGCAGCGGGATCCTGGCCTCGCGGCCGTTCACGACGAAGGAGACGACGCGGCCCTCCTCCGCGTCCGTCTTCTCGGCGCCCTTCGAGCTCGCGTAGCGCTCGAAGCCTTCGTTCGAGACCTCGTACTTGCCGATGAAGAACGCGCCGAGCGTCGCGACGGGCCGCGGCGGCCCGACCTCGTGGAGGAGGCTCCCGTCGATGCCCGCCTTCTCGGAGACCGTGGGGCCCGGGTCGAACGTGCCCGCCGGGATGTAGATGAGCTCCGAGCGGTCGCGCGCGTTCCAGTAGCCCTCCGCCTTCTTGTCGTAGTAGACGCCGGCCGGGAGGCTGGCCGGGCCCGCCCCCTTCTCGAGCGCGAGGAACCACGCCGGCTTCTCGTCCGTCCACGGCTCGTGCGCGAACGGAGACTCGACCGGCGGCGGTGGCGGCGGAGGAGGGGCCGGCGGCGGAGGAGGAGGAGCCGGCGGCGCCGACCACGGAGCGGCGATCGCGAGGCCGAGGCCCGCGACCGCGAGGAGGAGGACGGCGAGCGCGACCGCGAGCGGCGCGCGCGAGCGGCCCGGGTTCGAGCGCGCGATCGCCGCGAGCGCGGTCGCGACCTCGCTCGCGCTCCCGGGCCGCGCGTCCGGCTCCTTCGCGAGGAGCGACGCCACGAGGTCGTCGAGCGCGGGCGGCGTCTCCGGCGCCGCGACGCTCGCGCGCGCGGGGAGCTCGGTCAGGTGCTTGGTGATCACCTCGGGCCCCGAGCCCGGGAACGGCGGGTGTCCGACGAGGAGCGCGTGGAGCGTGCACCCGAGCGCGTAGAGGTCCGCCCGCGCGTCCACCGCCGCGCCGCCCTCCGCCTGCTCGGGCGCCATGTACTCGACGGTCCCGAGGAGCTCCCCCGTCCGCGTGAGCGCGCTCGCCGCGGCCACGTCGCGCGCGAGGCCGAAGTCCGTGAGCTTCGCCTCGCCCTTCTCGCCGAGGAGGACGTTCGCCGGCTTCAAGTCCCGGTGGACGATCCCGACCGCGTGGAGCGCTCCGAGCGCGCGGGCGATCTCCGCGCCGCGTTGCGCGACCTCGCGCCAGGGGAGGCCGCCCTCCTTCACGCGGTCGGCGAGCGAGCCTCCGCGCACGAGCTCGAGCGCGAGGTAGAGCTTCCCTCCCTCCTCGCCCGCATCGAGGCACGCGACGACGTTCGGGTGCTTCAAGGCCTTCGCGAGCTGCGACTCGCGCCTGAAGCGCTCGACGAACCTCGGGTCGCGGGCGTGGTCGTACGACACGACCTTGAGCGCCGCGCGCACGTGCGTCGTCGCGTGCTCTGCCTCGTAGACGGCGCCCATGCCTCCCTGGCCCAGCTTCTCGAGGGGCCTCCAGGGGCCGACGGCGTCGCCGAGGTACTTGCGGGAGGGGCGGATCACCGAGAGAGAGCTTAGTGGATGTCGGTGGCGGATGCTAACAAGAACCTAACGACGCAGCCCCTGGAGATGACCATGACTTCGAGCACGACCGACATTCAGAACATCAAGCAACAGCTCCTCGACGCGAGGGAGCTCGAACGGATCGGCGAGGCGTTCTTCGATTGGTTCGAGGCGAATCCGTTCGAGCCGGAAGATGCGCACCTCGACGATCCGGGGTTCCTCGCGCGACTCGTCGCCTCCACGGCGAAGCAAGCCCTCGGAGAGAAGACGGAGGTCCAGCTCGGCGGTTGGTTCCGGCACGCCGACGAGCGGTTCGTCCACGGCAGCTTCGCCGCCGGGGGTCGCGCCGGCATGGCGCTGTTCTTCGAGGACATCGCGATGGGGTTCATCATGCTCGTCGACTTCACGGGCGGGCCGACGCACTACGCGCGCATCGCGTGCGTCTCCGCGCCGCCTCCGGACCCTTCGCGCAACTGAAGACTCACTACGGCGATCGAGTCGTCGCCCGCTCCCGCGCCCAGGTCGGATCGTCGCCCTGGAGCGCGGGGACCGGAGCTTCCCGGTAGTCGACCCGGCGCGCGTAAGCACCCTTCTCGTACGCCTCGGCGAACACGGCCGGCAAATCCAGCACGACGTCGGGGTCCCGCTCGAGGAGAGGGATCGCGACGCGCGGCAGGCGGTCACGCAACGCGATCGGGTACACCTCGCGCTTGAGGAACCGATCGCGAGCGCGGCACACCACGACGCGGTAGCTGCTGGGCGGCGTGTCGGGCCCGGGCAGCGCCACGGTCGGGTCGCCGCCGCGAAGGAGGTCGATCTCGACGAGGTTCGCGTCCGATGCGAGCACCTCGGACTGCTTCTTGACGTAGAGATCGCGCCCGGGCCCCTCGCGCTTGTTCGACGGCGACGGCACCTCGATCACGGTGACGACACGCTTCCCGGCGCGGAGGTCGCGTATCTCGAGGCACGGCTGCCGCACCTCGACCGAGGAGAGGTGGATGACGACGCACGGATCGGGAGCGAGCGCTGTGCTGCTCGACGCCGCGACCGCGCGCCGCGATTTCGACGACGGCGACATCGGGAGAGAGCGACCGGTCGGGCCCCTCGACATAGACGCGCTCGCCGATCGAGCTCGCCGCGCCAGTCGTCGTCCTGCCGTGCAGGCTCAGTCTGCACTTCGGAGTGACTCGATCGCCTCGACGAGAGCAAGAAGCCGCGGATCGGCCGGCCGTTCGTCGATGGGCCACACGAACTGCCGGCGGCGGGGCCCGTTGATCGTGAGCGTGAACTGCCCCGCGTCGCCGCCCTGACCCGTCGGGATGTCGAGCGGGAGCTTCGCGAGCTCGAAGACCTTGGCCACGGCCTCGGGCGCGAGATCACGCGTGACGTTCCGGGAGTCGGGGCCTTCCTTGGTGCCGCCGCTCGTGTGGCCGTCGGGGCGCATCGTGAAGACGGTCGTCGCGTCTCCGCGGCGCTCGATGAGCGTGAGCGAGCGGATCACGGCACGGCGCCGTGGACGTAGTAGAGGACGAAGGCGACGCCCGTGCCCGTGGCGGCGGCGAGGAACCAGACCGCGAGCGACTTCTTGACGAGGTTCTTGTAGACCTCGCCGCGAGCCATGGCGAGCGCGAGGAGGAACGGCGCCGAGATCACCGAGAGAGCGATGTGCGCGACGAGGAGCGCCATGTAGCCCGTCTTCGCGTTGCCCTCCGCGGGCGTGGGGGTGTGGCCGTACTTCGCCCACGACCAGCCGTAGAAGCCGAGGTAGCCGGCCCACGCGATGACGCCGAGGACGAGGAGGAGCTTCTGCGCGCCCAGCTTCCCGCTCCTGAGCATGAGCGCGGAGAGGAGCGCGAAGACCGCCGCCGCCGCGCAGAGACCGGTCTCGAGCGGAGCGGCGAGCGCGGCGTGCGGGTGCGGGGCGAGGGCGACCGCGCGGGTCACGAGCTCCTCCTCGCCGGGCGCGAAGAAGCCCTTGATCGTGCCCGTCTTGTCCACGAGCGCGAGCTGGAGGCCGTGGTTCAGGTTCGCGCCCGTCCCGTCGATCGCCTGGCGGAAGGAGCCCATGACGAGCTGCTTCACGGCATCAGGGTCGCCGCCCACGAACATCCAGTTGTCGTTCGCCTGGAAGGTGCCCGCCCACCTGGCGAGCACGTCGGGCTTGTCGAACTCGGGGTCCACCGTGATCGTGAGGAGCCGGACGTTCTTCCCCTCGAGCTGCGTCGAGAGCTTCTGCATGCGGTCCATGATCCGGGGGCACGGACCCGCGCACCGCGAGAAGGTGAAGGCGACGATCGTCGGTTTGCCGAGGAGGTCGGACTTCGTGATGACCTTCCCCGCTCGATCCGTGAGCTTGAAGTCGGGGAGGGGGGTGCTCTCCTGCGCGGTCGCGGAGGGAACGAGAACGAGAACGAGAACGAGAACGAGAACGAGTCTTACGAGAACGAGTTTCACGGGGCACCCTGGAAGCGGAGAGGGCGCTTCTCGCGGAAGGCGTTGTAGCCCTCCTTGAAGTCGGGGTGACCCATGCAGAGAGCCTGGGCCTGAGCCTCCGCTTCGAGGGCCGCTTCGAGGCTCATCGAGGCCTCGCGGTTGAGGGCGTCCTTCGTGATGCCGAGACCCATGCGCGGGCCGGCGACGAGCTTCGCGAGCCAGGTCTCGGCTTCCTTCGGGAGGTCGGCACTCTCGAAGACGCGGTTCACGAGGCCCCAGCGCTCGGCCGTCTCCGCGTCGATCGCGTCGCCGAGCATGAGGAGCTCGCTCGCGCGGCCGAGGCCGATCACGCGCGGGAGGAGGAAGGCCGCGCCCATGTCGGCGCCCGCGAGGCCGACCTTCGTGAAGAGGAAGGCGAACTTCGCCGACTTCGCGGCGAGACGGATGTCCGAGGCGAGCGCGATCACGGAGCCCGCGCCCGCGGCGACGCCGTTCACGACCGCGAGGATCGGCTGCGGCGCGAGGCGCATGGCCTTGATGAGCGCGCAGGTCATGCGCGTGAACTCGAGGAGCTCGGGGGCGGACATCTTGAGGAGCGGACCGATGATGTCCTCCACGTCGCCGCCCGAGCAGAAGCCCGAGCCCTCGCCGGTGATCGAGATCGCGCGGACCTCTCCGCGCTTCGGCATGGCCTCGAAGGTCTCGGTGAGCTCGCGGTACACCTCGAAGGTGAGCGCGTTCTTCTTCGCGGGGCGAGCGAGGGTGATCCGGGCCGCGCCGTTCTTCTCCTCGTACTTGAAGCTCTGCGGAGTCTTCACAGGACCGCCGTCGCCTCCAGCTCGAGGAGAGCGCGGTCCTCGAGGAGCGCGCTCACCTGCACGAGCGTCATGGCCGGATACCAGCGGCCGAGCTTCGCCTTCCAGACCTTGCCCATGTCGCGCTGAGCCTCGATGTACTGGCGCTTGTCGGTCACGTACATCGTCATGCGGACGATCGACTCGGGCGAGCCTCCGGCGGCGGTGACCACCTCGAGCACGTTCGACAGCGCCTGCTCGAACTGGGCGATGAAGCCGTCCGCGAAGTGGTGCTGCTGGTCCCAGCCGACCTGACCGGCGACGTAGAGCGTCTTCCCCGTCGCGACGATCCCGTTCGAGTAGCCCTTCGCTTCTCCGAGCGCGGGAGGGTTCACGGCGCCGTGGCTCACGAGGTCACTCCTCCGCCGTCGAGGTTGATCGCCTGGCCGTTCACTCCGAGCTGTCCGGGCTCGGCCAGGAACGCGACGAGGCGCGCGACTTCATCCTCGCCGACCATGCGCCCCTGCGGGCTCGTATTTTCGAGATGCCCCTTGGCCTCCGCCTTCGAGAGGCCCGTCTTCGACTGGATCCGCTCGACGGCCTCGCGGGTCATGGGCGTATCGACGTAGCCCGGGCAGACGGCGTTCACGGTCACGCCCTTCTTCGCGACCTCGAGCGCGACCGCGCGCGTGAGGCCGACGACGGCGTGCTTGGAGGCGACGTAGGCCGACACGTAGGGGTAGCCGACCTTGCCCGCGATCGAGGCCATGTTGATGACACGGCCCCAGCCGCGCTTCACCATGCCGCCGAGGCACGCGCGGAGCGGGAAGTAGGTCCCGTCCACGTTGACCGCGAAGGTGCGCCGCCAGAGCTCGGGGTCGGTCTTCTCGAAGGTCGCGGAGGGGGCGATCCCGGCGTTGTTGACCAGGATGTCGACGGGCCCGAGCTCCTTCTCCACGGCCGCGACGGCCGTCTTCACGGACTCCTCGCTCGTCACGTCCATGACCACGGAGAACGCTCGCACGTTCTTCACACGAACTTCACGAGCGACCTCGTCCACCTCGTTCTTCGACCGGGCGGCCACGCAGACCGCGGCTCCGCGGGCAGCGAGCTCGAGCGCGATCGCGCGGCCGAGCCCGCGGCCGCCTCCGGTCACGAGGGCGATCTTCCCGTCCAGTGAGCCACTCATAGACGGAGAAAAGTAACACGCGCCACGGGAGGGCGGATTCCCCCCGCTACGCGAACTCAACGCGTGGGGCGGCCGTCCGGAGAGCGGTGGCAAGCCGATTGCCCTTGGTCGGGCCAGTCGCGCAACCGCGGCGGAAGAAGGAGGTTATGAAGTCAACGCACGTGTTGGTCGGTTGTTTCATGCTGTTGTCCGGTGCTGCAATCTTCTCGAATCTGGGCCGAGCCGATAAGCCGGTTCACGCGCACGCGAGGAATGGAGGGGGAGAGGAGGGCATCAAGGCCGGCTCCGTGCCGACGCTCGAGATCCTGTTCTCGACGAGCGACGGCAAGAAGGAGTGGGTCGACGAGGTCACCAAGAGCTGGAACGCGAAGCAGGTCAAGCTGTCGGACGGCCGCGTCGCGAAGGTCAAGCTCAACCACATGCGCTCGGGCGAGTCGATCCAGAAGATCCTCGCCGGCGAGGAGAAGCCTCACCTCTGGAGTCCCGTGAACAAGGGCTGGATCTCGCGCCTCAACGAGGCGTGGCAGATCCGCCACAAGCAGGACTTCATCGCGAGCTCGCGGCCGACTGCCCGGACCGCTCTCGTGCTCGCCACGTGGGAGCCCATGGCTCGCGCGCTCGGCTGGCCCGAGAAGCCGATCGGCTGGGAGGAGCTCCTCGCCGTCGCCCACGACCCGAAGGGCTGGGCGTCCTACGGCCACCCCGAGTGGGGCGCGTTCAAGTTCGGGCACGCACACCCGGACTACGCGACCTCGGCGAACCTCTCGCTCGCCTCGCTCGTCTACGCGAAGACGGGCAAGAAGGACGGCCTCACCGCCGAGGACCTGCGCCGCGAGGACGTGCGCGACGCGATCCGGTCCCTCGAGCAGAAGATCGTCCACTACGGCGAGAGCTCGAACTGGCTCACAGAGAAGATGTGCACGCTCGGTCCCAGCTACCTCTCGGCGGTGCCGCTCTACGAGTCGAGCGTCACCAAGGCGAACGCGAAGTGGCCGAACAAGGCCTTCCCGCTCGTCGCGATCACCCCGAAGGAGGGGACGTTCTTCGAGGACCACCCCGCCGGCGTCGTCGAGGCCGAGTGGTGCGGTCCGGTCGAGAAGGAGGCCGCGAAGCTCTACCTCGACTTCCTCTGCTCGCCGGAGGCGCAAGCCCGGACCTCGGTCGCGGGCTTCCACCCGGCGGACGAGGCGCTCCCGAAGGACGCGATCGCTCTCGCCGCGGTCTCGGACGACGTGTTCAAGCGCCTCCAGGCGCTCTGGCACCAGGTGAAGAAGATGTCCACGGTCTACCTGGTCGTGGACACGTCGGGCTCCATGAACGGAGAGCCCATGAACGCCGCTCGCAAGGCGGCCGCGGGCTTCCTCAAGCGCATGGAGCCGGACGACGAGGTCCAGGTGATCGCCTTCTCCGACATGGTGCGGCCGCTCGGTCACCTCGGACCGGTCAGCGAGGTCGGCGAGCCTCTCCGCGAGAAGGTGAACGGGCTGTTCGCCGCGGGGAACACGGCGCTCTACGACGCTCTCTCGACGGCCATGACGGAGGTCGAGAAGGCGAAGCGGACGCGCAAGGAGGCCCGGCTCTACGGGATCGTCCTCCTCACGGACGGGCTCGACACGTCGAGCAGGACGCAGAAGCTCGACCTGCTCGCCCGCCTGCCGCGCAAGGAGGACACGGAGGCGACGCGGATCTTCACGATCGCCTTCGGCCCGGAGGCCGACAAGGACCTCCTCAAGGAGATCTCGGAGCGCACGAACGCGGTCGCCTCGAAGGGAGACGACCCGAAGTCGCTCGAGAAGATCTACCTCATGATCTCGAGCTACTTCTGAATTTTTGGGAGGCCGCACCCACCGGCCCCCCAAATCCCCCCCTACGACTTGGAGTGTCGCCATGGCCACGATCGAAGCTGCCGGACTGGTCTTGCTCGCGGGCGCCGGTTGCGCCCTCCTGGTGATCCTCGAGCGCGAGGCGGAGAGGAAGCGGCTCTACTCGCTGCCTCTCCCCGGGGTCGAGGACCTCGAGCCCGGCGAGCGGAAGCTCGCGCTCGAGGGCTACGGCGCGGCCCAGGCCCTCCTCAACGCGGTCGCTCAGGCGAGCGACGAACACAGGGACGCACACAGCGAGACGGCGGCGGAGGCGCGACGCCTCGCCGCGATCCACCTCGGGCTCGTTCGCTCGGGGGCTCTCGACGACCCGCGGATCAAGGAGATCCCGGCGCTCCTCGAGAAGGCTCGGAAGGAGATCCAATCGTGAAGAAGACGGGGATGATTCTTGGACTCGGGTCGGCGATCGCATTCTGCGCGGCGGGGAAGCTCCTCGCGGACGACCCGCAGACGACACACGCGGCCTCCGCGCCCTCGAAGGGCCGGCCGCCCCTCGCGGTGGTGATCGTGATCGATCAGTTCCGCTACGACTACCTGAGCCGCATGGAGGACCTCCTCGACGCGAACGACGGAGCCTTCCTGCGCTTCAAGAAGGAGGGCGCGTTCTTCACGAACGCGAACTACGGTCACGCGACGACCTACACGGGCCCGGGCCACGCGCACGTCCTCACGGGCGGCTACGCGTATCAGACCGGCACCGTCGGCAATCAGTGGTACGACCGCTCGAAGGGGAAGGTCGTCGCGATCGCCGAGGGCGACTCGCCGAAGCAGCTCAACGCCACGACGGTCGGCGACGAGCTCGTCCTCGACGGCCGCTCGAAGGTCGTGACGATGGCGCTCAAGGCGCGCTCCGCGATCATGCTCGGCGGTCAGCTCGGCAAGGCCTTCTGGATGGACGAGAAGACCGGCCACTTCAAGACGAGCGCTCACTACGGCAAGGCCCCCGAGTGGGTCGAGAAGTGGAACGACAAGAAGGTCGCCGACACCTACGTCGGCTCGACGTGGACGCCCTCGGTGCCCGAGACGGCCTTCGCGCGGGCGAGCGAGGACGACATGCCCTGGGAGGGCGACCTGAACGGGCTCGGCCGCTCCTTCCCGCACAAGCTCTCGAGCTACGAGGCGGTCTGCATGTCTCCGCGCGGGAATGACGTGGAGCTCGACTTCGCGCGGGCGGCCGTGGAGGGCGAGGGCCTCGGCTCTCACTCCGCGCCGGATCTCCTCGCGGTGAGCCTCTCCGCGAACGACGAGGTCGGCCACACCTTCGGCCCCATGAGCCGCGAGGTCGTGGACATGACGGCGCGCACGGACCGTCAGCTCGGCGCCTTCCTCCGCTGGCTCGACCAGCGCGTCCCGGGCTACGTCGCCGTCCTCGTCGCGGACCACGGGGCGAGCCCCATGCCGGAGTACATGGCGCGGCTCGGCGTCGAGGCGCACCGGATCAAGAAGAAGGACCTCACCGGTGCCGTCGAGAAGGAGCTCTGCGCGAAGTTCGGCGAGGCGAAGTGGGTCGTCGCGCTCGAGGACCCGTCGCTCTACCTCGACGAGAAGGTGATCGCGGAGAAGCACCTCGACCGCGCCGAGGTCGAGAACGCCGCGGCGGCCGCGCTCAAGCGAGTGCCCGGGGTCGCCGGGACCTTCACGCGGACGCAGCTCATGAAGGGCGAGAACGGCGGGACGACGATCGGGCGCATGTATCAGGTCGCCTTCCACCCGGAGCGGTCGGGCGACGTGATCATCAACTGCAAGCCCTACAGCTTCTGGGGCAAGTATGCGGAGAAGGACTACGGCGACAGCCACGGCAGCCCCTACGGCTACGACACTCACGTGCCGCTCGCGTTCCTCGGAGCGGGAGTGAAGGCCGGGGTGCACAACGAGAGCGTGGCGATCGCGGACCTCGCGCCGACGCTGGCGACGCTGATCGGAGTGAACACTCCTCCGTGCGCGGAGGGGAAGGCGCTCGCCGCGGTGGTGAAGTAGGCCCGTCGAGAAGGGACCGAACCACCGAAGACACCGAAGCCACCGAATCGCCAGGACTGACCGTCCTGGCGATTTGCTCATCCACGTCGGTCGACGACGAAAGAACGACGAAACGAAGTTTCGGCGTCCCTTTCGTCGTCGGGTCTCGGCGTCTTTCGGCGGTTTCAAGGAACTCGCGATCACGTCGCGGCGTCGAGGGGCTCGGCCGCGAGTGGGCGCAGGGCGTCGCGAAGTTCGAGCTCAAGCTGAGGCCGGCTGCGAGGACGCCCGATGGGCGGATCCGCGTCGTCGCGCGGAGGACCGACTTCGCCTCCGTGAAGCTGTTCGAGCGCGCCGTCGAGGGACTGGCCGCCAGCAAGCGGTTCGAGGTGATCACCTCGGGCTCCCTGATCGCGCTCGGGAGGACGCAGCTCGTCGCGGGCGGGCGTCCACTACGAGACCGCAGGGAGGATCGGCGGGAAAGCGGGCACCGCGAGCCTCGAGCTCCTCTCGAAACCGGTGATCGAGCCCGGCGGAGACCTCGAGGTCGGGTCGATCCGGTGGTTCTACGTGGAGAAGAAGGTCCGCCGAGGACGCGAACCGCGGCTCACGTGCATCGGCGACGACTCCGACGGACGCGGCGAGCACTTACCGCTCGGTGACGTCGCCCGCGGGCGACGCGAACCGAGGTTCGCGTTCGCCGGCGCCGGCGATGACGCACGCGATGCAACGTTCTCGTCGCTCCTTGTTGCTCGCGGGCAACACGACGCGGCGCTCGCGTCAACGGCGTTGACGGCGACTGCGTAAGTGACCGCTTACGCTCGAGAAAAAGCCGAAATCTCCGGAAGAAAACCAGGACGGGGGGAGTCTCTTTTCCTCGGACGCGCTGAGGAATTGTCCTCACGGTCCGAACGAAGAAAGGAAACTCTCCATGAAGTCCAGCGAACGATTCGGAAAGTCTCTCCACCTCGCGAGCGCTCTCGGGACGTCGCCGATCAAGGGCGCTCAGGTCAAGGACGGGCACGACGCGCTCGAGAAGGCGACCGCCTCCCTCATGCGCGCCGAGCTCGCCTTCGCGACCGCGAAGGAGCGCGCGCTCGAAGCGCGCGCGCGCGTCCGCGACGCCACCAAGAAGTGCGCCACGGAGTGCCGGAAGGCGCGCGGCACTCTCCTCGGCCAGGGCATCGACTTCGCGCCGCGGTCGCTCCCGAAGTCGACGCTCCCGAAGGCCGCGCTCCGTCGCGCGAACATCATCCTCGTGAAGAGCGGGGTCAACGACGTGAAGCTCTCCGCTCTCGAGTCGGCCCGCAAGGCGCTCGAGACGGAGATCGTCGCGCGCTCCGCCGCCCGCGAGGAGAAGCGGAAGGCCGCCGAGGCCCAGGAGGAGGCGCGCTCCGAGTGGGACGTGGCGTCCTCCACGCGGTCGTCGAGACGGAGCTCCGCCGGGCGCGCTTCACGGGCGACAAGCTCGCGGAGCGGCTCGCGGTCTACTTCCCGCCGACGGTCGATCGCTCCCCGACGACCCCGGCGCGGCCGGAGCTGCCGCCTCTGCCGGCGGACGGCGGTGACGCGGCGGCGTGAGAGCTCGGCGAGGCCGGCCGGTCACTCGGGCTGCGAGCGCGCCGCATCGAACCAGCGCTTCGCGGTCTCGTAGAACCGGTCGGCCTCGGCGGGCGTCGCGAATGCGCTCCGCGGGATCATGTGGGCCATGTTGGGCATCGCGAACACGAAGATGTGGCACTCCGTCCGCTCGACGGAGTGCATGAGCCTCCAGGCCCGGGTCCCCTCGTTGCCGGGGACGCGGGAGAAGACGCTCTCCGGGGTCAGCTTGATGAAGTGCGGAGCGTCGAGGAGGCCGGCCTGACGGGCCTCGGCGATCGTCCGGCGGCTCGCCGTGCGCAGCGTGATGAACGGCGAGAGCAGGAAGAAGGCCGGGAAGATCATCGGCAAGAAGATCGCCGCCGACTGCGGCCGGCCATCGAACGATGCGGCGGCGGTCGTGATGACGGCGACGGGGAAGCCGCAGAGGGAGCACGCGCCGATTCCAACCAAGGGGAGGAAGATCCACTTGAGCTGCCGCCACACCACGAAGCTCGTGAGCGCGCGGAGGTCGTCCTCGCTCAGGTGGTAAAAGAGCGTCAGCTCCTCGTTCGAGGGTGTCTCCGTCACGCGGAGAGAGTATCAGCGCTCCGGAAAACAAAGGAGCCGGGCCCAAGGGGGACCCGGCTCCTTCGCCTCTCAGGAGCTCTCACGAGCTCCCGCGTGGATCAAGCGACCTGGATGACGTTCGCGGCGCGGGGGCCCTTCTGGCCCTCGACCTCGTCGAACGTGACCTTGGCGCCCTCGGCGAGCGAGCGGTAACCCTCGCTCTTGATGTCGGAGTGGTGAACGAAGAGGTCCTGGCCGTTCTCGGACGTGATGAACCCAAAACCCTTCGAGTCGTTGAACCACTTGACGGTGCCGTTCATGGATAAACCTGTGTGCCTCGTGTGGTGAAATCACACGTACGAATCGGGAGAAAGCCACGGCCACGCCACAGTGGCGTCGCGGGCAGTCCCAATGCAGTCTTCACTAACGAACCGCGCCAGAGCGAAGTGCGCTGTTGAAGCAATCGAGGCAAGCGCACTGTAAGCGATCGAGACTCGAAAGCTATCTCTAACTGAGAATCTAGGGATCGATGTTCATCCGAGCTCCCGTCGCGGAGGGCGAACGCGACGGAGCCTCGCCTGCACCTCCTCGGTGCATTCGCGGCCTCATCGCGTGCGACGAGGCCGCGCCTGCACTCCCTCGGTGCATCCGCGGCCTCGTCGTGGGGAGCTCGGTCGCGACGGGCCCTTGGATGCACACAGGGACGCGCCGACCGCGAGGGTCACCCATGTCCCATGGTCCAACAGATGCGCTTGCCGTTGCGAAGGCAGCGTCCGAGGGTGATGAGAAACTCCGGGCGGAGCTCAGCCCAGGGAGGCGCTCCGCGGTCGGTGGGCCGCTTCAACCCCGAACCCGTGGCGTCCGGCGAGAACCGGCGGTCTGGAGGGGATGCAGAGTGGGAGTCCGGTCCGGGGGGGGTGAGGGTCCCAGCCGCATTCGACGCGTCGGTCTCCGCGTTCAGCGGCGGAGCACGACGAACCGCGGCGCGCCTTCGCCGATGATGATGTCGTCTCCTCGCCCGTCTTCATCGATTCCGTTCGGACCCGCCGACCACATGTCCCAACACCGGTGCACCTGCCCCGGAGTGCGGATCCGGATCGGCTGCCCCCAAGCATCGGCCACGTAACGGAAGCCGTCCTGCGGCCGAGCGTCCGACAGGGGGCCCCAGAAGTAAATGCCTGTCGGCGGGGGGCACTCCACCGCGTAGAGCAAGACCCACGGGCCGTCGGGCTGGCCAGGCGCGGGCACGATCCTGACGTCGCTGGGCCAACGCATGCTCTCTAGCGTCGCGACCGTCGCCGTGTGGTCTCGCTGCTCGATTCGTCGCTTCCAGGTAGCGGCCCCGACGGCTCCGGCGAGCGCGATGACGACGACGAATCCGCACGTGATCATCGCGCGTTCTTTGATCGAGAGCAGACGCACGACCCGATGCACACCGCTCGACAGGTCGTTGCGGATCGCGCAACGACTTCCTCGGATGCTGCGCCACTTGCGCCGATGTCCGTCTGAAGAGGTCAACACCCCCGTTGCGCCCGAGGGCTGTCCGACGCACGTGATACCTTCGAGCCCCGTGAAGCCCGAGAAGATCCGCCTCCTCCAGGGCGACTGCCTCGTCGAGCTGCCCAAGCTCGACGAGGGCTCGATCGACGTCGTCGTCACCTCACCGCCCTACAACCTCGGGATCGAGTACGCGCACTACGACGACCGCCGGTCGCGCGCGGACTACCTTGCCTGGACGAGGCAGTGGATGTCCGCGGTCAAGCGCGTCCTCGCCCCGCAGGGGAGCTTCTTCCTCAACATCGCGGGCAAGCCGAAGGACCCCTGGGGCCCCTTCGAGGTGGCCGCGATCGGCCGCGAGCTCTTCGCGCTCCAGAACACGATCTACTGGGTGAAGTCGATCGCCGTCGAGCTGGACGAGAACACCGTCTCGGTCGGCCACTACAAGCCCATCAACTCGAAGCGATTCCTGAACGACTGCGTCGAGTTCGTCTTCCACTTCACGCACGAGGGCGACGTGGCTCTGGACCGGCTCGCGATCGGCGTCGAGTACGCGGACAAGTCGAACGTCACTCGCTGGAAGACGGCCGGCGCGGACCGGCACTGCCGCGGGAACGCGTGGTTCGTCCCTTACTCCACGATCCAGAGCCGCGACAAGGATCGGCCGCACCCGGCGAGCTTCCCGCCGGAGCTCGCGAAGATGGCGATCGAGCTCCACGGCGTCGAGCGCACGAAGCGCGTCCTCGACCCGTTCTCGGGGATCGGGTCGACGGCTCTCGCGTGCGTCGAGCTCGGGGTTGATCACGTCGGGGTGGAGCTCGACCCCGGCTATCACGCCGAGGCGGAGAAACGGGTCGCGGCTACTTCTCCGCCGCTTTTCGCGCCGCTCCGACCCAGCTCATGACCTCGGCGCGCGTCGCTCCGTCCTCGTAGCGGCGGAGGAGGCGCGAGACGGTGTTCCGGGTCTTCGGGCTCGGCTGGTAGAGGAAGCCCGCGCCGCCGCGGATCCGCGGCGAGCGGCGGCGGCGGAGGAGGCGGGCCTGGACGAAGTCCTCGATGATCGAGGAGATCGCCGCGGCGGAGCCACCGACCGCGCTCTGGACCTCGGGGCGGCCGATCACCTTCTCGACGCCCTCGCGCGAGAACTTGTCGAGGACGCGGAGGTGGAGCTCGCTCACGAGAGCGTAGTCGGTGAGGAACGCGCGGAGCTCGTCCACGCCGTCCGTCTTGGCGGCGGCGGCGGGCGCCGGGGCGGGCTCGGCCTTGACGGCCGCGAGCGGCGAAGGCGCAGGCGCGGGGGTGGCGAGGGGCGCCGGGGCCATGCCGGCCGCCTGGGCGGCGGTGAGGACGGCGGTGCCGGGCTGATCGTTCGCCGGGGGCGCCTCGGCCTGCGGGGTCGCGGAGGCCTCGGCCGACACGGCGGCGAGGACCTCGGCGAGGAGTCCGTCCGCCTGGAACATCACCGTCTCGTCGCCCGCGTCCATCCCACCCGCCGGCGCAGGAGCCGGCGCGGGCTGCTGCTGAACGGGCGGCGGAGCCGGCTGCGGCGCCGGCTGCTGCTGAGGCACCGGGGCGCGCGCGGCGGGCTGGACCGGCTGAGGCTGCGGCTGCGGCCGGACCGGAGGCTGAGCGGGCTGGG
>CAZYLP010000086.1:0-4268 GCA_964648345.1 uncultured Planctomycetota bacterium
CGCCGCAGCCGCAGATCGCGCCGCAGCCGCGGATCGCGCCGCAGCCGCAGATCGCGCCGCAGCCGCAGATCGTGCCGCAGCCGCAGATCGTGCCGTCACCGCCGATCACGCCCCCGCCCCCGCGCGTGCCTCCGCCGCCGGTGGCCCCGCCCGTGACGCCGCCTTCACCGCCGTCCTCGCCGCCTTCGCCGTCGCTCCCCATCCTGGACGTCCCGTTCCCCGAGGGCACGGTCCTGGTCCCGCGAGAGCTCGCCTCGCGCATCGGTGCCTCGCCGCAGGGTGGTCTCCCCAACGTCGTCGTCTCGGTGAAGGGTGCCGCGCCGGCCATGGGCGCCACCTGGGCCTCGCATCACCGTCTCCGCGTGTCCGACAAGAGGGTCCACACCAAGATGGTGGTCGTCTACCCCGGCATGGCCCTCTCCATCGACAACGCGAGCGAGTACGACGCGGTGGTCGTGATCGGCACGGCGACCGAGGGCGTGAGGATCGACGGAAAGGGCACGAGGACGATCAAGGCGCCGGCCGAGCTCGGCCCCGTCCGCGTCCGCGTGATGGACATGGGCGCCACCCTCGACGACGGCTGGCTCTACGTCACCAGGAACCCCTTCACGACGACCACGAGGGCGGTCGGGGACTTCGTGTTCGACGCGAAGGCGATCCCCGTCGCGGGCGGCGCGAAGGGCACCGCGACCCTCGAGCTCTGGCACCCGCTCCTCGGAGACGGCGTCGTGGCCGAGGTCAAGGCGAGCGAGCCGCCGCGGATCCTGCTCGACGAGAAGAACCTTCGCGTCCCCCTCGCGGGGAAGATCGAGCACGGAGAGGACCGCAAGGACGACCGGTACCCTCCCGACTACACCGACAGAGCTCACTACGTCGTGCTCGCGCCGGGGCCGAAGCCGACGCGGGGTCCGATCGAGCACGTCATGACCGTCTCGGAGGGCCAGCAGTGCGAGCCCGCGGTCGTCATCGCGATCCCGGGTGACACGCTCCGCGTGAAGAACGGCTTCCAGGACGCGATCGAGCTCGACGCCGCGGGGGCACGCATCCAGGTCCCCTCGAAGGCGGAGAGGACGGCCACCCTCGAGCGTGGGCTCATGCGCATCCACGTCAACGTCTCGTTTCAGGGCCTCGTCGTCGTCACGGAGGACCAGGCTGCGCCTTGTGACGGTCTCGGCAACTTCTCGTTCCCGCGCGGCGTCGCCCCGGATCTCGCCGAGGTGACGGTCGTGAGCCGCCTCCTCAAGGAGCCGTTCAAGGCCAGGGTCGACCCGACGAACGCGCTCGCGCCCGTGATCAAGCTCGAGGGCGCGCGGTACCACCAGCCGAAATAGTCAGCCGCCGCGACGGTCGCCGCCGCGGAGCTCGTCGTCCTTCAAGTCGTCGCCCTTGAGATCGTCGAAGGCCTGCTCGAGCGGGTCCTTCCGCGGAGCGGTGATCCGGGTCGTCGTGCCCGACTTGGTGATCCGCTGCGTCGGCGTCAGCGCGGGGAGCGTCGCCGAGCCGCCCTTGCGGAGGGCGCGGATCACGGCGATCCGCTTCTCGACGCTCGCGATCTCGGAGCCGAGCCGCTGGACCGAGGCGTTGTGGCGGTCCACGTCCGCGTGCGCGGTCTCGCGCTCGCGCTCGTAGACCTGCGCGCGCTGGGAGGCCTGGGCGGCGAGGTCTTCCTTCTGCTTCTCGCGGGCGAGGGCGGCGTTCTCGAGCCACTCGGCCGCCTTCGCGCGCGCGGTCTCCTCGCGCGAGGCGGCGATCTCCTTCTCGGCCTCGGCCTCCTCGAGGTGGAGGCGGTACTCGCGGAGCACCGCCTCGAGCTCGAGGACCTGCTTCCTGGTCTCCTCCTTGTCGACGCGCGCCTCCTTCGAGCCGAGCTGGCGCAGGTTCTGATCCGCGATCTCCCGCGCCAGCCGCTCGAGGTGCTTCGTCCGTTCGAAGAGACCCACTGGGGTGAGAGTCTACCTTTCCGAGCTACACCTTCGGCTGGCTGATCTCGGCCCGCTTCCGGAGCTCCTCCGGGATCTTGTCGATGACGCCCTTCACGCCCGGGATCGCGCGCGCCGCCTGCTGCGCGAGCTTCGTCGGGTCGCTCTCGACGTCGGCGAACTTGAGGAGCTCCTTGAACAGCGGGAGCGCCGCGCCCGCCTCCATGATCGAGCCGAGCAGCTTGTTCGTCGTCCCGCCGTTGCCGTTGCCGTTCTCGTGGCCCGGCATGCCGGAGAGGTTGACGATCTTGATGTCGCTGATCTTCTCGGCGGGCTTCATGAGCTCGCGGACGATCTCGGGCGCCGACTCGATGAGCTTGACGACCGCTTCCTGGACGAGGACGTTCGACGCGACGGCGTTCCGCGCCTCGACGTGCGCGCGGACGCCGGCCGCGTCGGCCTGCGCCTGGGCGAGCGTCGCCTGCGCGAGCCGCTCCATGGCGGACGCCTCGAGCTCGGCGGCCTTCGCCTTGGCCTCGGCGGCGCGCTGGATCTCGTAGGCCGCGGCGTCGGCCGCGATCTGCTTCTGGATCCGGTCCTGCTCGGAGAGCGCCTGCTGGTTGATGATCGCGATCTGCTTCTCGCGCTCGGCCTCGGCGGTCTTCTGGACCGTGACGACCGCCTGCTCGGCCTTCACGCGCTCGGCGACCGTCGTCATCCGCTCGGCCTCCTTCTTCTCGCGCTCCTGCTCCTTGCCGATGATCGCGATCTGCTTGTCGCGCTTGGCCCGTTCGATCACGGTCTCGGCCGTCACGTCGGCCTGCTGGCGCTCCTGACGCTTCGCCGCGAGGAAGGTCTCCTTCGCGAGCTCGGCGGCCTCCTTCTCCTGCGCCTTCTGGACGAGGATGATGTCCTTCTCGATCGCGGCCTGCTGGACGGCGCGGTCGCGCTCGATCGACTCGGACTGGACGCGGAGGTCCGTCTGGATCTGCGCCTCCTGGATGGCCTGGTCCTTCGCGATCTTGCGCTTGTTGACCTGCTCCTCCATGGAGATCTTCTGCTCCATGGTCTGGCGCTGCTGGTCGGCCTTGAAGATCTCGACCTCGCGCGACTGCGTGGACGTCGAGATCTCGCGCTGCTTGTCGAGCTCGAGCGAGAGCTTGTTGCCGTCGACCTCGCGCTTCTTGATCTCGACCTCGGCCGTGACGTCGCGCTCCTTGACGGCGACCTGCGTCGTGCGCTCGATCTCGTTGCGCTCCTTGCGGCGGAGCTCGGTCTGCTCGGTGATCTTCCTGAGACCCTCGGCGTCGAAGACGTTCGTCGGGTTGTAGAACTTCTTGTCCGTCTGGTCGAGGTGGACGATCGAGACCGTCTCGAGGGTGAGGCCGTTCTTGATGAGCTCGCCCTTGAGCGCTTCGTGGACGGCGTCGGCGAACTCGTCGCGCTTCTGGTGGAGCTCCATGAGGTCGCGCGTCGCGGCGACCGAGCGGAGGGCGCCGACGAGCTTGCCCTCGACGAGGTCCTTCACGCTCGCGCCGGAGAGAGCCTTGTCGCCGAGCGAGCGGGCGGCGTTCAGGACGCGCTCCTCGACCGGCTCGACGCGGATGTGGAAGACGACCTCGAGGTCCACCCGGTACTTGTCCTTGGTGATGAGGGCCTGGTCGCCCTTGCGCTGCACGTCGAGCTGCATGGTCTCGAGCGAGATCATGCGGATGTTGTGCACCCAGCCGATCACGGTCGCGCCGCCCGAGATGATGACCTTCTCGCCGCCCTTGCCGGTGCGGACGAACGCCATCTCGGCCGAGGCCTTCTTCCACGTCTTCACGTAGAACATGAGCGCCGCGAAGACGACGGCGGCGACGAGCACCGCGCCGCCCGCGGTGAGCGTGAGCGTGTTCATCGGAATGTCTGCAGCCAGGATGTTCATGGTGCCCTCCCCGCTCCGTCCGCGGCGATGCAGACGAAGACCTTGTCCTTCGAGTCGAAGCTCTCGAGGCGCACCTTCGCGCCCTTCGTGATCGGAGGCGCGCCAGGCGCCGTCCGGATGTAGACGGTGATGAGGCCGCCCCCCTCGTCCTTCCAGTTGGCGCGGCCCGACTTCTCGTCGACCAGCGCGCTCTCGACCTGGACCTCGGTGCCGAGGAGCTTGGCGAGGTTGTTGTCGCGCGTCTCGATGTTCGGGATCGTGCGCGCGATCGCGTTCGTGAGGACCTTCGAGAAGAGGAGGCCCGCGATCGTCGCGGCCGGGATCGTCGCGGCGAGGAGCGGGACGTTGGCGGGCCACCCGCCCGCGAGGACCCACAGTGCGACGGGGGACCAATAGCCCACCGATAAGAGCACGGAAATGTT
>CAZYLP010000086.1:4278-15772 GCA_964648345.1 uncultured Planctomycetota bacterium
CGTGGCGACGAGGCCGAAGAAGCCGACCGAGAGGAGCACGGACTGGAGCACGGCCATGAAGGGGACGCGCCCGACGTTCAGGAAGCGGAGGACGTCTCCCATCCCGAAGCCGCCGCCGTCGTGGTCCACGTCGTGGTCGTGGTCCACGTCGTGGTCGTGGTCCACGTCGTGGTCGTGATCGACATCGTGGTCACCGGCCGCGGAGAGACCGAAGCCGACCATCTGGATGACGAACAGCGTGATCCCGATGACGAGCGGGACGACGAACACGAGGTTCTGGGGGTGCTGCAAGAACTCGAGGAGTCCGCTCTCGGCGAGCAGCATGCGTCCGTCTTCCCTTCCGTGCGATCCCGGCCGTCAGACCCGAACGGGATGCAACGCCCTGCCCCAAACGCAGGGCTCGATCCCCGCGCGACTTGGAGACGAGTCGAGTGACCGCCACGGGCGGCGCAAGCCAGGCCGTGGCCGAATCCCCCGACCCCCGGTAGGACGCGGGCGGGGAGGCTAACTCACGTTCGGAGAGGGCCGCAAGGGCTATACAGGGCCGAGGAAGAGCAACCCATGCTGAAGTCGATGCGTGGAAGGCTCTACCGTGATTCTTGACATTTGCATCTCGGCCAGCATCCACGAAGAGTGTCAGTGAGGGGTAGTGACTCCTCGGGGGAGAAAACTGTGTCTTCACGACGAACGCGCACCAGCGTCGCTGCGGCTCTGGGACTTGCCTCGATCAGTTGCGGATGTGCTCCGACCTTCGCCAGCCTCGCACTCGACCCGGCGAAGGGAACTGCTACGGCCGCTGATGGGACACCGCCGGTGGTCAGGACGCTCAAAGAACCTCAGCCCGCGGTCATGGGTGGTGCGACCGCGACGATCAGGGTCTCGAACAATGCGGCCGACGAAGTTGGTGTGACGACAAACGTGAGCGCCACGCCTCAGCTGACTCCGACCGCCGAAGCAAGGTCGCAGAGCGATGAAGGTACGGAGCGCACGAAGCTCAAGTTCACCGTCAAGCAGGCCGGGGTCTACAACGTTGTCGTCGTGCAGACCGTCGACAATAAGCGAGAGATCGGGAAGGCGAAGGTCGAGTTCAGCTACGGATGGGACATTCGCGACGATCAGGATCGCCCTCGACCTCAAGCCTCGCAACCCCCCTACGGTAGCGGCAGCGGCACGTTGATAAACCCGTCGAATCCAGTCGGCAAGCCTCAGCGAAGCGACGTCCAAACGACGAGTCTGAAACCAGGGACGTATCACCTCATGTTCTTGGCCAAGGCGAGTGCCACCGCCGAGACGCCTCCGCGCGAAGACCGGGACAGTTGGCGCCTCATCGAGCTCATGAACCAGCGCAACTCCGTCGCCAGCGTCGACGTGACCTACTCCATCAAGATTGAAGAGCCATGACGAGCACCTGCGTGCGCACGGGAGCGGGCTGCCGCTTCGGTCCGTGCCATGACCAAGAGGTGATACTCATACGGCGGCGTGGCGCTGAGTGACACTCTCCGGCTCGCAACGGAGCGAGGGTGTCGGTAGCATAGGGTAGGTTAAAGTTCGTGATCCAGCGTCACGAGAAGCGCTACACGTACGAGGATCTCCTCCAGTTCCCGGAGGGAGACGGGAACCGCTACGAGATCATCGACGGAGAGCTGATCGTGACGCCGTCCTCCGAGTCGCTGCACCAGTTCGTCGTGGAGGAGCTGTACCTCGTTCTCTGCTCGTACGTGAACGCTCGCGGACTGGGACGGGTCTGCCTGTCGCCACGCGACGTTCGGTTCGCCGATGGCTCCGTGATCGTCCCGGACATCTTCTTCCTGGCGTCCGCGAACATGGATCGCATCAAGCCGAAGTGGGTCGAGGGCCCGATCGACCTCGCCGTCGAGGTTCTCTCGCCGTCGACGGCCAAGACCGACCGCACGGAGAAACGCTCCACGTTCGCCAAGCACGGCGTCCCGTACTACTGGCTCATTGACGGCGCCGAGCGGGTCGTCGAGGAGCTGCGTCTCGAGGGGGCGGAGTACGTCCAGATTGCCCGCGTCGAGAAGGACGGCGTCTTCCGCCCGGCGATCTTCCCGGGGCTTGAGATCCCACTCGGGCGCATCTGCGGTTAGATGCTCACATGAGCCGGTAGCGGCGGATGTCGGGAGGCACCGCCAGCAGGGAGCTGGCAGTCGCGAGGCAAGCTGTCACGTGCGGCGTCTTCATGTGTGCGTCGATGGCCGCGTCGCTCGTCCACTCCTCCACGAAGACGAAGTCGCTCGGGTCGCTCAGGTTCACGTGGAGCTCGTAGCGGAGGCAGCCCTGCTCCCCGCGCGTCGGCTCGACCAGGGCCGCGAGAGCCCGCGCGACCTCCTTCTCCTTCCCCTTGGCGGCGCGAACGTGCGCGACGACCTTCACAGTGAACGTCATTCTGAACTCCCCTCCCGTGCAGCCACCAGGCTATCGGACCGGATGTCGTCGCCCCGGCCGCCATCGTCGCGCTGGTCGGGCCCGCAGGAGTAAACCAGGAAGCGCGGTTCGTCCCGATGAAAGGGCCCGCGCGAAGGGCCGAGCCAGCGCAGGCGCAACGGCTCGCCCCAAGCGTCAGGCGCGTCGGAGACCTTGAGGGCTCGCGGAGCCACGTCCCGCGCTTCTCTCAACAGCGTCGGAACGGACGGCTGCAGTCCACCCTTCATTCGGTTTCGCGCGTGAAGTGAAGGCGGTATCCCCGTCTGCGCGAGCACACGCCGGATGGCCACTGGCAGCGTTCAACGCGAGACGAGTGGTCATCGAGAGTGAGCGGTGAGTCATGAGTGTCGCTCCGCATGGTCGCACGCGACGTCGTCGCCGTGGCCGCCTTCGTCGCGGCGATCGGGCCCGCAAGAGTACACAAGCAGTCGCTCGTGCCGGCTCGTGATTGTCGGTGGGATCCGAATGCCCCTATCAACGGTCGTCTTGAGCCGCAGCCGCACACCCCAGGCGTCGTGCTCTCCGTCGACGATCACCGAGCGTTCGAACGTCCAGGCACGCACGAGGAACGGCGGAAGCTGTGATTCGTATAGTCCCGGGCCCAAGTTCACCTCGAGGCCCGTTTCACGGGCGGCCAGTTCGTAGAGAGCGACATATGCGGCGGACAGCGCCGCGAGCCGGGTGACGGCGTCACGCGTTCGAGTGTGCCGTCGTCTCTCCGCGAGCATCGTTTGACGCCGATGAATGAGGGCTCCGCCGAGCGCGACGACCAATGCGAGGGAGAGAACCATGCCGGTCACGATCACGGCGCGCACGCGGACGCTCATCACCGGCACGTCGCGCTGAGACATCTCCAAGAGGTTAGCGGCCGTCGTCGCCGACGCCGCACCCGAGGCGACGCGATCTCTTGCTCCCCGAGCAAGAGATGGCCCGGTAATGGGGTCAGATGCGGGCATCTTTTGCGCGGGGAGCAAGAGATCCGTGGAGCTCCGTCAGATCTCCAGGTCCTTGAGCCGGTCGAGCAACCTCTCGTGCGCCGCCCGCGCCCGGTTCTTGACCTGCGCGAGACTCCACCCGAGCGCCTCGGCGATCTGCGTCTGACTGAGGCCGCCGAAGACGTTCAGCTCGACCACCACCCGCTCGTTCTCGGGCAGGGCCCTCACCTCGGCGTGGACCCTCTTGCTCCGCTCGTCGGCCTCCGAGGAAGCGACCGGGCTCGCCTCGTGACCCTCGACGTTCTCCGCGGACGCGAGGGACTCCTTCCGCGCGTCGCGGCGGTACCTCAGCTTCACCATGTCGCGCGCCACGTTGAAGGCGATCCCCATGAGCCATGCCACGAGGTCGCCGTCCGGCCGCAGTGAGTCTCCGTTCACGAGCGCGATCGTGAGCGTCTCCTGGACCGCGTCCTCGCGGTCGTGCTCCCGGGAGAGATAGCGGCCGACGAAGTCCGAGAGGCGCGTCTTCTCGTCCTTCGTGAGCGCCAGGATCCTTCGCGTGAGCTCGTCGCGGTCCACGGGGCCGCGACTCTACCGCATCTTTCTCTTCATGAACCCTCGTCCGGAAGCTCTCTCGGTTCATCAGTGACCTCGAGCGTCTCATCGTCTCGCGACCGCGGGACCGCGACCCCGTTCCTGAACAGCGTCGAGGCGCTCTCGACGACCGTCGAGGCGTTCCGTGTCTCCGTCGAGGCGTTCCGAGCTCCTCGTGGGGGGTCGCCGAAGTCGATTTGCCGACGACGGAGGAGCTGCGAGGCGTTCTCGGAGTCCCTCGTGTCGCGCCCGCGGTACCTCGAGGGCCGTCCGAGAGAGTCGATGAGACGGCCGTGAGACCGAGAGGGCCGCTCGGAGTAGTTCGAGGAGGCCCTCGATGAACCGCGACCCCTCACCGAGGGACCGCGAGGGGTACCCGGAGCACGTTGTCTCGCGTCCGGCGAGGCTTCATGAAACAAACTCTTCGATGTCGAGGCCCCCTCGGGCCGTACGAAAGAAACGCAGAGAAAATCGAAGTCGGGGTACACCGACCCCCCTCCTCGTTCCAACAGGAGGTCGAGAGCCGCGAGGTTCTCCTCCAGGTGACCGACGCAGGAAGCCGGAGGCTCGCAGACGGGAGTCGGCGGGCGGTCCTCCTCTGTCGAGGGGGTCCACCTCTCCGCCACCTTCGTGGTGGAGACCGGACGGTCGTGGTGAATCGACCGAAAGGACAACAACGATGTCGATCAACGACATCCTCAAGTCCAACGAGGCGCAGGGTCTCGAGCTCAAGATCGACAAGATCTTGGCCGGGATCGCGACCGCAGTCCCGCAGGGGAAGACGGTCGATGTCGACGGCAAGACGTTCACCGTCGACGAGCTGGTGAAGATGCTCAAGACGCAGAAGATCATCTTCGCCAGGCCGCGAGAGCTCCGCGCCGCTCTCCGGCGAGCGGTCGTCGACCGTAAGGAAGCGGCGCCGGCCGTGGCGGAGTTCCTGAACGCCCTCAACGCGGGGCTGGTGAGCGCTCTCGGGCGCGACAACCCCGCGATCGAGGAGCTCGGGTTCCCGCCGCGGAAGACGCGCCGCGACGAGACGGTCGAGGAGAAGCTCCGCCGGGTCGCGAAGGCCCAGCTCACGCGGGAGGAGCGTCACACGCTCGGCTCGCGTCAGAAGGAGTCTCTCAAGGCCGACGGGGACCCCACGATCGTCGTCTCCAAGGACGGCGTGAAGGTCTCTCCGGCCTCGACCGACAACGGGACGACCGCGTGAACGGCCGACCCGACTCACGGCCGCGCTGCGGAGCCTCCCGGCTCCGCGGCGCGGCCGTGAGACTTCCTTGGAGTTAAGCTGGAGCCGCGATGCCCGAGCCGGACGAGGAGAAGCTCCAGAAGATCTTCGCGATCCTTCGCGGCCCCGAGCCGGACGCGCAGAGCCAGAAGGCTCTCGATGCGGCCTGGCCCGATCTCGTGGCGAAGGCACGCGCGGAGGCGGACCGCCGCACCAGCGAGGCGCGCTCCCGGCGCCGGCCGATCTTCCTCGGCGCCGTCGCGCTCGCCGCGTGCGTGGTCGTCGCTCTCGGCGTGTCGCTCCTCATGGGGACCGATCCTCGGCCGCACCACAACCCGTGGGAGCTGAAGGCCGCTCACCCGTTCCCGACCTGGCCCGGCGACCTCACGGAGCAGCGGGTCTTCGAGGACCTCTGCCGGACCGTCGGTGCCGACGAGGCGCAGAAGGTCGCGCTCATGGACCTCGTGGGCGAGACCATGACGAAGCTCACGAAGCTCCCGCCGGAGACGCCGCAGGCGACGATCGCTGCGGTCCACTCGGACATGCGCGCGCGCATGGCCGATCGGCTGAACGCAGAGCAGAAGAAGCAGATGCTCGGGTTCTGCGCCGAGCGGGATCGGGGGCGGTGACTCTCAGACCTCTGAAAGGCAGCCCGCGCGGGCGGCGCGCCACCTTCAAGGGCAGCGAGCCGTGGCTGCTCGGAGCGACCGCCGACACCGCGCTCCTCGGCACGCACGACGGCGATGCCGCCACCATCGCGTGCGTGGACAAAGATCTCGCGACGCGCTGGTCCGTCCCCGTGAAGGGCGGGCGCGACGAGCCGTTCGCGCGAACGGGCGACGCGCTCCTCCGCGTCGAGGGCCGCGCGGTCTCGCGCCTCGATGCGACCGGCAAGGTCGAAGCACGCGCGGACCTGCCGCTCCTCGCGCGTCGGCTCGCCGTGCAGGGCGACCGCGCCGTCGTCGCACTCGCGGGCCCGAAGGGGGCGGCCGTCTTCGCGCGGCTCGACCTCGTCGAGAAGTTCGGCGAGCTCGCGTGGAGGCACGAGCTGGCCGCGTGCGTCCGCGCGGAGATCGCCCTCGCGGGCGACCGCGTGGCCGTCTCGAGCTGGGGGCACCGCGCCGTCGCGCTCCTCGACTCAGCGAGTGGCGCGCCGCAGGCGAGCTTCGAGCTCGGCGCCGACGAGAAGCTCGGCGCGCTCCACGCGGCCGACGAGCACGGCGTCCTCGCGACCGTCTTCCGCGGCGAGCACGGTCTCCTCGACGAGCACTCCCTCGAAGGCAAGCCGCTCTGGCGTCACGACGCGCCCTTCTCCGTGGTCGCGCTCGCGCCCGGGGTCGTCTTCGGCGTCACGCGCGACGAGAGCGGCTCCGCGGGCGAAGTCCTCCTCGCTCTCGAGCGTGAGAAGGGCACGATCATCTGGATGCACGAGCTCGGCGGGCGCGCGCCGGGCCTCGCTCCGACGCATCGGCTCGCCATGGTCGAGGACGTCCTCTACGTCGGGACGGCCGGGGCGAAGATCTCCGTGACGGCGCACGACGTGAAGACGGGCGCGACCGTCTTCGAGCGGGCCTTCCCGCTCCCGGTGGACCTCGTGCCGCAGGGAGGCGGGCCGATCGCGACGCCCGCGGCGTTCGACATGGCGCTCCTCGACGAGAGGGTCGTGCTCGCGGTCGGCAGCGAGGGCGAGACGGTGCTCGCTCTCCTCGCGAACTAGAAGCTCGAGGCCGCCATCGCCCCGCTGCGCTCCATGACGTCCCGCACCCACTCGATGCCCTTCGAGCTCGGCGGCGGCGGAGCGACCGGCACCGATGCGAGGGGCACCGCGTTCGGCTCGAAGACCTCGCACGAGCAGAGGTAGAGCTCCTTCGCGCACGTCTCGCAGGGCGCGGAGTGCCCCCTGAAGACCCACTGGAAGAAGCTCTCGAGCCGCGTCCCGAGCAGGTACTCGACCTGGTCGAGGAAGAAGTCGAGCTCGGGCTTCCTGAACCAGAAGACGCCGCGCTTCAAGTGCACGATGAAGTCGAAGGGCCCGTCGCAGACCTGGTTGATCGGCGAGGTCGCCTTGAGGAAGACCTTGAGCACCGTCTTCCTGAACCGCGGGTCGCGCTGGATCTCGCGCGCCACCACGTCCTGATAGAACTTGTAGTGACGGAGCTCGTCCTTCGCGAACTGCGTGAGCATCTCGGCGAGGAACGGGTCGCGCGCCTGCTTCCCGAACGAGCGGTAGACGAGGTAGCCGACGAGCTCCTGGTACATGTTGCACGCCGCGACCTCGCGCGGGTCGCTCGCGTAGTCGAGGAACTCGACCGCGGCCACGTCGCGCGCCTTGTCGATCGGCCACGCCTCGCCCATGCGGTCGAGGTAGAGGTGGTAGCCGAGGAAGTGGTTCAGCTCCTCGACGAACCACGTCCCGAAGAAGGCGGCGAGCTCGGGGTTGGTCCGGAACGCTTTGAGGAACGACGCCGCGACGGCGGCGCCCGAGGTCTCGCCGAGCGCGACCGTGTGCATCATGGCGCGCTGCCGCTCGGTGAGGAGCTCCGGGCGAGCCGTGGAGAAGTCCCAGTCCTCGATCCAGTAGTCGAGCTTCCGGCTCTGGGAGCGGTACCTCAGGTAGAGGTTCTCGCGGAGGTCCTTCTCGAGGAGCCGCCTCGAGCAGGGCGTCGAGTCCTTCACGAGCGAGCTCGCGACCGCGTAGTAGATCGGGTCGAGGACGAGCTTCGCGCGAGACTGGTTGACGGCGGAGATGAACCGCGCCGCGGCGCGGAAGGAACCCTTGAACATGGAGGCGGAGTCTAACCCGAGGCGCCGCGACTCCGCGCTCGCTGTGTTCCGCTCGTGCTCGCGGTCGCGGCCACGTCGAGGTCGTGGTCGCGGATCAGCTTCTCGACCGCGAGGCAGAGGAGCTGCGGCTGCTCCACGAGGGCGGCGTGCGAGCCCTGCGGGATCACGAGGAGGCGCGCCTTCGGGATCCGGTCCGCCATCTCCTCCGAGAGCCAGAGCGGCGTGAAGATGTCCCGCTCGCCCGCGATCACGAGCGCGGGGACCTCGATCCGCTCGAGGAGGTCCTCGGCCGTGTGCATCGCCATCTTCTCCGCCATGCGGAAGAAGACCTCGGGCGAGAAGTCGCCGAAGTGGTTGAGGTAAGCCTCGAGGTCGGCCTGCGGCATCATGGCCGGGTGGACGAGCCGCGCGAGGCGCGCGAGCCGGGCCGCGAAGCGCGCGATGAACGGCTTCTTGAGCGCCGTGCGCTGGATCTTGGCGAGCCGCTTGCCGCCGCGGATCACCAGCCGGTGCGCGAGGATGAACGCGAGCGGCGCGAGCGTCGGCGAGTCGAGGAACGTGTGCACGGGCCGCCCGTAGGTCCCGAGCGTCGGGACGAGCGCGGCGATGCGCTCGGGGAACTGGCGGTAGGACTCGAGGATCACCTGGACGCCCATCGAGTGGCCCGCGAGCACGGCCTTGTCGATCCCGAAGCTGTCGAGCACCGAGCGAAGGTCGCGCGCGTTCTGCTCCATGGTGAGGTCGTCGAGCGAGGGCGGCTCGCCGCTCTCGCCGTGGCCCCGGTAGTCCCAGAGGATCACCGGCCTCTCGGGCGCGAAGTGGCGCTCGACGTACTTCCAGAAGAAGGTCGCGACGCCGATGCCGTTGCAGCACACGATCGGCAGGCCCGCGGCGTCCGAGCCGCGCGTCCTGCGGGCGTAGAGCTCGGTGCCGTCCGAGGCGCGGACCGTCCGTTCTTCGACGAAACGAGGAGGCTCGGGTGTCATGCTGGCCCGAGAGTAGCAACGCCCTTGCCGCCGGACACCCCTGCATCTGGGGGGCTTCGCCCCCCAGTCCCCCCAAGTGTCCTCGCCGCTTCGCGGCTGCGGCGGGGGCTTCGCCCCCTAACCCCCCCGATGGCGCGACGCGGGTTGTCTTTCAGGATCGCTTCACGATGGGAAGATCGCCCGGAACGTGATCCGCGAGCTCGAGCAGTTCTGCGAGGACAACAACTGGCCCGCGCCGGCTCCGATGCGGTCGGTGCCGGCGCGGGACGAGCTGTACTGGGGTGCGGGCGATCCAAGCCTGATCGATCAGATCCCACCGGCGGTGCAGCTCCGGGCCGCATCCGGGCGCGCCTTCTACCTCCAGCGAGTCGTGGTGGAGATTCGATACTCGCTCTTTCTGGAGAACGGCGTCGAGTTCGAGCATGGGACCGTCCCCGACTTGAAGACGGCGCTCGAGGTCGCGCGCGTCTGGCTCGCCGGGGGAGGGTACGCCGATCTTCCGAAGCGATTGGTATTCCTTTGAAGGTCGGCCCCTACGAGGTGCTCGGCCCGATCGGCCGCGGAGGGAGCGCGGTGGTCCACCGCGCGCGCTCGCCGTCCGGCCAGGAAGTGGCCGTGAAGCAGCTCGAGCGCGGAGACGCCGAGATGCAGGCGCGCTTCGTGCGCGAGTGCCGCGCCATGAAGGAGCTCGGAGCGCGCGAAGGCTTCGTGCCGCTCCTCGATGTCGGGGAGGAGCCCGCGGGCCCGTGGATCGCGATGCCGCTCCTCACGGGCGGGACGCTCCGCGACCGTCTCGCGCGGGGAGCGCTCTCGATCGACGACGCGCTCGGCATCGGGATCGCGCTCGCGCGAGCCATGGGCCGCGCTCACAAGGCCGGGCTCGTGCACCGGGACCTGAAGCCCGAGAACGTCATCTTCACGGCCGCGGGCGAGGCGCTCATCGCCGACCTGGGTCTCGCGAAGCACTACCTGTCGGCGGCGAGCCGGCACCTCTCGGCGACGGGCTCGTTCCGCGGGACCGCGGGCTTCATGGCGCCCGAGCAGATGCGCGACGCGAAGAACGTCGGGCCGCCCGCCGACGTCTTCGCGCTCGGAGCGATCCTCCACGAGTGCCTCGCGGGGGCACCCGCGTTCAGGGGCGGGACCGCGCTCGAGGTCATGGCGAACGTCGAGATCGGTTCGCGCCGGCGGCTCCGTGTGCTGCGGCCCGAGGTCCCGCGCGCCGTCGAGGCCGTCGTGGACCGCGCACTCGCCGCCGACCCGGAGCGCCGCTTCGCGGATGGAGAAGCGCTCGCCGACGCCCTCGCCGCCGCTCGACGCGGCTCGGGCGCGGGGCGCACGCGTCTCCTCCTCGCGGGGAGCGGCCTCCTCCTCGCACTCGGGGCCGTGGGCGGTCTCGCGCTCGTGAAGCTCGCCGCTCCTCCGCCGCCGCCGCCTCCTCCTCCGCCGCCGCCTCCACCAAAGGTCGTGAAGGACGCGAAGGAGGAGGAGGCCGCGAAGTGGCTCGAGAGGGCCCACGAGCACTTCCTCGCGGGACGGCTCGACGACTCGATCGCCGCGTGCGACGAGGGGATCCGTCTCGACCCGAAGGAGAAGGGCCTCTGGTCCGGTCGCGCGCAGTGCCGCGAGAAGAGAGGCGAGATCGCGGCCGCACTCGCGGACATGTGCCAGGTCGTCAAGCTCGACCCGAAGGACGGAGCGGCGTGGGAGTACCGCTCCCAGCTCGAGAGCATGATGTCGGACTTCGCGAGCGCGGCCGAGAGCCTGACGCGCGCGATCGAGATCAGCCCCGAGGAGCCGCACCTCTGGTACACGCGCGGCGCGATCCGGATGCGCCTCTCGGACGACAAGGGGGCGATCGCCGATTACGAAGCGACGATCGAGCGCGACCCGACCTTCTGGAACGCGTGGGGCGGGAAGGCGGCCGTCCTCATCGAGGGCGGCGATCACGTGGGGGCGATCGAGGTCTGTGACCGGGGCCTCGCCCAGACGGCCGCGGGCTCGGTGACGACGGCCCCGAAGGGCGAGCGCGCGTCCCTCCACCTCTACCGCGCCGGCGCGAAGAAGAACCTCGGCGACCGTGCGGGCGCGCGCGCCGACCTCCTCCGCGCGCTCGAGGGGACGCCGGGGCCCCAGCTCGCCAGGGAGGCGCAGCGGCAGCTCGGCCTCCTCGACGCGGGCCGCTGACTACGGGTTCGGGGCCCAGATCGGGGCGAGCGGGATCGCGAGCCCGGGGAAAATCGCCGGCTTGAACACGACGTCGTTCTCGTGGCGCGCGTGCTCGGCGTAGTCGCTCCCTTCGAGGCGGAGCTCCTCGAGAACGCGCTCCTCGCCGTCCACGAGCCAGTAGAACGGGACGCCGTGCTTGGCGAACGCCGTTCGCTTCTTGGTGCGGTCGGTCCTCGCCGTCGAGGGCGAGAGGATCTCCACGGCCAGGTCGACCGGACCGTTGACCCAGTTCTTCTGGATGCGGTCGACGTGCGCCGCCGCGATGAAGATGATGTCCGGCTCGATGACCGATC
>CAZYLP010000087.1:0-15712 GCA_964648345.1 uncultured Planctomycetota bacterium
GCTCGGCGCGCAGGCGCTCTGGGACGCCGCGGGCGGTGTCCTCGAGGGAACCCTCGAGACCCTCCGCGTCCTCGAGCACCTCGAGACGCGCGAGGGCTCATCCGCGTCCGACGAGGCGCCGCTCGCCGCCTTTGACCCCGTCGCCGAGGACCCGCGGCCCGCCTGGCGCGTCCTCCGCGTCATCCTCCGCCGCCTCATCCGCATGGGGAAGATCGGCGCCTCGCACACGCGCGTCGACAACGCGCTCCGGGGCGCGCCGCCCCACCTCCGCGGCGCGATCAAGGACGCGGTCGATGCGCTCGTGACGCTCGGCGTGTTCCGCGGCAAGCCGACGCTGAACGGGCTCCACATCTCGATCGAGCCGGTCCGCCTCCGCGAGTGCGACACGTTCATCGCCACGGGCGAGAGCCCCTGGCCGAAGGTCACGGCGATCCTAGAGGGCGCGTGATTCGCGGGGGGCGCCTCTCATCTCCGCGATAGGAGGAGAGACGCCATGAGGAGGACCCGTGCTCGTTTCGGTCCCGTCCTGGCCGCGGCGCTCGCCGCGTCCGGCTGCGCGACCACCCACCTCTCGGGCGAGTACCGCCCCCACGCCGGCGGTCTCGGCGAGAAGGACGCGACCGCGCTGGACAAGGAGACGCTCGGCAAGCACAGCAAGTGGCTGTTCTTCTGGGGTCTCCTCGACACGCGCGACTACGACGCGACGACGGACCTCGAAGGCAGCGTGAGGGAGGGGTACGTCGTTCGCGACCTCGAGATCAAGGATCGCGAGTCGATCGGCGGCGTCTTCCTCTGGATCATCACCGCCGGGATCGTGAACCACCACACGGTCGTGATCAAGGGTCGCCCCGTGGCGCCCGACACCACCGCGAGACCGATCGAAGGGAGTCAGCAATGAGAAGGATGAGCACGCTCCTCGCGCTCACCCTGGCGGTGTCGATGCCGCTCAGCGGGTGCGCCTCCACTTACCTCGGCGGCGAGTACCGCACGAAGGCCAACGACCTCGTCCGCAAGAAGGACAAGACGACGCTCGCGAAGGGCAGCGAGTGGCTGTTCTTCTGGGGTCTCCTCGACACGGGCACCTTCAACCTCCAGAAGGAGCTCCGCAACCATCTCCGCGAGGACGAGTGCGTGACGGACCTCGAGGTGAAGGACCGCCTCTCGGTGGGCGGCTTCTTCCTCTGGATCATCACGGCGGGCATCGTCAGCCACCACACGCTCGTCGCGAAGGGGCACCCGGCGGTGATCAACCGCCCCGCGCCGGAGCGCGGCACCGCGGCGACTCCGGCTCCGGTCCGCGAGCGCGAGACGATCATCGTCCCGGCGACGCCCGTCCCGGCCGGCTCGTCGCGTCCTTCCGACTCGGCGCGTCCGTCGGACTCGGCGCGGTCGTCGGATTACAACGACGGCTTCCGCGACGGCCAGCGAGACCGCGGCATCGACACGAAGGACCGCTCGGCGCCGAAGGATCGCTCGTCCGAGTACAACGACGGCTACCGCGACGGACTGAAGGACGCGAGTCGTCGCTGAACGCGAGTCGCCACTGAACGCGAGTCGCCGCGGAACACCTGCGGCGACCGGACACCGGCCAGGGTTGGCAAGCGCTTCGCTGATCGTCCTCTCCACCTCGAACAGGAGATATGGTCATGAAGCGAACGAAGTCGATCCTGGCCGGCGGTCTGTCCGCGGCCCTCGCTCTCGGCGGCTCCGGCTGCTCGGTCACGCACCTCGGCGGTGCCTACAGGACCGCGGCGAACGACGTGACGTCGAAGCAGAAGATGGTGACCCTCGACGAGGGCAGCACGATCCCGCTCTTCTGGGGTCTCTTCGATGCCGGGAGCTACGACGCCAAGAAGGAGCTCGCGAAGAAGCTCCGCCCCGACGAGGAGATCACGAACCTCGAGATCAAGGAGCGCCTCTCGGTCGGCGGCTTCTTCCTCTGGCTCATCACGGCCGGCATCGTGTCGCACCATACGATCGAGGTCCGAGGTCAGACTTCGGTCTCCTCGCGTCCGCCTGCCGAGCCGGCGACCGGAGCCGCCGCGACGCCCACGAAGGAGCGCGAGCGGATCATCACTCCGGCCGCGCCCGCGCCCGCCAGTTACGAGCGCGAGCGGGTCGTCGAGGAGCGCGACGGCACCGGTCGCGTCATCGAGCGCGAGCGCCCCACGACTCCCCCGAGCACCCCGTCGGTGATCGAGCGCGAGAAGACGACTCCGCCCACCGGCCCCATGCCGATCAAGGGCAACAAGTCGGCGGACTACAACGAGGGCTTCCGTGACGGCGCGCGCGACCAGGGTCGTGTCGTCATCACGGGCGACGGCCCCGTGAAGGCCGACCGTTCGGCGGACTACAACGAGGGCTACCGGGACGGTCTCCGCGGCCGTTGAGCGCGCGGACCCCGTTCATGGCGGGCCATGCCGAGCCTCTGATAGACTCCGCTCGGCATGGCGGCGCCCCAAAAACCCGAGAAAGCATGCGCTTGCGGCGCCGTCATGAAGGTGGCGGCGATCGTCGTGGGGCAGCGCTTCACGTGCCCCACGTGCCAGGCCGAGAGCCTCGAACGCTCGACCTACGAGATCGACGGCGCCGACCTCGGAGACCAGGACCCCCTGGTCTACCTGGTCCGGCGCCGCGTCGCATCCGACGAGACGAAGGACGTCCCGATCGGCGCGCTCATGAACAACCAGGGCACCTCGCCGACGATCACGCGCCGTCCGAGCGAGCGCACCCAGAAGCCGCCGACCGAGCCGGACCAGCTCGACGCGGACGGGTCCACGGACCTCGGCGCGCCCATGTCCGACAGCTCGAAGCTCGGCATGGGGATCCTCGCTCCCGAGGCTCGCCTCGGGAGCTACCGGATCGTCGGGACCCTCGGCCAGGGCGGCATGGGCGTCGTCTACAAGGCGCACGACACCTCGCTCGACCGGCACGTCGCGCTCAAGGTCCTCTCGCGCGAGCTCACCGCGAACAAGCAGTTCGTCGAGCGCTTCGTGCGCGAGGCGCGCGCCGCCGCGCAGCTCACCCACCCGAACATCACGTCGATCTTCTTCTGCGGCTCCGAGGGGCGGACCCACTACTACGTCATGGAGTTCGTCGAGGGCCGCAACCTCGCCGACCTCGTCAAGGAGCGCGGCCCTCTCCCCGTGTCGCGCGCGCTCGATGTCGCGAAGCAGTGCACGCTCGGCCTCAAGGCCGCGACCGATCACCGGATCATCCACCGCGACGTGAAGCCCTCGAACATCCTCCTCATGCCCGACGGCCAGGTGAAGATCACCGACTTCGGCCTCGCCAAGGCGATCATCGGCACCGCGCTCGAGCTCACCTCGACGGGCGTCGTCATGGGCACGCCGATCTACATGAGCCCCGAGCAGGGCCGCGGCGGGACGATCGACCACCGCTCGGACATCTACTCGCTCGGCGCGACCCTCTACCACGTCATCACGGGCAAGCCTCCGTTCGAGGCCGACTCGCCGATCGCGCTCATCCTGAAGCACATCAACGAGCCGGTCGCCTGGCCCGCCGAGCCGCACATCCCCGAGGCGATGAAGAACCTCATCGCCCGGATGCTCGAGAAGGACCCCGACCGCCGCTTCCCGACGCACGACGCCCTCCTCGAGGCGATCGACCGCGTCGCCCGCGGCGACGAGCCCTCCCCCTCGAAGGACGAGCCCTCGCGCCGCCTCGTCGTCCTCCGGCATCGCCGCGAGCGCACGGCGAAGCGCTCCCTCTTCAAGGTCGGCAAGCTCTCCGTCGCGCGGACCAACCTCAAGCTCGGCCGCCGCGACAAGGCCGTCTCGCTCCTCCGCGAGACGCTCGACGAGTCGGGCGACCCCACGCTCAAGGGCGAGGCGGCGCTCCTCCTCCTCGAGATCTACGACAAGGAGAACGACCAGGACGGCGTCCGCAAGATGGCCGAGCTCGTCGCCGAGTCCGGAGGCGACGCCGCCTCGATCGCCTACGCCTGCTGGAAGATCGCCGTCATGGAGGAGCGGGGCGCCCTGCAGAAGGAGCGCGCCGCCCTCGCCATGTACGAGCGGATCCTCCGGGACCCGCCCGAGGGGCTCCCGCGCCCGCTCATCGAGGCCCAGATCCGCCGTCTCCGCGCCCGGGTCGAGAGCTCGGAGCGCGAGATGGGCGCGACCCAGGTCGTCCTGGGCGACGAGGAGGGCGCGGCCTGACGTGGGGGCCTGAGGGCGAAGCCCTCAGGGGCCGCGGCCCTTCCGGGGGCGCGGCACGCCGTAGCGGTCGAGCTTGGCGAGGAGCGTCGTCCGCGAGATCCCGAGGACCTTCGCCGTCCGTCTCTGGTTGCCGCCGCACGACTCGAGCACGGAGAGGATCCGCTCGCGCTCGACGTCCTGGATCTCGTCGCGAAGCCCCTGGGGCAGCGCGGGGAGACGGTCCGTCTCGACGGCCTCGCGGAGGCCGCCGAGCTGGAGGTGCTCGCGGCGGATCGGGCCGTCGTCGGCGAGGAGCACGGCGCGCTCGATCACGTTCTTGAGCTCGCGGACGTTCCCGGGCCACCCGTGCGCGAGGAGCGCCTCGACCGCCTCGGAGGAGAGCTCGGGCGGCGCGGACCCGAGCTGCGCGGCGAAGGTCCTCACGTGCTGGCGCGCGAGGGGCTCGATGTCGGCGCGGCGCTGGCGGAGCGGCGGGAGCTCGATCGTGACGCCGTTCAGGCGGAAGTAGAGGTCCTTGCGGAAGCGGCCCGCCCGTGACTCCGCCTCGAGGTCGCGGTTCGTCGCCGAGATGAACCGCGCATCGATGGTCCGCCACGCGGTCGCGCCGATCCTCAGGATCTTCCTCTCCTCGAGGACCCGGAGGACCTTGGCCTGTGTCCCGGCGGGCATCTCACCGACCTCGTCGAGGAGGACGGTCCCTCCGTTCGCCAGCTCGAGGAGGCCCTGCTTCGCCTCAGTGGCGCCCGTGAAGGCGCCCTTCTCGTGGCCGAAGAGCTCGCTCTCGAGGAGCGTGTCCGAGAACGCCGCGCAGTTGAGGGCCACGAAGGGCGCCGCCGAGCGCGGGGAGCTCTGGTGGATCGTGCGCGCGAGGACCTCCTTGCCGGTGCCCGTCTCGCCGACGAGGAGGACGTTGATCGTCCCGCGCGCGACGCGCTCGGCGAGGAGGTGCACGCCCTGCATCGCCGGGTCCTGGACGACCACGGGCGAGCCGCCGACCGGCGTCCGCATCCCCGGGACCGCCGGCGGAGCGGCTTCGATCCAGATGCAGACGCCGCCGACGCGCACCACGTCGCTCGGGCGGATCGCGACCGCCTTCTTCGCGGCCACGCGCTCGCCGTTCACGAACGTCCCGTTCGCGCTGCCGAGGTCCTGGATCGTGGCCCCGAGCGGCGTCGTCGCGACGACGGCGTGACGTCGCGAGATCGTCTCGAGCGGGATCGCGAAGTCCGTGTCCGACGAGCGCCCGATCGTCACCTGTCCCGGGGTCGCGAGCGGGTGAGTCCCGAAGAAGCCCTTCCCGGCGGCGACGAGGCGCCCGACGCCTCCGCTCTCGTCCTCTTCCCGGCGCGTCTTGGGCTCGTCCATGGTCCAGAGACTGGACCAATGGTCCAGGCGCTGGGCCATGGTCGGTGAACCACCACCGCGGGCGCAAGTCGCAAGCCCCCGTCGCGCGGGCGCGAACGGACTCCGCGCCGGGTGGGCCCTCGCGTGCTCCCCGAGGGGTGGGGCAAGGAGGGTATCCAATGAGTTCGTCGAGTGCGCGAACGGTCGTCGTCGCCGCGTTCCTGACCGCCGGGTGCAGCAGCGGGTCCGGTGGCTCGAACGGGTCGAACGGGACGGGCGGGAGCCCGGAGATGAGCACGGTCGCCGTGTCGATGCGCGACGCGCCGTCCGACCACATCACGCGCTTCGAGGTGGACGTGACCGCCGTGGACCTCGTCCGTCAGGACGGGCTCGCGGTCTCCGTCCTCCCCGGGAGGACGCGGCTCGACCTCGCCCAGCTCGTCACGGTGAGCCAGCTCCTCGCCGTCACGGCCGTCCCGCGGGGCACCTACCTCTCCATGAAGGTCTCGATCGACTCGACGACGGCGGCCGTCGCGATCGACGGCGCGACGACGTCCGCGAGGCTGCTCGACGAGGGAGGCGCCCCGCTCTCGGGCATCATCACGCGGTCGATCGACATGCGCTCGAAGCCCATCGAGTGCCTGCCGGGTCTCACGCGCTACGTCGAGATCGACTTCGACCTCGACGCGTCCTGCCGGGTCGACGCGGCCGCGAACACCGTCTTCCTCGGCCCGGTGCTCAAGGCCGAGAGCGAGCCGGCGCGGCCGGTGGACACGGGGATCGGCGGCATCCTGTCCGAGATCCAGGACGCGGCGCAGGGCAACGCGGGCACCTTCACGATCGAGCTCCGTCCGCCGGCCGCGACCTGGCCGGGCCCGAAGGTCCGCATCACGACGAGCGCGAACACGGCGATCTTCCTCGACGGCAAGCCGTCGTCGTTCGGCGCGCTCCGGTCCTTCCCGATCGGCGGGCCGATCTGCGCGCACGGCCAGCTCTCGGCGGGGCGCGACACGCTCGTCGCGGACCGCGTCCAGGCCATGACGCCGACGGACGTGGTGGACGGGCTCGTCCTCGCGCGCTCGGTGGACGGCGTGCTCACAGTGAGCGGCCGCTCCGTGGACTTCCCGGCGGGCACGATCCGGGACGGGACCTTCACCGTGCGCGCGGCCGGCGCCCGCATCAACGTGGGCGGGATGGGCGGCCCGGCCGCCGCGCCGGGCACCGCTCCGCCGGCGCTCGCCCACGATGCGATCGCGGTCGGGCAGAGGATCGACGCGCGCGGCGACCTCGACGGCGACACGCTCGACTGCGCGAAGGGCTGGATCATCCTCGTCGGGACCCCGGTCGCGGGCCGCGCGCTCGGTCCGGTCACCGGCGGCGTCCTCCTCCTCGCGATCGACCGGATCGCCGGACGCCTCGTCACCGACCTCGACTTCTCGGTCGGCGGGACGGCCTCCGCGGACCCGAAGGCCTTCGCGGTCGCCACGGGGACGTTGACCGTCGCGACGATCGTCTCGGGGACGCCGATCGTGGCCGGCGGGATCCTGACCCCGTGGAACGCGCCCTCGGGCGCGCCGGACATGACCGCGATCGTGCTCGCGGACCGCACGAACGTGAGCGCCGTCCTCCAGTGCGGCTGGTCCACGCCGACGGGGAAGCCCTTCGCCGCCATCGGCCCGACGGGCTTCGTGCTCGACCTCTCGGGCACGAACGCTCACCAGGTGGACGCGGGCCAGCCCACGCCGCAGCAGCTCGCGCCGGAGGATCGCCCGGCGGCGCAGGCCGCGCCCGGGGCCAAGCTCAACATCGTCCAGGGTGGATCGGTGACGACTCACTCCGACATGGCGAGCTTCGCGGCGGACGCCGGACAGCGCCTCGGGACGGCCAAGGCGCGCGCGCTCGGGGTCAAGGGCCAGTGGGACCCGAACGCGAAGAAGATGGCGGCGACCGAGGTCACGCTCGCGCTCGAGTAGCCGTCGCGTGAGACGCGCGCGGATCGCCGCGCGCGTCTCACGGTTTGATGACGAGTCGTCCCGACCCCTCGACGCTCGCTCCGAGCACGAGAGGTCTCGCCTCCTCGACGAGCTCGTTCGCGTAGTTCGCCGCGTGCCGTGAGCGGATCGCGAGCTCGTACGTCCCCGCGGGGAGCGGCCCGAGCGTGAAGCTCGACGCCGCGCTCCACGCGCTCCAGAGGCTCGCGTCTCCCTTCGCGGAGACGAGCCGCCACGAGCACTCCGCGCCCGCCGCGTTCGAGGTCACGCTCACGGTCGCGCGCGCGCCGCCGGGACGCCACGAGTGGAGCGTCGTGCGAGGCGCGAGCTCGGGGCCCGCCTGCGCGGAGGGGACGTCGAGGTGGAGAGGCCCGAGCTCGGCGAGGATCCCCGTCGCGTCGTAGAAGTAGACCTTCGCGACGCGACGGCCGGAGGGTTCGCCGTCGAGGCGGATCCGGTGCCGCCCCTCGAAGATCGGCGCCGCGTGGACGACCGGCTCGTCGGGGAGCGCGGGGAGAGCCTGCCGGAGGTTCCAGCGCGCTTCGTCCTCCGTGACGACCTGCACGGAGAACCCCTCGCCGCCCGAGAGCTCGTAGTCGAGGAGGAGCCAGGGCGCGAAGCCGCCCGCCTTGACGACGCGGAGGTCCGCGGCGACGAGGCTCGCCGTCGGCACGCGGCCCTGGATCACGAAGCGGCGGATGCACTCGCGGGTGTTCGTGCACCACTGGATCGTCTCCTCGAGCCGGCCGCGGTCCATGTGGACGCCGCGGAAGCGCGAGTCGAAGACGGCGCCCGGGAACTCGGGGCCGGCCTTCGTGCTGCCGCTCGAGACGCGGACGAAGCCGTCGGCGTCCGAGAGGATCTCGCCCACGTCGCGCACGATGTCGAGGCGCGTCCAGTCGAGGAAGACGAGGGCCTGCTTCAGGGCGTCCCAGATCGACGTCGTCCCGAGGAGCGGCGACGGCGGAGCAGGCGCCGGGAGGGCGGGCGAGGGCGACGCTGGCGCGGGCGGGGCGGGCGCCGCGGGAGAGCCCGCGAGGTACTTCTTCGCGGCGTCGAGGGCCATGCCGAAGGTGCTCGGGTTGATCGCCGTGTGTCCGGCGCCGTAGAGGTTCCCGTAGGTGACCCCGTGGGACGTGACCCACGAGTCCCAGTCGTCGTTCAGACGGCGCATGTAGCTGCGCCCCTGCCACGCGGGGTAGTCGCGGGCGAGCTCCGCGATCTCGCCCCAGCGCTGGAAGGGCTCCTTGTCGGCGTCGAGGGCGAGGGCGACCGCTTCGAGGTCGTTCAGGCCGCGGCTCGGAGACTCGAGGAGAAGGTAGCGACGCACGCGCGTCTCGCCGCCGCCCCAGCGGAGGTACGCACGCGAGACGACTCCGCCCATGGAGCAGCCGACCATGTCCACGCGCGACGCGCCGGTCGCGCGGAGGATCCCCGCGACGGCCTCGGCGAGCACGGAGACGTAGGAGACGGGATAGAGACCGGCTCCCTGATCCGTCCGCGGCACGGGGCAGCCGCCGATCGAGGACTGGCCGCCGAAGTAAGGTGCGTCGGCCGCACTCCTCTTGTAGTAGCCGACGGCCCAGACGCTCGAGCGGCTCACCGAGCCCGAGGGGAGCGCGGCGATCTCTGCGGCGTAGGCGTCCCGGAACGAGACGCGCCCGCGTCCGAGGTCGTCGATCACCGGATCCCAGTTCCGTGGGCTCCCGACGATCCCGTGGACGAGGACGAGCGGACGGACTCCGTCGTCCGGAGCGGGAGACGCGGGAGACGCAGGAGCGGACGTCGTCGCGATGGGCGCGACCGTCGAGCCCATCGCGGCGCCGCTCGACCGAGTCGAGCAGCCCGCGAGGACGACGAAGACGAAGGCGAGCGAGGTGCGCATGGCGCGGGATCATGATCGCGATAAGTTTCACCGTCAACTGGATTTAGGCTGACGGCGGGCCGTCGCGAGACGACGCTCCGTCGACGGGATGGCAGCCCGTGGACGCCTGCCCCGAGCGAGGGACGAGTCGAAGGGCGAACCGCGGGGGCGAAGCGCCCGTATTCCGTCTAGCATGGTCGCCGTGTCCTGGTTCGAGGTGAAGTCGCCCAAGCGGGGAGCGAAGCTCCGGCTCGACGCCTCGTTCTTCGTGATCGGGCGCGGCGAGCGGATCCCGATCTTCCACGACGACCCGTCGATCTCGCGCGAGCACGCGGCGATCGTGATCAAGAAGTCGGGCGTGCGCGTTCGCGACCTCGGCTCGAAGAACGGCGTCCTCCTGAACGGCTCGCAGATCGGCCGCTACTCCGAGGTCGACGTGAAGCCCGGCGACTCGCTCAAGGTCGGCGCGACGGTCCTCGTCCTCCACGAGGGCGAGCCGCCCGTCGCGGTCGAGAAGCCGGTCGAGGAGGAGCCGCCCGCGCCCATCTCGTCCGATGAGGAAGATGATGCCGAGCCCGCCCCTGTGGCGGCGCCTCCGCAACCGCCTGCGCCACCTGTGACGCAGGAAAAACCCCCGGAACCTGAAGCTCCCTCCGTGCCCACACTCGAGTGACGAGATTCGGAAATCCGCTCGTCGAAGTTCGACGGCGAACGGCATCCCGAGAGTTGTAACCGCCACGCCTCGAATGTCTTCCGTGCGCGGTCCCCAACGGCCCCCTCTTTGCCCTCCTCCCTCTCGGGTTGGTGTGAGGCGCCGCGACGCCTCGCGAGAAGAACTAGGGGGTTGGTTTCGATGTTCTCAGAATGGGAAGAGCGCGACATCGGTCTCGGCGCCGTGTGCGTGGCGATCGGTGGGAAGTTGCGCGGGTCGAAGGCGCGTCAGCTCGGTGAGCTCCTCTCGGAGATGCCGATGCGGCGCGACCCCATCACGCGGATCGTCCTCGATCTGCGCGACGTGGTCACGATCGACAGTCTCGGCACCTCCGCGATCGAGGACGCCCACGAGGGCGGGCTCGAGATCGCGCTCGTCGCCCGCGCCGGGCTCGAGCTCGACGACGGACGTCCCGCGCGCGCGCTCAGCCGCCGCGGTCTCTCGGTGCACACGAACGTGGAAGCGGCGATCTCGTCGCTGAGGATCCCGGCCACCGTCTCCTGAGCTCAGTGGGGATCTTCAAGGCGTACGACGTCCGCGGCCTCTACCCTCGAGAGCTCGACGAGGAGACCGGCCGCCGGCTCGGTTACCACTTCGGCGTGTTCCTCGGCGGCGCCGGGACCGTGGCGCTCGGACGCGACATGCGTCCGAGCTCGACGCCCCTCGGCGACGCCGTCGCCGACGGCCTCCGTCGCGCCGGCTGCTCCGTGCTCGACCTCGGGCTCGTGACGACGCCGTGCCTCTACTTCGCGGTCGGCTCGAAGAGCGCGAAGGGAGGCATCATGGTCACCGCCTCCCACAATCCGGCGCAGTACAACGGCTTCAAGCTCTGCGGCGCCGGCGCGGTCCCGATCGGCAGCGAGAGCGGCTTGAAGCAGCTCGAGGCCGAGGTCACGAAGAAGGCGAAGCTCCCCGAGCCCGTGAAGGGCGCGACGAGCACGCGCTACGACCCGAAGGCGGAGTACGTCGAGCACCTCCTCCGCCTCGCCGGGGGCAAGATCGGCGCGCTCAAGGTCGCGTTCGACTGCGGCAACGGAGCGGTCGGCGCGATCCTGCCGCAGCTCCTCGAGCGGCTGCCGCAGGTGCAGGCGACGCGGCTCTACTTCGAGCCGGACGGCACCTTCCCGAACCACGAGGCGAACCCGCTCGTCGAGGCGAACCTCGAGGACGCGAAGAAGGCCGTCCGCGAGAATCGCTGCGACCTCGGCGTCGCGTACGACGGCGACGGGGACCGGGTCTTCTTCATCGACGAGACGGGCGAGACGATCCCGTCGGACCTCATGACCGCGCTCCTCGCGCGGCGGGTCCTCGAGAAGGAGAAGGGCGCGCCCATCATCTACGATCTCCGCTCCTCGCGCGTCGTCGCCGAGGAGGTCAGAGCCGCGGGCGGCCGCCCCGTCGAGGAGCGCGTCGGGCACGCGTTCATCAAGAAGACCATGCGCGCCGAGGACGCTCCGTTCGCGGGCGAGCTCTCGGGCCACTTCTACTGGCGCGACCACTACTACTGCGACACCGCGCTCCTCACGACCGTGAAGGTGCTCGCGCTCGCGAGCGAGGGGCGCAAGCTCTCGGAGGTCGTGCGGCCGCTCCGCCGGACGGCGCGCTCGGGCGAGATCAACTTCGAGGTCGAGGACAAGGACGGGGCGCTCGCGCGCCTCGAGCAGGAGTTCCCGGGCGCCGAGGTGGCGAAGCTCGACGGCGTCACGATCCGCCTCCGCGACTTCTGGTTCAACGCGAGGAAGTCGAACACGGAGCCGCTCCTCCGCCTGAACGTCGAGGCGTCGAGCCCGGCCGTCATGGCGGACGCCATGCGGAGGGTCGAGAAGATCCTCGGGCCGCCGATCAGCTGAAGGCCGTGCCGCTCACGAGGCGCTTGCCGAAGTGCCGCTTCAAGACGGCCTCGATGGGGCTGCGCGTGAGGTCGTAGGGACAGCCCTTGCCGGTCAGCGCGAAGTAGGTCGTGAGCTCGATCGTTCTCCCCCCGTCGTCGTCCGGGTCGCCGTCGTCCGCGTCGTCGTCCCCACCGCCGTCGTTGAGCTGGAGCTTCGACTTCTTCCGCATGGCGTAGACGACGACGTCGCCGTTGGCGCCGTCCCGTTCGATCCACTTCCGGAGCTGGTCGTTCGACCAGACGAGGCTCGAGAACCAGACGGCCACGTCCGCCTTGCCCCACTCGAGCGCGCGGAGGGCCGCGAGGAGCTCCACCGAGCGAGACCCCTTGTACGCGAGCGTGAGGCTCTCCTTCTTCTCGGCCACTCCGAGGATCTCGCGCATGAGGTCGTTGGCTTCGGACTCACCGACCTGGAGGCTCTGCGCGGCGTTCGAGATCCCGAGCGGCATGTCGGGCTTGAAGTCTCCGCTGACGATCGCGCACGGGGGATCGACGATCCGGGAGCGGATCAGGTCGACGAGCAGCGCCTCGAAGGCCGCGCGCGAGAGCGCCGCGCCCGACTCGGGCCCGACGAAGTGATCGACCCAGACTCCCATGAGCGCCTCCCGTGACGGACATACTAAGCTGGCGACGTGCTCCTGGGATCCTACGAGCTCCTCGACGAGATCGGCCGCGGCGGCCTCGGCGCGGTCTACCGCGCGCGCGCGGCCGACGGGCGGATCGTCGCCGTGAAGCGGCTCCTCCGGCCCGACGCGTCCGGCGCCCTCGAGCGCTTCGAGCGCGAGCGGCGCCTCCTTGCGGCGGCGGGCGAAGGGTTCGTACCCGTGCTCGACGCGGGCAGGTCGCCGCAGGGTCCGTACCTCGTCATGCCGTTCCTCGAGGGAGGGACGCTCCGCGACCGTCTCTCGCGGCAAGGGAAGCTCGGCGCCGAGGAGACGCTCGCCCTCGGGCGAGCGCTCGCCGAGGCGCTCGGACGAGCGCACGCGAAGGCGATCGTCCATCGCGACCTGAAGCCCGAGAACGTCCTCTTCGACGCCGCGGGCCGGCCGTGGATCGCCGACCTCGGCCTCGCGAAACACTTCGCCGCCTCGTCGGACGGGTCGGTGAGCGTCTCGCTCTCGAAGACGGGCGAGATCCGCGGCACGGTCGGCTACATGCCGCCGGAACAGATGCAGGACGCGAAGCACGCCGGCCCCCCCGCGGACGTCTTCTCGCTCGGAGCGATCCTTCACGAGTGCCTGAGCGGCGGCCGCGCGTTCGAGGGAGAGACCCCGCTCGCGGTCATCTCGAACATGGACCGCGGCGAGGTACGGCCGCTCGAGGCGCGCGAGGCGCCGCGCTTCCTCATCGAGGCGATCCTCCGCGCGCTCGACGCCGACCCCGCGGAGCGCTTCCCGGACGGCGCCGCCTTCGCGGATGCCCTCACTCCGCACGAGCGCGGCGGGAGCTCGCGGTGGCTCCTCCTCGCCGTGACGCTGCTCCTCGGCGGCGCCGCCGCGACGTGGTTCGCCGCCTCGGGCCGCCCGAGCGGGCCCCCGCCGACCACGGGACCGGCGCCGATCGCGACGGGCTCCTCCCCGTCGCGGCAGCCGTCGCCCGCGCGGCAGCTCTCGCTCGCGAACGTCCTCGCCCCCACGGCCTGGAAGAGCGCGCTCGGGCCGCCGCAGCCCTTCGCCTTCACGCGGAGCGCGGAGACCGTGCTCGTCGCATCGGGCGAGACCGCGATCCTCTTCTCCGTCGAGACGGGGGAGGACCTCGCGATCCTCCCCGCGCACGGGGCGCCGGTCTCCGCGGTCGCGGTCTCGCCGGACGGCCGCCTCGCGGCGACCGGGACGCGGCCCCACAACCGGCGCGATCTGGTCGAGTTCCCGTCGCGCACGGCCTCGGCCGTGCGGGTCTTCGACCTCCCGGGGGGCAAGCTCCGGCACACGATCGACCTCAGGGGCGCGGGCGTCTCCGCGATCGCGTTCGCCGGCCAGCGCATCTTCGTCGGGCGCTTCAACGGCGAGATCGACTCGTTCACGCTCGAGGGCGAGGACCGCCGTCGCGAGCACTCCTCCGGGAGCGGACCGTGTGGAGGGATCGCGGTCGCGGAGCAGACGGGCCGCGTCTTCGCGGCCGTCGGGGTCTCGGTGCTCGAGCTCGGCGGCGGCGTGCCGCCCTCGTCGTTCTCGACGCCCCGCGACATCTCCGCGATCGCGGTCTCGGCGCAGGGCTCCACGATCGCGACGGGTCACCGTGAGGGCGGCCTCCGCGTCTGGAGCATCGCGACGCGGAAGGTCATCGCCGCGGTCCACGCGCACGAGCCCGCGGCCCAGGGCTCGCAGCCCGCCGTCCCGTCGGTCGCGCTCTCGCCGGACTCGAGGCAAGTCGTGACGGCGGGGCAAGACGGCAAGGTGAAGCTCTGGGACCTCGAGCGCATGTCGCAGGAGGCGCCCTCGCTCGTGCGCGAGCTCGCCGCGCCCCCGGTCGTGCGCTGGGGCGCCGCCTGCGTCGCGTTCGCGTCGCACGGGAAGACGATCGGCGTCCGCGCGTGGGACTCCGAGGTCCGGCTCTTCGACGCCAAGACCGGCGCCGAGCGAGGCACGCGACGGCCGGGGCACGGCGACGTCGTCCTCGCGCTCGCGCTCTCGCCCGACGGCAAGACGCTCCTCTCGGGCGGGAGGGACAACGCGCTCCGCGAGTGGGACGCGGAGACGGGCGCGTTCCGGGCGACCGTCTCGGCCACGGGCGAGATCTGGAGCCTCGGCTGGATCCCGGGCGAGGAGGCCTACTTCTCGGTGGGGTACGACCTCCGCGTGTGGGACGCGCGGACCCGGAAGTCGATGAGCCGGAGCTTCAAGGAGGGCTCGGCGATCATCTCGGCCGCGCTCCTCGCCGAGGGGCGGAGCTTCCTCGCGGGCTGTCACCGCGGCGCGCTCCTCGGCGGCGCGCTCGAGGGGCCCGGACCCTCGCGCGAGCTCGCCGGCCACTTCCCCTTCACGCGGCACCTCGCCGTGCGCGGCGCGTCCTTCTACGCGGGGAGCGACGGCCGCAAGGCCGCGGTGCGGGACGTGGAGACGGGCGCGGTCCGGTGCACGCTCGAGGCGAACGCGAGCCCCGTGGACGACCTCGTCCTCTCGGGGGACGGGCGGCGCGCGGTCGGAGCGAGCGGCCGGCGGCTCCTCGTCTGGGACATCCCCGAAAGGCTCCCGCTCGTGCTCTCCGCGCGGGAGCTCGACGCGGAGGAGACGATCGTCGGGCTCGCCGTGACGGCCGCCGGAGAGCTCGCCGCGACCGGAGGCCGCGACGGATCGATCCGCCTCTGGAACCTCCGCGCCGGCGCGATGGACGGGAGGATCGACCTCCCGGGGGACGAGGCGTGGGCGCTCCTCTTCGACCCTCCGGGGAAGAGGCTCTGGGCCGGCACGTCCCGCGGCGGGATCCTCCGCTTCGACGTGCGCTGACTCAACGAGGCGGGCGCTCGGCGATCGAGACCCTCGTCCCGGCGACATCGACCGTGCCCTCGCCGATCTTCTTCGTGCGCTGGAAGGCGCGGTACGACGCGGCGAACGCGCCCGCTCGCCGCTCGTCCTCGAAGCCGACGACCCAGGTCAGCGCGAGCCGGCCCGCGTCGTCCTCGTGGACGCGGTACCGGTCGGCGACCCACCCCTCCACGCCCTCCGCCCCTTCGATGTGGACGCCCGCTAGGAACGAGCCGCGCGTGTTCTCGCGGACGAGCTTCCACTC
>CAZYLP010000088.1:0-1052 GCA_964648345.1 uncultured Planctomycetota bacterium
CGACTGCGCGCTCCTCCTCGACGAGTTCTACTCCCATTACATCTGGGGGGCAGGCGGAGAGGCCCCGATCGTCAGCGCGGCCCGCTCCGTCGAGGACGTGGACCGCGACCCGGTCGTGCTCCTCGACGGGCTCACGAAGAACTGGCGCTACCCGGGCTGGCGCGTGTCCTGGGCCGTGGGGCCGCGTGCCGTGATCGAGGCGATGACGAGCGCGGGGTCCTTCCTCGACGGCGGCGGCTCGAGGCCCCTCCAGCGCGCGGCGATCTCGCTCCTCTCCCCCGATGTAGTCCTCGCCGAGACGGCCGCGATCCAGCAGACGTTCCGGTCGAAGCGTGCGCTCCTGATCGAGGGAGCGCGCGCGCTCGGCATGACGCTCGATCGGGAGCCCGAGGGGACGTTCTACGTCTGGGCGTCGCTCGCGGGCCTCCCGCCGGCGCTCCGTGAAGGGACGGCCTTCTTCCAGGCGGCGCTCGAGGAGAGGGTGATCACCGTCCCCGGCGAGTTCTTCGACGTGAACCCCGGCAAGCGGAGGTCGCAGCGACTCTCTCGCTTCCGGGGCCACGTGCGCCTCTCGTTCGGCCCCGAGCGGAGCGTCCTCGAGCGCGCCCTCGAGCGCCTGCGGCGCGTCGTCGACCGCGCCGCGAAGTAGAATCCACGTCCGGAGGTCACCCGTGAAGCATCTCGCCGCCGTCGCTGCCGTCGTCCTCCTCTGTGCCGCCGCGTCCTTCGCCGACGACAAGAAGGCCGACGACGACAAGGAGGCCGCCGCGAAGAAGGCCCCGTTCGAGAACATGGAGAAGGCGATCCGCGGCGGCGACGAGAAGCTGTTCAAGGCCCAGTGGCACGCCGAGGGCTACGAGAAGAACCTCGTCGGCGGGAGCGGGGTCGCCGGCGCGGGCGTGTTCAAGCAGGGCTCTCGCAAGAAGTGGTACCCGAAGCCCGACCACGCCGCGGCGAAGGAGATCTCGAAGGACGCCTTCATCGTGCCGTGCGAGATCTGGAGCTGGGAGAAGGAGAAGTCGGTCGACAAGGTCGACATGCTCATCGTCCGC
>CAZYLP010000088.1:1062-15702 GCA_964648345.1 uncultured Planctomycetota bacterium
ATGCGGGTGAAGTCTACGGTGGACCGTGTGATCAACGACGAGAAGAAGACGGTCTGGGTCATCCTCGGCGGCGGCGAGAAGCGCGAGCAGGTCGAGGCCCTGGCCTCGCGGTGGACCAAGAAGGAGTCCCTCGCGCCTCCGGCCAAGAGCGAGAAGTAGCCGAGGGTTCGATACCCCGTCATCGACGCAACGCCTCATCGACGCTGTCGAGCGCGGGCCCGCGCATGTTCCGCGCGGCGTGACGCCGGACCCCCAGGCGGTCGAGCACGCCGGCGCCGACGAGGACCTTCGCCGCCGGGCCCACCGAGCGTGGGTTCGCCGCGGCGACCGCGCGGAGGAGAGCGTAGGCGCGCCGGCTCGTGCGCGCGATCGCGGCCGCGTGCCGGACGACCCACGCGAGGTCGGCGGCGACCAGGCACTCGAGGAGCCGGGTGCCCTCGCGGAGCGCGCCGGTCGATGCGGCCGAGCGGGCGACACGGAGAGCGTTCGTGTCGCCGCCGACCCGGAGCTCGAGGCGCGACGCGAGGGCGCGGTGGAGGCGGTCGGAGAGCTCCCTCCCCTTCACGAAGGGATCCCCGACCCCCGAGAACAGGTCGGGCCGCGCGACCGCGACCTCGCCCACGCGCTCGGCGCCGAGAGCGTCGGGGTGGGCCGCGAAGAAGTCGAGGGCACCGGCACGAACGCGCGGGTCGCCGTCGTCCAGCAGGCCGGCCGCGGCGCGCGCGACGGCCGTGGCGAGCGGGTGGCCCGCGAGACGGTCGTAGAGCGCCGGGGCAAAGGTCGCGAGGCCCACCTCGGAGACGGCTCGCACGAGCGCGGGGAGGTCCGTGTCCGCGGCGACGACGTGGCCGCCGTGCTCGAACGGGAGCCGGACGACGGGGTGGCCGGCGCACGTCCAGGGAGACGAGAAGTCCTGGTAGCTCGGGTTCGAGACCTCGCACGCCCGGGAGGAGGACTCGACGTGGTAGTGGCATCCGCAGACGTAGAGGCGGTCGCTGTCCTGGCGGCGCTCGAGCCCCTCGATTCGCCGGGTCCAGTCGGGCGCGTGAAACACTCGGACACCCGCCGCCGGCGTCCTCACGCCCAGACCCGGCGCGTGGCGGACCGTCGCCTTGCACGTCCGGCAGACCAGGCGCGAGCATCCGACCCACGGGCCACCCTGCGCGCGGTAGACGGTCGGGTCGTCGGGCACGAGCTCGCGTCCCCCGACGAGGTAGCCGCCGTCGGCGCAGTAGTTGGTCACGTCCTGCGTCCTCGCCGGCGCCCGGTGCCCGTCGCGGGCGCGAAGCGGAGGTGCGCGCCCTGCGAGTAGACGAGCCGCGCGCCGTCGGGCGAGTAGGCGAGCGCGGCGACGGGCGCGAGCCCCTTCCGGACCACGGCGATCCTCTTCGCGCGCACGCCGGGGCCGGGGAGCCGCCAGCGCTCGAGCGCGCCCGCGCCCGTGACCAGCGCCGCCTCCGCGCCGCTCGGAGCGATCGCGACGGACTGGGCCCGTAGAGACCGCGAACCGAGCCGTACCCTCGCCGAGCCCGGGACGAACACGACCGCGGCGCCGTCCTCCTCGACCGTGGCCGCGATGCCCGAGGCGTGACCCGCGACGAAGAACCGATCCTCGCACCACGTGGGGACCGGCGGTGTGACGGGCCAGCGGCCGATCTCCTCGCCCGTCCTCCAGGCGAAGATCCGGAGCGTCCAGGTGACCGGAGAGTCCTTGGGAGCTCGCCCGTCCAGCACCCATCCGAGGGGTCCGGCCCCGAGAAACCCGCAGCACCGGACGAAGCCCGCGTTGCTCACGCTCCAGAGGGGCCGGCGGCGCGGGCGGAGACGCACACAGGAGAGGCGGTTGATCTCGGCGACGAGCACCACGTCGTCGCGGGGCGCGAGCGCCGCGGCGCGGATCCCTTCGCCCGAGAGCGCGAAGGCGATCCTCTCGCCCTCGAGCTCGCGGACCCGGAGGCCTCGCCAGAAGACGCCGCCCCGCGACTCGGCGACGAGCCTCGAACGCGCGCCCACGCTCCGCGGAGTCCACTCGTCCGGATCGGCCATGCCGCGCGGTCGCCACTGGAAGGCGGGCGTGCCCGAGGGCCAGCGCCACAGGACCGAGCCACCCGCCGCGTCCGTCGTCAACAGGTGACCCGGGGGCTGGTCCGAGATGCGGCTGATCGGCGCCTCGTGGGCGAGCGGCTCCGGCGCCCCGCGCCCCCACGGCCCGCCGTGGAGCCACGCGGCGCGCCCCACCCGGCGGAGGCGCACTCGCTCGGGGTGCCGGACCGGGTCCGGGACGGAGGCCGGCCCCGTGCCCTGGTGCTTCGCGATCGTGCGCGCCGCCGGGTCGAACACGACGTCCCCCGCGTGGAGTCTGCCGTCGTGGGTCCAGCGCAGAGGCTGGACATCGAGCGGCCCCCACCCGGGCCGGGGCGAGCGCTCCATCGGGAAGTCGTGCGCGGCGAGCGACTCGCCTCCGGGGAGCGCCAGGACCGCCAGGAACGGCACCGGCGCCTGGTACATCCCGGGGATGTCGTGCATGGAGCGGATGTCGGTGTCCCCCCACTCGTCGGTCGCCCCGACCAGCGCGAGCTGGCTTCCGCTCGGCGAGAAGACCGCCTCGGGTCGGTGGTCCGAGGCGAGGGCGAGGCGATGCGGCGGTCCGCTCCCCGCGCCGGAGAGGTGGAAGCTCCACCGGGCCTGCGCGTCCCGGCAGCCGATCAGCACCGAGCCGCCGCCGGGCCCGATCCACGCCTCGAGCGCCGCCGCGGCCCCTTCCGGCAGGTCGAGGGCCCGGAGCCGCGGCGGCACGTGGCCCCCCTCCCCGTCCCGCCACGGCCCCGCGTCGAGCACGAGGACCTCGCGCTCGCCCCGGACGAGGCCGACGTGGCGGTAGTCCTCCGAGAGGCCGGCCAGGCGCCACCTCGGGCCGACCGGGAGGCGAGCCTCGACCCGTCTCCCGTCGATCGAGCACGCGCCGAGCAGGAGCTCTCTCTCGCCGGCGCGCTCCGCGTCCACGACCCCGGCCGCCGCGACGGTGTCGCCGTCGACGAAGCGGAGTCGCTCGAAGGGTCCGGCGAGCCGTCCCGCGACCGTCCCCACGGCCGAGAAGAGGAGGAGCTCGCCGCCCGCGGTGAGGACCGCGGCGAGCGACCCGGCCTCCTCGTACGCGAGCGCGCGGACCGGATCGCTCGAGAGGGGATCGCCGATGCCGAAGCCGCTCTCCGCCATCAACGTGAAGAGCGTCTCGCCGGCGTCGGGGCTCGCCACGGTCGCCGCGATCTCCCTCAGGAGGTGAACCCCCTCCTCGAGGCGACCGGCCTTCGCGAAGGCCGCGATGAGAGGACGCCAGCGCGAGAGATCGCCCGGAGCCGCTCGTGCCGCCTCGGTCAGGGCCTCGAGGTCGCCGGGCGAGGGGGGCATCACGGATGCTCGCTCCGCCCGACGTCCGAGGTCTCCGAGCGTCACGGCGGCCCTCAGCTCCTCGACGGCCTTGCGGAGGGACTCGACGCTCCGAGGCTTGCCGTGCTCCACCCTCGAGACGTAGGCGAGCGCCTCGCCGACGCAGAGCCGCGTGACGGACTCGGAGTCGTCGTAGCCCATGCCGGTGTACTCGTGGTCGCTCTCGTAGAGATACGGCGTGCCGCACCGGGGGCACCGCACGACCTTCTGACCGCGCTGCCCGCACGTCCCGTCGCCGCGAGAGGTGCCCGGCGGGAGGAGGGCGAGCGTGTTCGGGGAGAGGCCCCCGCCCTCGCCGAGAACACGGCAGCCCACGTCGACACGCCGCACCTTCGAGCAGAGCGGGCACGCGGCGATCCGCTCCGCGTCGCGCGCCGCCTGGCCGGCGATCGCCTCGCCGATCCGGCCGAGGGCTTCGCGCAGAGGCCCTCGCTTCCGGCCGGCGAGGAGCCCCTCCAACCCGTCGACGAGTGCGATGACCTTCTTGCGAGATACACGCGTCACGTCGCGACCTCTCCACCTCCGGCTGGATCGTACCGATCGGCGACCGGGAGGACAAAGTCCGAGGTCCCGCCGCGAAGGTGGCGACGGGCCGCACCGCCCGCCACGATCCCCTCCGTGGACGCCGCCGAGGAGCAGACCCGTCTCGTTCCGGAGCTCGCGGCTCGCGACCCCGCGGTCCGGCGTCGCGCGGCCGGGCGCCTGCTCGAGCTCTCCTTCGAGAACGTGCCGGCTCCCGTCGTCCACGCCCCGATCCCGTCGATCCAGGCCCGGCTCGCGGTGGAGGAGGAGGCGAGCGTCCGCGGCGTGCTCGCCCTCGCTCTCCTCGCGAGGGCCTGGAAGTTCAAGCCGCTCGTCAACATGATCGGATTCCTCCGCTGGGGCTTCGAGGAGGCGCGCCCGGCCGGCGCGCGCGAGCGCGCGCGGGAGGCGGCCCTCGCCTGCGCCGTCTCGTTCGCCGACCTCGCCGCCTCGGCTCCCCACCTCGTCCCCGTGCTCGTCGATGCCATGAGCGCGGCGGACCTCGGCCTGCGGAAGAGCGCGATGCAGTCGCTCCGGCGCCTGCAGGAGCTCGGGGCCGACATCACGCCGGCTGCGCCGGCCCTCGTGGCCCGGCTCGACGACTCCGACGGAGACGTGGTCGCGATCGCGCTGAGGACCCTCCTCTTCGTCGCGCACTCCGAGGCGGTCGGCGCGGCTCGCGAGGCGATCGCGGCCCGTCTCGGCCACGCGGACGAGTGGGTCCAGTACACGGCTGCCCAGGCGCTGGTCTCCCTCGATGGCGCTCGCGGGCGCACGGGCTCCATCGGCGAGCTCCTCGCGCACGCGAGCTTCCACGTCCGCGAGGGCGCGCTCTCGATCGCCGGCGCGCTGCTCCTCGACGCCGGCCTGGGGCCGGGGCTGCTGGCCCACGTCGCGGACCGGCTGCAGGACCCGGCCGGCGGGGTCTGCCACGCCGCGGCCAAGTCCCTCCGCCGCGCGGCCGAGAGCGGAGTCGATGTCGCCGCGGCCGTCCCGGCGCTCGAGGGCGCCCGGGACGGCGGGCCCTACTCCCACGACGGGTGGACCGGCGGCCCGCTCGACATGACGGCGGCGTCGGACATGCGCGGTGAGTGGCTGGGCTCCGACGCCCGCTGCGCCCTCGTCGCCCACTACCTCCGGGCGGGCGACGCCGGCGCGCTCGCGCGGGTCGTCGAGGACGTCCCCGAGGGCAAGGACGCGGAGCGGTGGCCGCCCCGCATGGCCGCGGCCGGAGCCCTCGCCCGCGGCCGCGCTGGTCCATGAAGTCCTCCTTGTCGTACGCTCCTACTCGGGGAGGGACACGTGGCCACTCTCGATCTCGCTCGCGACGACGCGTCCCGCGTCGCCGGCCGGCAGGTGACCCTCGGCGGCGCGACGTACGAGCTCCTCGACGCGAGGGAGCCCCTCGATGCGCCCGACCGCTACTACCCGCTCCTCAACTCGCGGTCGGGGCTCGTACGGCTCGTCGCGAAGGTCTACAAGCACCCGAAGACCGCGCCCGACCATGCGGAGCAGATGTCCCAGCTCGCCGTGAAGGGCTTCATGCTCAACGCCAAGGGCATCCGCTGCGCGCACAGCGACGTCTTCGAGGTGGCGGGCGGTCTCCTGAGGACGATGCCCCTCACGTGGCACATCGCCACGAAGCGCTCGTGCGACGCGGACATGGAACGCGCCGACGCGCTCATTCGCAAGGACCCGGCGAAGGCCCTCGCCATCTACGACCAGGTCCTCGAGAAGAACCCCGATCACACGGTCGCGATCATGAACCGGACCGCGTGCTACGGGCAGCTCGGGCGGACGAACGACGCGCTGGACCCCCTCCTCCACGCGATCGACGTGGAGCCGAACGATCCGGACATCCCGCGGCAGCTCGCGATCACTCTCCTCAACCTCGGGAACGTCCCGGCAGCGCTCGCCGTCCTCGCGGAGCGCCTCCAGCGGTCCCCCTGGGACTACGACAACTTCCTCTTCTTCGTCGAGTGCTCGCTCGAGCACGATCGCGCCGCGCCCGCGGAGCGCGCGCTCGCGCGGGTCCGGCCCCTCGTCGCCGAGGCGGAGTGGCTCCCCGAGACGGTGAAGAAGCTCGAGGACTCGAAGAGTCGGCGCGCCGAGCGCGACGAGCTCCTCGCACGGGCGTTCGAGCTCCAGAAGAAGGGCGCGTGGGCCGAGGCGCGCGCCCTCAACAAGAAGGCGTTCGGCTTCACGCGCGACACCGACTTCTGCGTCATCAACGCCCGGGTCTGCGACTACCACTTGACCGAGGGCTCGGGTCCCGCGGTCGCGACGGAGCTCCACGGGCTCGCCTCGGACGCCTATCGACTCATGATCACGCTCCCCGTCCCGTCGTCCTACTCGGCCGCGATCCTCTCCGTCCTCGCCGCGGCGCGGGCGGGCAAGCTCGGTCTCGCGACGGCCGCCGCGCGCTGGCTCGGCTCGGCGCAGCTGACGCCCTGGGACCTCCCCACGGTCCCGACGGCGGTCTCGGAGGGAGCCGTCATCGAGCAGCGGGACACCGGCGAGATCCCGCGAGTGCTCGCGAGCCTCGAGAAGGGCCACCCCGAGATCGAGGACCTCATCGCGCGCTACGCCGCGCGACGCGACGCCGCGAAGAAGTGAGGTGAGGGCTACCGCCCGGGGAGCGGCTCCCCCGCGTCGAGCTTCTCGAGGAGCGCCACGTCCTTCGCCGCGGCCTCGAGGTCGTGCTCGAGGTCGAGCACGCACCCCTCGAGACCGAGCGCGATGCTCCGGTCCTTGACGCTCGCCTCCGCCCCCGCGACCTCGACCGTCCGCCGCGCCGCCGCGAGCTCGGCCTTCAAGCCCTCGAGCCGCGCCGAGGAGAGCGCCGCCTTGCGCTCGCGGGCCCCGGCGACGACCTCCGCGCGACGGACCACGTCGAGGACGGAGGCGGCGAGCTCGTGGACGGCGCGCTCCTTCGCGAGGAGCTCCGCCCCGCTCGCCGTCGAGCCGCGGGCCGCGTGCCGCGCGCGGAGCGCGGCGCGGAGCTGGACGCGGAGCGCCTCGACCTGCTTCGCGACGCCCGCGAACGAGGGGACCGCGACCGACAGCGCCTCGCGGGCGCTCGCGATCTCGCCGCGCATCACGAGGCGCAGGATCTTCGTCCCTCCGTCGTCGTCGGGCTCCTCGTCGACGACCGTGCACGCGAGCGGCAGCTCCTTCTTCACGAGCTGGAGGACGTCGAGGAGCGGCATGTCCGCGACGACGAGCGAGATCGTCCCGTTCGAGCGCCAGCCCTCGGGCGACACGAGGGACCGGACGCCGAGCGGCTCGAGCGCGCGCAGGACCTCGCGGAGCGGGACGCCGCGGAGCGCGAGCGTCACCGGCTTCTTCCAGATGCCCTTGAGCTCGCGGGGCGTCGAGACCTCGTCGTGCGGCATGATCTGGACCGTCTCGTTCCTCAACTGGAAGGTGAAGCCCGAGTCCTCGAGCAACTGCTCGAGGGCCTCGCGGACCGGGACGCCGCGGCCGCTCCCCGAGATCTTCACCGCCTCCGAGTCGATCGACTTCGAGATCGTGAAGGGGACGTCCGTCTTCTCCGAGAAGCTCTCGACGGCCTCGCCGAGCGTCACCGACTGGAAGTCGTAGTCGACCTTCGCGGCGAGCACGTTCTCGTAGCGGCGTCGGGCCTCCTCGCGCCGCCGCTTCTCCTCCGCGGTGGGCTCGGGCGGCGGCGGGCGCTTGCTCGGCGGGGTCTTGAGCTGGGTCCAGCGCGCCCACCTGTCCAGCTCGGCGTCGGGGCCGCGCTTCGGCAGGATGACGCGCACGCCGTCCGGGTCGATCTCGTAGGTGAGGTCGTCCTTGACCGCGACGACGATGTTGAGGGTGTTGCGCGCGGTCATGCCCTTGACCATGAGCTTGACCTTGACCTGCTCGTCGTCGCAGAGCTCGCGGACCAGCCCGTCCATGGTCACGCGTGGCAGAGAGACGCGCTCGCCGACGTCGTTCAGGAAGGCGAGCGCCTCGTCGAAGGGCGTGTCGTCGAAGCTCACGTCGAGCTTCCGCTCGTCGAGGAGTCGCTCGTTCTCGGCGATCCGGGCGCGCTCGTCGGCCGAGTACTCGCGCCAGGGGTACGGCGGAGCGCGCCCTTCGGGCTCGCCGACCGTCTCCGGCCCGACGGCCGCCAGGACGAGCGCGCCCTGGCCCGTCCGCGCGCGCTCCGCGTCCGCGCGGGAGTCCCCGGAGGATTCGGGGAGGGGCGGTGCGAGGAGTGTGTGGATCCGCGAGCTCGACGCGTTCGAAGCGCTCGAGGCGAGCGCGACGCGCGGAGCGCTCTCCGCGCCGTGGAGGGACGGCGCGCTCCCGCGCGGAGCGTCGCCGCCGAGGACGACGTGCGCCGAGGCCGCGGCCGCGAGCACGAGGAACGCCGCGAGCCCCGCGGCGGCGCCGCGCGGGAGCATGGGTGCGCGGAGCGGGATGGCCCCGAGCTTCGCCGCGCTCGGAGCGCGCGGCACGCGAGCCGTGCGTGCCGGCTCCCACGACTCGGCGAGCACGGCCGGCACCGCGAGGCCGGCGCCGACGCCTTCGCGCAGGCGCGTGAGGGCCGCGCGGATGCGCGTCGCGACCGTGCCCGCGGGGCAGCCGAGGCTGCGCGCGGTCTCCGCGTGCGAGAGGCCGAGCCCGTAGTGGAGGAGGAGCGGCGCCGCGAGGTCCGCGGGCAGCTTCGCGACGTACTCGTCGAGGGCACCCGACTCCACGGTGATCACCTCCGGACGCCGCGCGGCGGTCTCGTGACGGACGCGACGTCGCTCCCCGCGGCGCGCGTTCCGGGCCTTGTTGAGGACGACGGTCGCGAGCCAGCCGCCGAAGGGGTCGAGCGACTCCCCGGCGCGAGCCGCGACGACGACCTCGACGAACGCGTCCTGGGCGACGTCCTCGGCGGCCGTCCGGTCACCCGTGACACCGAGCGCGAGCCTGAAGACGCGCTCCCAGTGGCGAGCGACGAGGGCATCGAGCGCGCGGGCCTCGCCGCCGCGACGGTACTCCTCGTAGATCGCCTCGTCCGAGCGTTCGGCGCTCACTGAACTCCCACTCCCCGCCCGGGATGGATACGTCGAAGCAGGCTCGCGCGTTCCGCCCGACGACTCTCCCCGGGGTCTCGAAAGGGACAACACCGGCCGACCCCTCGGCTCATCTTGCGAATCCGAAAATCCTACACTCGCTCCCATGAAGAGCCCCCTCGTCGCCGTCGCCGCGGCCACTTGCGCCCTCGTCGCGGGGAGCGCCTTCGCTCTCCAGCGCGGCCCCTCGCTCTTCGAGAGCGCTGCGTCGCGCGGGCTCTCGGGCGTGCCCGCGGTCCAGGTGGCGTTCGCCGACCTCGACGCGGACGGCTGGCCCGACGTCGTCGCCGACAAGACGAAGGTCTTCATGAACCGCGCCGGGAGCGACGGGACGCGCGCCTTCGTGCGGGCCGCCGAGGACCTCGGCGACCCGAAGACGGCGCGCCCGTTCGACCACGTCGAGTTCGGCGACGTGGACAACGACGGACGGCTCGACGCCTTCTTCGGCCGCTCGACGGACCTCTCGAACGACAAGTTCAAGGACGACGGCCTCCGCTGCGAGGTGTGGCTCCGCGGCCGCCAGCACGTGGAAAAGGCGGGCGTCGAGCGCGCGGAGACGACGATCTCGTCGTGCTTCGTGGACTACGACCGCGACGGCGTCCTCGACCTCCTCGTCGGGAACGCGTACGTCGCTTACGGGAAGAGCTTCGAGGCGTTCCCGACGCGCCTCCTCCGCGGACGCGGCGACGGCACCTTCGAGGACGTGACCGAGAAGGCGGGCATGCTCGGCGTCGCCGAGGTCGGCCGCGCCGACAGCCGGCGCCCGTGCTACGGCGTCACGCACACCGACTGGAACGACGACGGCTGGCAGGACCTCCTCATCTGCACCTACGGCCGCCAGGCGAACCGACTCTGGAAGAACAACGGCGACGGGACCTTCACCGACGTGGCCGTCGCGACCCACTTCGACGGCGACGACGACCGGAGCGGGAAGTACCCCGAGAAGGCGCGGCGCGCGATCGGCAACCGCCCCGACGAGCAGCCCTGGCGCTCGCACGGGAACACGTTCGACGCCGCGGTCGCGGACTACGACGGCGACGGACACATGGACGTGTTCCTCGCCGGGATCACGCACTGGTGGGCCGGGTCGTCGTCCGACCTCTCCATGCTCCTCGTGAACGAAGGGCCGAAGAAGGGCTTCGCCTTCCAGCGACGCCCCGAGCTCATCGAGCGGAAGCACGCGGTCGAGAACTGGAACCAGGGCGACCTCCACGCGGGGTGGCTCGACGTGGACAACGACGGGCTCATCGATCTCGTGATCGCCTCGAGCGACTACCCGGACGATCAGATCCTCCGGCTCTACCACCAGCGCGAGGACCACACGTTCGAGGAGTGGACCGAGCGGCTCGGCTTCAAGTGGCTCAACGCGTCCCACATCTCGTTCGCAGACTTCGACGGCGACGGAGCGACGGACATCCTCGTCGGGACGAGCAACGTGAGGCTCACGGCCGAGCAGGTGAAGGCGCACTCGCTCGACCTGGGCCTCTTCCGGAACACCTGCGCCTCGGCGACCGGGAACACCTTCTTGAGCCTGCGCCTCGCGGGCGCCGGCAAGGGCAAGGCGAACCGCGACGCCGTCGGGGCGCGCGTGACGCTCTGGATCCGCGACAAGCGTCAGACGCGCGAGGTCCAGGGCGGCCTCGGCTGCGGGGGACACCGAGACGACACCGACTGCCGCTTCGGAGTCGGGACGGCGAAGACGGTCGATCGGATCGAGGTCCGCTGGCCGGACGCGGCGCAGAGCGTCCAGACCTTCACGAACGTGCCGACGGGGAAGCTCTATCTCCTCGAGCAAGGCAAGGAGCTCCGCGAGGGGCGCGCTCCGAAGGTCTGGCGCTGACTCCGCGTCTTACGGGTGCCCCTTGTCGAGCTCGGCGACGAGCTTCTCGAAGGGCGCCTTCTGCTTGACCCCGTCCGTCGCGTCCTTGCTGAGCTTGTCGATGATCTCCACGAAGCCGGCCTTCGCCTTCTTGGTCGGCTCGTCCAGGTCCGGCACGAGAGCGATGCGCGCCTTGAGGCTCTCCGCGTAGCCCGCGATGAGATCGAGGACCGGGAACGCCTCGATGGTCTCCTGCTTCTTCGCGTCGTAGTTGACCCAGGCGCCCGGGTTCGTCTTCGCGCTGTCGGCGAAGCCCTTGAGCTTGCCCCACTGGTCGGCGAGGACCTTCGTGAGCGACTTCGACGCGCGGCTCTGGAAGGACTCGACCTCCTTCTTGAGAGCCGCGACGTGCGCGCCGGTCGCGGTCGCGTTGCCCGACGGCACCGTCGTCTTCTCGGCGACGAGCCGCTGCTTCGAGATCGTCGCGAGGGCCTGGAGCTGCATCGCCTTGAGCGCCGCCGCCTCGCGCATGCCCTTGTCGAAGGAGTCGTAGGCCGCCTTGCGCAGGACGGGGCCGACGTTCGGGGCGAGCTTGTCGACGACGTTGGCGAACTTGTCCGGGAGCGAGCCGCGGGCGCGGATCACGGGGCCGGTACCCGCGAGCGCCTCGTCCTCGAGCTTCTTGATCGCCTCCTGGCGCTTGATCGAGTCATCGAGCTTCGACAGGCCGGCGGAGACGTTGCCCTCGATCGCCTTGATCTCGTTCCGCGCCTTGTCGGCGAGCGCCTTGAGCTCGACGGCGCCCTGGGCGCGGAGGTCGGCGAACTTCTTGCACTCGTCGAGGGCCGTCTTCGCCTCGTTGCAGAGCTGCTCGAGGACGCTCATCTTGAGCGCGATCCACCAGTGGTCCGCGGTCTTGTTCATCTCCTCGACGAGCTTCGTCGAGCTCGAAGGGATGAGCTTGTTCTTCTTGAAGTCCTCCGCGACCTTCTTCGTGAGGTCGACGGTCTTCTTCACCTCGGCGCGGTACTTGTCGATCTTCGGATAGACCGCCTTCACCTTCTCGAGGACCTTGTCCGGGTGCAGGCCCTTCGCCCCGTAGAGGACGACGTCGGGGTTCAGGTTGACGAGGTCGAGCTCCTTCCAGCCCTTCTCGAGACCCTCGAGCGCCGCGCCGACTCCGGTCTCGCCGGCCATCTTGGCGACGGTGCCCTTGCTCTTGTCCCAGGCCTTCTTGGTCAGGCTCTCGGGATAAACGTGCGCGAAGATACTCATGGTCCGTTCCCTCCGTCCCCTCCCCAGGGGACGGAAAATCTATCGATGTCCAGGGACCACGTAAAGCGGGTGGTGTCGAGGCGAGCCCCGGGAATCGGCGCCGGACACGAGGCGTTCGAACAGACCATGAACGACACCACCGAGCTCGCGCTGCGGACCCTCTCGATCGGCGTCGGTGCGACTCTCGTCATGGACGTCTGGGCGTTCGTGCTCAAGCGGTTCGGAGTGCCGTCGCTCGACTTCGCGCTCCTCGGGCGCTGGATCGGTCACCTCCCCCGGGGCAAGTGGATCCACGACAAGATCGCCGCGGCGCCGCCCGTCCGGGGCGAGCGCCTGATCGGGTGGGGCGCGCACTACTCGATCGGCGTGACGTTCGCCGGTCTCCTGATCGTCCTCGCCGGTCTCGACTGGGCGCGCTCGCCGTCTCTCTCCCCGGCCCTCGCCGTCGGCATCGTCACCGTCGCGGCGCCGCTCTTCGTCCTGCAGCCGGCGCTCGGAGCCGGAGTCGCGTCGTCGCGGACGCCGGCTCCGGTCTTCAACACCGTGAAGAGCCTCGTCACGCACACGGTCTTCGGTGTCGGTCTCTACCTCGCGGCGCTCGCAACGGCGGCGCTGGCGCCGGCCGGCCGCTGAGCGGCGCGCGCGTGCGACGGACGTCGCGTTGGCCTACAGTGTTGCCGGAGGCACCCGGGCATGCGGGTCGGCGCCTACACGGTCCTCCGTGAGATCGGCCGCGGCGGCGCGGCCTCGGTCCACCACGCCCGCGCGGACGACGGCCGCGAGGTCGCGATCAAGCTCCTCCACGCCGCGAGCAACTCGACGACGCGCAGCCGCTTCGAGCGCGAGCAGCGGCTCCTCGAGCAGCTCGGAGAGACGGCCGGCTTCGTCCCTCTCCTCGACTCGGGCGAGACTCCGCGCGGGCGCTACATCGTCATGCCCTTCCTCGCGGGCGGAAACCTGAGGGCTCGCATCGACGCCGGTCCGCTCCCGCTCGACGAGGCGATCCGGATCGGGACGCAGCTCGTCCGCGCCATGAGCGCGGCTCACGCGCTCGGGATCGTCCACCGCGACCTGAAACCTGAGAACGTCCTGTTCACGGCGGACGGCCGGCCGCTCATCGCCGACCTCGGCCTGGCGAAGCACGACAGCGAGAGCCCGGACGGAGCCCACTCGGCCGTCCTCACCCGCTCCGGGGTCCTCGCGGGGACGCCCGGTTACATGCCGCGCGAGCAGATGCGCGACGCGAAGCGAGCCGGTCCTCCCGCCGACGTCTTCGCGCTCGGAGCCATGTTCTACGAGCTCCTCACCGGCAAGGCCGCCTTCCGGTCGGACACCCTCCTCGAGCTCATGGCCCGCGTCGAGGTCGGCGACTTCGAGAGCCTCGCGACGCTGAGGCCCGAGACGCCCGCGTGGCTCGTCGAGGCGGTGGCGCGCGCCCTGGCGCCCGAAGCGACCGACCGCCCGGGAGACGCCGCCTCCTTGCTCCGGCTCCTCGAGCCGAAGGGGCCGGCGAAGAACACGAGCCGCTGGAAGCTCGAGGTGATCGGCGGCGCGATCTTCTTCGCGGTCGCGGTCACCGCGGGGATCACGCTGGCTCTCCTCCCGGTGCGACCGACGACGGCGCGGCCACCGGGGCCGAGGAGCCCGCCTCCCTCGCCGGCTCCTCGGCCGCCCGCGGGACCGGTCGCGCTCACGCGAGCCCGGATCCCGTTCGCGTGCGGGACGTACGCCGAGACGGCGCTCCTCGAGCTCACGGGGCTCTTCGGCTCCTTCAACTGGAAGCACGGATTCACCGTGAAGGGTGTCTGCGTCACGTCGGAAGGACGTGTCGCGTCCGCCTCCAACTACGACGGCGTGAAGCTCTGGGACGCGACGACCGGCGACGAGCTGCAGGCGCGGTACGGGCCGGGGGCCCGGTGCATCGCCGCCTCGCGGAGTGGACCCGTCGCGATCCTCGTGGGGGACGATCAGGGTGGCGTCATGGAGTGCGATGCCTCCCTCGTCCCGCAATTCCACTGGAAGCACGGAGCGGCGGTCAACTCGCTCGACTACTCGCCCACCGCGAGCCCGACCTGGACCGTCGCCTCGGGGGGCGACGACGGCAACGTGAAGATCTGGAGCGCGAGACACGCGCGTCCGGCGCTCGAGCTCGCCGGCCACGTGGGTCCCGTCCAGTGCGTCCGGTTCGGAGCGGGCGGGACGGTCGTCTCCGCGGGGAAGGACGGCACGCTCCGCGTGCGCGACCTCGCGACGCGCCGGGAGCTGCTCAAGGTCGCCGTGCCGGGCGGCGACCTCCGCGCGCTCTCCGTCTCGAGCGACGGAGCGCGTGTGCTCACGGGGAGCGCGGACGGCGTCGTCCGGCTCTACGACCTCTCGAACGGAGCCGAGCTGGCCGCGCTCACGGGCCACGGGGGGCCGGTCACGTCCTGCGCTCTCTCGCCCGACGGGCTCACCGCGCTCTCGGGCGGCGCCGACCACACCACGCGCCACTGGGAGCTCGCC
>CAZYLP010000089.1:0-15666 GCA_964648345.1 uncultured Planctomycetota bacterium
TGATCGCGCCGCTCCTCGTCGCGGCGCTCGCCGGCACGAACGGTCTCTTCTTCGTGCACGACCAGGCCGCGCGCGAGGAGCGCGACCAGGCCGTCGCCAACCTCGGGGCCGCGAAGAAGGCGACCGAGACGGCGGTGACCGAGGAGCGCGCGAAGGCCGAAGGCGTCCGACGCGACCTCGACGCGGCGCGCCAGCAGCTCGCCGCCGCCGAGGAGCGGCTCCGCTCGGCGCAGAGCGTGGGCACGACCGAGGGCGACAAGCTGAAAGGCCTCCTCGCGGAGCGCGACGACGCGCGCAAGAAGGCGGCCGCCCTCGCCGACCGGCTCGGCGAGGCCGAGGCGGAGCGCGACAAGCAGAGGAAGCGCGCCGACGAGCTCGATGCGCTCATGAAGCTCCTCGAGTCCAGGAAGGTGAACGTGCGCCGCCTCGCGGGCCTCGAGGCGCCGCCCCGCGAGGAGGTCGAGGTCGTCTCGATCGACGAGCGGCGGACGCCGCCCTCGCTCGTCCTCCGCGCGGACACGCTCGAGGGCCTCGAGGAGGGCGACAAGCTCTTCGTCGTGCGCACGAAGGACGGCAAGCGGAGCGAGGCCGGCCCCGCGGTCGTGGACCGCGTGGCCCGCGGCCGCGGGCACATCGCGGCGACGACCGCGCGGCTCGCCCAGGGCGAGAAGAGCGCGATCGGCGAGCGGCTCCTGACCTACGCGCCCTGAGGCGTCAGCTCTGACCCCCGAGGACCCAGCCCTCGGGCACGACCTGCGGGCCGTGCTCGTGGCGCACGCCGGCCCACCAGCCGCTCCAGGCGGCGAGGTCCGTCCCGAAGTTCTTGCGCGCGATCGCCGCCAGCGCCGCGAGCGCGGCGCGCCGCCGCTCCTCGAGGATCCCCTTCACGATCTTCGCGAGGTCGTCCTCGCCGGGACCCGGGCCGAGCTGGACCTTCGCGACCGTCTTCGCGATCGCGTCCGAGTCGAGGAGGGCGACGAGCGCGCCCACGACCGAGCGCGAGCGCATCTCGACGAGCGCGTCGAAGACCTGCGCGTCCACGCCGCGCGCCTGGTCCTCCTGCGAGCCGCCGCCGATGCGGTCGTCGGCCTGGCGGAAGATGAGCTTCGCCCGCCCGAGCTCGATCGCGTCGTCGTGGCGGAGGAGCGAGACGGGGCGCCGCTCGCCGCTCACGAGCGTGCCGAAGCGGGAGCCCTCGTCCCGGATCGCGAAGCGGGTGAGGAGGCGGTGCACCGTCGCGTGCTTGCGCGACACCGAGCGGTCGGTGACGCGGATCGGGCACTCGGTCCCGCGCCCGATCGCCCACTGCTCGAGGCCGGTGAGCGGGACGTTCGTGCTCGTGCCGGCCTCCGTGTCGTTCACGACGAGCGACGCCTGCGCGCGCGGCCCGGGCGGGAGGACCTGGTTCGGGAAGCGGTCGCGGCCCGACGTGAACCACCAGCCGAGCCACGTCGCCGGGTCGGGCCCGAGGTTCTCGTGGGTCGCGCGGAAGAGGCGGTCCGGGAGCGTCGTCGCGATGCGCCGGTAGGACGCGAGCGCGCGGTCGGTCGCGCGGGCCGCGGTCTCGTCGTCCAGGCCCGCGGCGACGAGCCGCCGCTTCGCGCGGAGCGTGCGGCGCGCCCACGTCGTCTCGTCGAGCAGCTCCATGAGCGCGAGCACGGCCCGCGGATGCTCCTCGCGGACGAACGCCTCGTAGAGCGGCCCCGGCGCGACGACGGGCGCCGCGTGCGAGCCGCTCGCGTGCTTGGCCGTGATCGCCTTGAGCGAGCCCGACCCCGGGCTCGGCGCCGACGCCGACGTGACGGCCGCCGGCGCGGCCCCGGCGCGGTAGCGCACGGGCGGCGCGTCGCCGAGCTCGATCACGTCGTTCTCCTTGAGCGTGATCTCGCGGACGCGCATGCCGTTCACGCGGACCTGCCCCTTCCCCTCGAGCTCGCGGAGGAGGACGTTCGCGCCCGAGCGCTCGAGGACGGCGTGGCGGTCGAGGACGGACGGGTGCTGGAGCCGGACCTGCGCCTGGGCCGCGCGGCCGATGAGGAACTGGTCGCGCCCGAGGAGCGGCCAGCGCTCGACGGTCGTCCCCTGCGAGCGGACGAGGCGCGGGATGTCGGGGAGCTCGTCGCGGAGGACGCGCTCGAGGTCCGCGACGACGTGCGCGGCCGTGTGGTAGCGGTGCTCGCGCCGCTTCTCGAGGAGGCGCGCGATGACGTGCTTGAGGCCGTCCGGGCAGTCGGGCGCGTAGAGCTCGATCGGGTCGAACGGCGCCTGGAGGATCCGCTTCGCGTACTCGCCCGGCGTGCGGCCCCGGAACGGGAGCACTCCCGTCACGAGCTGGTAGAGGACGACGCCGAGCGCGAAGACGTCGGCGCGCGGGTCCACGTCGTGGTCGCCCCACTGCTCGGGCGCGATGTACGCCGGCGAGCCGAGGATGTCGCCCGCGCGGCTGACCGCGGGGTCGGAGGGCTGCTTGTGGATCTTCGCGAGGCCGAAGTCCGCGACCTTGAGGAGCCCCTCCGTGCGCGAGAGGAGGACGTTCTGCGGCTTCACGTCGCGGTGGATGACGCCGATCGCGTGCGCGGCGTCGAGCGCCATGGCGACCTGGCGGACGGCCTTCGCGGCGTTCTGCCAGTCGAAGCGCTTCTTGCTCTCGAAGAGGTCCTGGAGCGTCGGGCCGTCCACGAACTCCATGACGATGTAGGAGAGGCCGTCCTGCTCCCCCGACACGAAGACGCGCACGACGTTCGGGTGGCGGAGCGCCGCCATGACCTCGCCCTCGCGCTGGAAGCGGACGTAGGTGGACTTGTCGGCGGCGAGCGGCGAGAGGACCTTCACGACGTAGTCCTGCGAGAGGTCGTCCTGCCGCTCGGCGCGGTAGACGCTGCCCATGCCGCCCTCGCCGATCTTCGAGATCGTGCGGAACGCGCCGAAGACCCGCTCGACGTACGGGTCCTTCACGCCCGGGGGCGGCGAGGCGCGCGGCGTCTTGTCGCCGCGGAGGATCTTCTCGACGTTCGTCCGCTGCGAGACCGAGAGGACCTTCGCCTGCTCGAGGTTGTTGAGGAAGTGCTCGACCTCCGAGTCGTCGTCCTGCGTGCTCTCGGTGATGGGACGCTCGCGGGTCGCCCGGATGTAGGGCGCGAGCCGGATCTCGTCGGCGATCCCGAGGTTGACGATCGCCTCCGCCACCTCGCGAATCGGATCCACGCCGCAAGTATGGCCGCGCCTAAGCCCTCGGAGCAACCATCGTCACCGCGGTGCTCCCTCCGGTCGCCCTGTATGCGGCGCGGGGCCGGCGCCCCCGGTCTTCACGGCGAGCTCCTTCTCGACCTCGCGGAGGACGACCTCGTTCGCCGCGAGCTGCTTCACGACCCACGGGAACGTCGCGAGGTTCACGAGGAGAGCGATCACGGAGAGGACGAGGTGCGCCGTCGGACTCCCGCCCGTGAGCGCCGCTCCTCCGAGCACGGCCGTGGCGATCGTGCACACCATGCTCGCGAAGGCCGGCGGGAACGAACGCATCTTGAAGCGATAGAGGTCGGCCTTCGTCTCCTCGCGGAGCTTGTGCTCCTCGATCGCGCGCTTCATGCCGAGGCCGGTGCCGAGGAGGTGGATGAAGATGAGCGAGTGGACGAAGCAGATGAAGATCGCGACGAAGAGCCCGGCGCGGAGGTGCCACCACTTCCAGTCGGCGTCCTGGGTCTCGTGGAGCTTGAGGCCCATGTACGCGGCGGCGACGAAGAAGAGCGTCGAGTAGACCGCGAGGGCGAGGTAGATTCTCTTCACGTGAGCCTCAAGCATATCTTCAAGGGCACGAAGTGGGACGTCCCCTGCGAACGGTGCGCGCAGCCGATCTCGCTCTGCCAGTGCCCGCCCCCGCCGCCGCCGGCGCAGAAGCCTCCCGAGCCGGTCGCGCCCTCCGCGCAGCGGCTCAAGGTGAAGATCGAGAAGCGCCAGAAGGGCAAGAAGGTGACGGTGGTCGAGGGCCTCACCTTCGCCGACCGCGAGAAGCTCCTCCCCCAGCTCAAGGCCCTCGTCGGCGCGGGCGGCACGATCAAGGAGGGGAAGCTCGAGGTGCAGGGAGAGCACAAGGAGAAGGTCCTCGCCGAGCTCTTGAAGCGCGGCTACGACGCGGTCGCCGTGGGCGTCTTCCTGCTCGCGCTCCTCGTCGACCCGTTCAAGGCTTCTTGAAGGTTATCCCGGCGGCCTCGAGCTTCTCGGTGTCGGCGAAGAGGACCTTCACGTGGTCCGGATCGACGCGCTGCTCCGAGCGGAGCGGCTCGTGCTTCCCGTCGCGGACGGTGACGACGATGTACCAGAACATGATCGGCCCCGCGTTCCGCCCCTCGATGACGACCTCGGTCTTCAGGTTCTCGGTCGGCACGCTCGAGGCGACCGCGGCCTCCTTCATGAGGTCGGGGAGCGCGATCACGGTCGCCGCCGACGGGAAGCGCGCGACCTTCTTCTGCATGACCTCGTCCACCTTCAAGCGGTAGACGACGTTCCAGCGCGTCATCGCCCAGCCCACGTAGCCCGCGGCCCCGACGATCGCGAGGACGACGAGGATCAAGATCTTCTTCTGCACGATCGGCTCCCCGAGCAGGTTTATCAGGGCGTCGCGGGCCGAGCGAGGGCGGGGTTGTCGCGCTCGTGGGCCAGGACGTCCTCCGCGCTCGCGCGTCCGCCGGCCCCGAGCGCGCGCGCGCTGAGCAGCGCGAGCACGGGCGCCAGGATGTAACTCCCCGCGAAGCCCAGCCCCGTCTCCTTGATCCAGAAGGCGATCGAGATCTGGAAGACCGCGCAGCCGATCCAGATCCCGGGCCCGAGGAGCGCGCGGAACGGGAGCGGCCGCTGCCCGGCGTCCGAGCGCACGAAGCGGCGGTCGAGCGCGATCACGATGAAGAACGTCGTCGCCGACACGAGCCACCACCCGAGCTGGTTCGTGAAGGGGACCTGGAAGTAGGCGCCCTCGTGCCGGTAGCCGTAGATCCGGCCCAGGAACCACTTCGAGCCCTGGAACGCGACGGGGTCCACGATCACGTCGAGGAGCCCCATGAAGAACGTCGCGAGGAACCAGGTCGCCGTGCTGCCGCGGATCGCGCGCGTGTCGGCGAGCTGGAGGTCCACGGCGCCCTTCACGTGGAGCGGGGAGGTGAAGAAGAGCGCGAGCATGTAGCTCGCGTAGGCCATGAAGGAATACGACAGGCTGTCGAAGAACGGGACCCCGGCCGGCGTCCCCTCGGGCGCTCCCGCGGGCGGCCGTCCGCCGACGACGAGCTCGAAGGGGTCGAGGCCGTCGTAGACGTACCAGTAGAAGCCGTAGGGGAAGCCCGTGCGGATCGAGCAGAACTCGGACGCGAAGGCCACGGTGTAGCCCGTGACCAGGAAGAGGAGCATGCGCCGCCAGCCGAGGATCGGCCAGGCGGTCGCGAGGAACGCGATCAGGAACGCCCAGACGTAGGGGCGCGCGGTGATCGTGTGGACGAGGACCTGGATCACGGGAGGAACTTCACGGGGAGGAGTTTCGCACGACTGGATCTCCGGAAGCTGCGCCAGGCGCAGCTTCCGGAGATCCAGTGAGGAGCATCCTCAACTCCTGCACGACCTCGTCAGCCTCGGTCTCCACTCGCCCCCACGTGAAGCGGAGGACTGTCCACCCGCGCGCACCGAGCGCGTTCGCCTGTCGCCGATCCTTCTCGAACGCGGGCCGCGCCGAGTGGAAGGCGTGTCCATCGAGGAAGACCGCGATGCGCCGGTCCGGGTACTGGACATCCGGACGGGCGATGAAGCCGCCACGTTCGTCGTGGAGGTCCACGTTGATGAGGCCAGGCGGCAAGCCGGCGCGTCTCGCGAGACGGAGGAAGCGCGTCTCGAGCTCGCTCACGGCGCGAGCGTCCTCCGGCGCGCGCTCACGGAGGAGCGCGCGCATGACACGCGTCCCGCGACGCCGCGGCGGTCGCTCGGCCAGCATCCGCGCGAGGAGCCCCAGCCGAACCTGCTTGCGCCGGACTGCGTCGTCGAGCGCGGCGGCCACCAGCCGCTCGGGGAGCACGTCGGCAAGATCGAAGAGTGTGCGCGCCTCGCGCGTGACAGGGATGCCACGGATCTTCATGACGTCGTCGAGGGCGAGCGCCTTCACACGGTGGACCGTCACTCCCTCGGCGCGAGCGCCCGTCGTCGCCGACACCTCGACGGTCGCTCGCTCGAAGCCTTGGAAGCCGAGGAGCCGCGCGGCCGTCCGGTGCGATGCGACCGCTCCGTCGACGGCGAGGCACGCGGCCATGACCTCCTGGTCCGTCGTCGGCGGTGCCGAGCCCGACCGATACACGCCGTGCAGAACCGCCACGAGCGACCCCTTCGCGAGGGCACGCGTGATCGCGTCACGGTGGACGCCGCGAGCGATGAGCTGAGCGCGCGAGGCGACGCCGTGGTGCACGCGAAAGAGTGCGAGGATCGTGGGAGCGGCAAGCGAGACGTTCGGCTTTTGATCGGTGGCCATCGGGTGCAAGATGACCACACCCACCGACACTCGGTCATGCGATCGCCACGAGCTCGCGCGTCGCGCGCTCGGCGCGGAGCGCGAGCAGCCGGCCCCAGGCGTCGATGGCGAGCGGACGGCAGCTCTCGCCCTCCATGCGAAACGCCAGGCTCCGGTCCGGCAGGATCGCCGAGAGGACCCCCGTGTTTTCGACGCCCGAGTATGTGTGCGTGTAGAGGCAACCCTCGCGATCGACGAGGTCGATGGCCCCTTCGAAATCCATGTCGCGCCAGGTGACCCGCCCGTCCGCGTCCACGCGCATGAGCTCGACCGTGGACTTCACCCAGAGCCCCCCGTCTCCGCTCGGCGCGAGGTCCGTGTCCGCGACGACGTCGTCGATGCCCCTCGCATCGACCCGCCACGCGAGACGTCCGTCCCGCTCGAAGGCGAGCACGGCGTGGCAGTCCACGTCCATGCCGGGCATCTCCGGGTCGTCCGGCAGACCACCGGCCCACGCCCGGACGAGGATCCGGCCCCGGCCGTCGATCACGGGCGGACCGCCCGGGAAGGCTTCGAGGACGATCGTCGCGCGCAGCGCGCCGCTCATGTCGAAGATGCACAGCCGGCCGTCACCCTGACCTTCGTGGTCGGCGAAGACGATCCGATCCCCGTCCGTCGTGACCTCCGGGCCCTCGCGTCCGATGTCGAACGTGTTGATGAGACCGAGCGCCGCATCGGACCGGTGAACGCTGACGAAGTTCGAGGACGCCTCGCGCGGCGATGGGACGAGGACGGCGCGCTCCGTGATGAGGGCGGGCGGAGCGTCTCTTGACTCGGCCGCATGCTCGTGAGGAACGTCGATGCGTCTCCCAGTCGTCTCCTCGATCGCGAAGAGAGACGGCCGCGTCCCGCTGACTCTCGCGAGCACGATGCCCGCTCCGGCGCTCGGCTCGACCGAGCCTTCGGGCGCCAGGCGCATCGTCGAGAGCGGCGCGAGCGAACGCCCCTCGAAGCGAGAGAGCGTCCCGGCCGGATGCCCGACGAGGACCGTGCCGTCCTCCGCGATCACGAGCGTCATCCAGCCTTTCCCCAGCGTCGCCCGCGCGACGATCTCGCCCCGCCGTGGGCCACGGAGCGGAGAGCAGCACGAGCGCCGCGTGTCTCCGTGATGGGCGTGCCCCCAGGGCGTGGGCGGCGCTCCGAGCGCTCGGAGGCCTTCGCGCACGGGCGGGAGCGAACCACCGAGCGCCGCGGACCGGTAGAACGCCTCGACGGCGCGGTCGCGCTCGCCGAGGCGAGCCGCCGCCTGCGCGAGCGCGAGCCACGCGGCCCCGTCGTCGGGCGCTCGCTGCGTCGCGCGCTCGAGCTCGCGGAGGTCGGTGTCGCTCACAGGCCCTCGCTCACGCGATCGCCACGAGCTCCGTCCTCGCCTCCGTGCTCGATACGGCCAACAGGCGGCCGAACGCGTCGATCGCCACCGGCCGGTAGTCGCCCTCGACCTCGAAGCGCGCGCTCCGGTCGGGCGCGTTGCCCTCGACGATGCTCCGGTCGCCGTCGAGCGCCTGCGTGAAGGACCAGCCTTCGCGATCGGCGACGAGCGAGCCCTGCGCGCGGCTCCAGTAGTCCTCGGTCCACGCGAGACGCCCGTCGGCGTCCACGCGCATGAGCTCGTTCTCGGTCGCGAGCCACGCGCCGCCGTCGGGCGTCGCGGCGACCTCCGCGTAGTCGAAGCCGTGGTCGCGGAGGTGGAAGTCCACGTGCCCGACGGGCGCTCCTCCCTCGTCGAGCGCTTCGAGGTGGTAGAGCGTGCCCACGCTGTGAGTGCCCGACCGCGTGACGTAGAAGACGCGCCCCTTCGCGCCGAGCACCGGCACCGCGAAGGGGATATCCCGGAGTTGATGCCGGAACACCTCGGGGCCCGCGTGCGTGGCGACGAGGAGCGTCGCGTAGTGAGCGCCGCCCGAGTTGAACGCCGCGACGCGACGCGCATCGACCGCGAAGTCGAGCGCGTCCTCGCCGAGCCCGAAGCGGTGCCGTCGCTCGAGACCGGCGTTCAACGAGTGGACCTGGAGGAGCTGAGCGTCCGGGTCTATCGAGAGGAGGAACAAGTCAGCCCCCTCGATGCGTGGAGCGGCGTAGTGAGCGCTCGTCGTCGTGAAGACTCGCCGCGCGCGCGTCGCCTCGATCGCGAGGAGCGACTCGCTGCCTCCGTGCGCCCGGCCGACCGTGAGCCCGGCTCCGGCGGCGAGCTTCACGTCCGCCCACGTCTCGTCGAGGAGGATCGGCGGAAGCGCCGCGAGCGTGCGTCCGTCGAGGCGTGCGATCCGCGAGGTCATGGTCCCGGCGACGAGGACCGTGCCGTCCTCCGCGATGACGACGGGCCCCACGTGCGGGAGCGGCGCGCGCGCGACGATCTCGCCCTTCCTCGGGCCGCGGAGGGGCGAGCACCGCGTGCGCGCCGCGTCGCCCTCCTCGTGGCCCCAGGGAGACGCGGGCGCTCCGAGCGCGCGGAGGCCTTCGCGGATCGCGGGGAGCGCGCCCCCGAGCGCGGCCGAGCGGTAGAACGCGTCGAGCGCCTCGTCGCGCGCTCCGACGCGGGCTGCTCCCTGGCCGCGCGCGAGCCAGGCCTCGGGGTCCTCGGGCGCCTGCACGGTCGCGCGCTCGAGGGCGCGGAGCTCATCGTCGCTCAACGGCCCTCCTCCTTAGCGCTCCGGTACCAGCGCCGCGACTCGATCGCGAAGACGGCCGCGGCGAGAAGGCCGGCGACCGCGCCGCCCCAGAGGATCACGAACGTCCCGAGGAGAGCGAGCCCGCAGCCGAGCGCGAGGAGCCAGCCGGCGGCGCGTCCGACCCGGTGCCTCGTGAACACGCCGGCCGAGCCGATCACGGCGAGCACGAGCGGCAGGCACGCCACCGCGTTCGCGAAGAGGAACTGGTTGAGACTCGGTCCGGGCCAGAACGGCTCGAGCACCGCGCCGTAGACGATGATCGAGTCCACTCCGGCGCACGCGCAGATCGCGCCGATCGTGGCCCACGGCCCCCGCCGGGGGACGGCGATGATGAGCGCGCCCCCGAGGACGACGAACCCGATCGCGATCAGGGAGCGCCGCTTGGCCCAGAACGGCGCCAGCGCCCCGTCCGTCGGCGGGGAGTAGGCCGCGCCCGGGTTCGCCGCGATCTCGGCGAGGCCTCTCCAGCCGAGCTCGAGCCCGCTCTCGAACCTCGTGGCCGTGTCCCACCAGGGCCCCGCGAGGAGCGCGAGGATCAGGACACCGAGGAAGCGCGTGAAGTGCGTCACACCACGAAGCTTTGCCGCCTGAGGCTCCTCTTCGCAAGGACGTCCTCGAGCACCTTGACGCCGATCCCGGGCCCGGTCGTCGGGGGGATGCACCCCGTCGCCGCATCGAGGACGAAGGGAGGATCGACCACGTCCTCCTTGTAGTAGCGGTCGCTCGCCGAGAGGTCCGGCTCGATCGTGAAGCCGTCGAGCGCGGCGAGCGCGAGGTTCGCGGCGCGGCCGATCCCGCTCTCGAGCATGCCGCCGAGGAACGCGCCCTTCTCCGCGCGCTTCGTCGCGTCGAGCGCCGCCTTCGCGGCCGTCGGGCCGCCGAGGCGTCCGGGCTTCACGTTCACGATCATGCACGCGCCGAGCTCGAGCGCCGCGCGGACCGCGCCGAGCGTGGGCAAGCTCTCGTCGAGGCCGATCGGGGTCCTCAACGCCTGCGCGAGCTCGCGATGATCCACGAGGTCCTCGTGGTGGAGCGGCTGCTCGAGGACCATGAGGTCGAAGGGCTCGAGCTCCTCGAGGATGAGCTTGTGGTCGAGCGTGTAGGCGCCGTTCGCGTCGGCCATGAGCTTGAGCTCGGGGTAGGCCTCGCGCACGGCCTGGACGGGCTCGGTGTCCCAGCCGGGCGCGATCTTGAGCTTGACCCTGAGGTAGCCCTGCGCGACGTGCTTCGCGACGCGCTCGAGGAGGGCCGTGACGCTCGGCTGGATCCCGATCGAGACGCCGACCTCGATCGGACGCGGCGTCGCGCCGAAGATCTCCGCGATCGGGACGCCCTTCTTCTTGGCGATGAGGTCGCAGAAGGCGAACTCGACGGCCGCCTTCGCCATGTTGTGGCCGCGGATCGGCGCGAGCGCGGCGGCGATCTCCTCGGGCGTCTCGAAGGACTTCCCCTTCAAGAGCTGCGGCACGAAGTCGGCGATCACGTGCCACGCCGTGACGTTCGTCTCCGCGTTGAAGTGGGGTCGGTAGGCCACCGGCGACTCGCCCCAGCCGACGGCGCCGTCCGCGTCTTCGAGCCGGACGATGAGCGGCTCCCGGTGATCGACCTTCCCGAAGCTCGTCTCGAACGGCGCGACGAGCGGGAGCTTCGTCTCGAAGATCTCGAGGCGCGCGAGTCGGGTCATCTTCGCCGTCATCTGGACGTGGACGGAGGAGGAGGCGGCGGCGGGACAGGTCCGTCCATCATCGGCAGCGAGTCGAGGTCCAGGCCCTTCTTGCCCTCCATCTGGCGGAGGAGCCGCTCCTGCAGGCGGAGGATCGACTCGTGCTGCTCCCACGTGAGGTGCCCGCGCTTCACGAGGATCTCGCCCATGCGGAGGCGCCGGCCGGTCTTCTGCTGGACCTTCATCGCGTCCTCGAGGTCCGCGGGGCGGATGAACTTGTTGCGGATCGCGATCCTTCCGTAGAGCGTCTCGACGGTCGTGCCGTCGAAGACTCCCTGCGCGCGGAGGACGGCCTCGACCTGGTTGGCGTTCATCACTCCGAGCGCGCGGAGCACCTCGCCGATCTGGGGGTCGCTCCCCGCTTCGCGGGCCTCGTGCTGCGCCTTGAGGCCGCGCTCGAGGTCACGCCGGGTGCAGAAGAAGAGGCGGACTGCGATCTCGCCGAAGAGTTGGTCCGCCGCCGAATCCATGGGCCACAGCTTATCCTTTTCTCCATGACCGACTCCACCGACGTCCTGGTCATCGGCGCCGGCCTCGCCGGTCTGACCGCGGCGCGGCTCCTCCACGAGGGCGGCGCGAGCGTCCGCGTCCTCGAGGCTCGCGACCGCGTGGGCGGCCGGACGTTCAGCGAGAAGCTCGGCAACGCGGTCTTCGACCGCGGCGGCCAGTGGATCGGCCCGACGCAGACGAGGGTCGCGAAGCTCGCCGAGGAGCTCGGCGTCTCGACGTACAAGACCTTCACGACGGGCCGCAAGCTCCTCGAGCTCGGAGCGCTCCGCTCGAGCTACTCGGGGACGATCCCCTCGCTCCCGATCCTGAGCCTGGTCGGACTCCACCGGACGCTCTCGAAGATCGAGCGCTTGAGGAAGCACGTCCCGGCGACCGCGCCCGAGAGCGCGGTCAGGGCCGCCGAGTGGGACGGCGAGACCGTCGAGAGCTGGAAGCGGAAGCACGTCCGCTGCGCCGCGGCCGCGCACTCGCTCGACGTCGCGATCCGCGTCGTGCTCGGCGTGGAGCCGTCCGAGATCTCGGTGCTCCGCTTCCTCGCCTACGTGAGCCAGGCGGGCGGGATCATGCCGCTCCTCGAGACGGAGAACGGCGCCCAGGAGACGCGGCTCGCGGGCGGCACGCAGCAGCTCTCGATCGGTCTCGCCGCGAAGCTGGGAGACCGGGTCACGCTCGGCGCGCCCGTCTCCACGATCGAGCACGACGCGGGCGAGGTCCGCGCCGTGACCGCGAAGGGCACCTTCACCGCGAAGGCCGCGGTCGTCGCCGTCCCGCCGGCGCTCGCCGCCCGGATCCACTTCGCGCCCGGCCTCCCCGCGGAGCGCGACCAGCTCTTCCAGCGCACTCCCATGGGCGCGACGACGAAGGTCTTCCTCCTCTACTCGAAGCCCTTCTGGCGTGAAGCAGGCCTCTCCGGCGAGGCGATCTCCTCCGAGGGTCCGGTCACGGCGTGGTTCGACACGAGCGACAAGGAGCTCGCCCAGCCCGCGCTCCTCGGCTTCGTCGTCGGGAAGGCCGCGCTCGACCTCGCCCGCCTCCCCGAGCGGGAGCGGCGCGAGTCCGTCGTCCATCAAGCTGCCCGCCTCTACGGCGCCGCGGCGGGCTCACCGACGCAGGTCGTGGAGCAGGACTGGCAGCGAGAGCTCTGGACGCGCGGTTGCCCTGTCGGCAACACGGTCCCGGGCGCGCTCGCTGCACTCGGAGCGGGTATGCGAACGCCCGTCGGCCGGATCCACTTCGCCGGCACCGAGACCGCGACCGTCTGGTCGGGCTACATGGAGGGCGCGATCGAGTCCGGCGAGCGCGCCGCGCGCGAGGTCAAGGCGACGCTCGGCGCCTGACTCTCACCACTCGTGGAGAGTGGCGAAGCCGGTGCCCATCGTGACGGCGCCGAACGCGATCGTCCCGAGACTCATCTGATCGATGCTCGAAGTCACCAGGATCATGATCAGGCCGGCGAGGACGATGAGCCCGCCGATCGCCATGATCGTGATCGCCGCGGCGAGCTTGGGTCCGCGGTTCCGCGCCGCTCTCTCCTCGGCGGTGAGTTGCTTCACCGGCGCCTTGCACACGGCGCACTCGAAGGCCCCGGCGAAGATGCTCGCGCCGCAGCTGTGACACGGATCGGGCATTCAGTCGGCCTCCGTGCCCGCGAGCACGCCCTTCTCGAGGCGGATCGTCTTCTTCGCCTTCTCGGCCGCGTGCGGGTCGTGCGTGACCATGAGGATCGTCTTCTTGTGCTCCTCGTTGAGGCGACCGAGGAGCTCGAGGATCGCCGTCGCCGAGCTCGCGTCGAGGTCGCCCGTCGGCTCGTCCGCCACGAGGAGCGTCGGTTCCGACACGATCGCGCGCGCGATCGCGACTCGCTGCTCCTGTCCGCCCGAGAGCTCGCTCGGCCTGTGGTCCGCCCGGTCCGCGAGCCCGACCATCTCGAGCGCGAAGTGAGAGCGTTTGCGTCTCTCCTTCCGCGAGAGCGTCGTGAGGAGGAGCGGAAGCTCGACGTTCTCGAGCGCGGAGAGGACCGGGATCAGGTTGTAGAACTGGAAGATGAAGCCGACGTGCCTCGCCCGCCACTCCGCGAGCTGGGTCTCGTCGAGGTCGTTGAGGAGACTCCCCGCGACCCACACCTTCCCCGCCGTGGGCCGGTCGATCCCGGCGACGACGTTGAGCAGCGTGGACTTCCCCGACCCGGACGGCCCCATGAGCGCGACGAACTCGCCCGCGTCCACCGAGAGGTCGAGCCCGGCGAGGACTTTCACCTTGTGCGCTCCGCGGACGTAGGTCTTCTCGAGGCCCTGGACCTCGACGACGCGCTCGGACAAGCGCTGGGATTCTAGTAAGCTCTCCTCCGTCGGGTCAGGTGTGACGTGCCGAGCATCCTCGCGTTCCTCACTGCGGCCGACCTCCCCGTCCTCCTCCAGAGGCTGAACGACGACCCCGACGTCGCGTTCCTCGTGGCGGACGGCCCCAGGCGGTGGCACGCGCTCGAGACGGTCCCCTCGTTGGCGAGCGGCCACCACCTGCTCTGGCATGTGCCGAGCGGCCGGCTGCCGCTCCTCAAGCGGCACGGCCCACCGATCGTCGCTCCTCCGGGTGAGATCGTCATCGTCGACCCCCCGAGGCCGGCGTTCGTGGAGGACCCGTGGTCCGGCTGGGACGAGGAGGTCGGGGGCTGGGACCGATCGGTGCCCCACTTCGGCGCGGGACACTTCGGGATCATCGACCTCGATCTCCGTATCGGCTCGGACACCGTGGCCATGACGAGCTTCGGCTGGATCGGGTCCCGGTACAAGAAGGCTCCGCCGGAGACCGGCAGCTGGTGGAAGGCCTTCGGGCGCTGGTTCAAGAAGGTGGCCCGCAAGGTGAACCGCGCCGGAAAGCCTGGCGGACGCGACGCCGAAGTCTGGGCGTTCCCCGACGCGCTCCGGGCCATCGAGGGCGGGATGCGCTGCGAGGGGAATCCTCTCGGTGTCGGCGCGGCGCCTGGAGCTTCGCCGACGCTCGGGCGCGGTTTCTCCCCCGGCCCTGACATCGGCCCGGTCACGGCGAAGAACACTCCCGACGCGATCAACCGACTCCGCGCGCTGAGGAAGCCTCCCCCGGACCGCGCGTAGTCACCTTCTCAGAGCGAACGCCTGAACTTCCGCACGGCCTCGGCCTGATGCGAGAAGTCGGTCGTCGCGACGATCTGCTCGACCTGACGGAGGGGGAACCCCTTCAGGAGGCGGCTCGCGCGGAGCCGCTTGTAGGAGCCCTTCTCGAGACCGAAGACGAGGAGCTTCCCCTCCTCCCAGAACCAGACCTCGCCGATGCCGATCCGGCGATAGACCTCGAGCTTGTCGATCCCGAGGTTGCTCCAGACGACTTCGACCGCGAGGTCGGGGACCTTCTTCGCCTCGCCGACGATGTAGCACTCGTCCGGTTCGAGGCCCGCCTTCTTGGCTCGCTTGCGGAACGTCTCGGAGCCGAAGCCGTTGAGCGGGAGCTCATGCGCGTCGGCCCACGCCTCGACGAGGCGGGCGAGCAGCGTCTTCCAGTGCTCGTGGTGTCTTCCTGGACTCAGGATCTCGAGCTCGCCGTCGAGGTAGCTGGTCCGGATCCCAGCGCTCTCGCCGATCGCCTTCGTCAACGACTCGTACTGCTCCCACGGGATCGCGTGGAGCACGACGACCTGATCCGTCTCGACCGACGAGGTGGCATCGGGGCGCATGACCATCAGGTTATCACCCGCCAATGACGGAGGCCTTCACGGCCGCCGCTTCCTGACCCACGACACCGAGTCGATCGCCCACCGCTCGAGCCGGCCAGGCCAGGGCGCGACGAGGATCTCCCTGGCACCGGGACAGAAGACGGCGTGCGGTGCCGCCGTGTTGTCGGCCCCTCCGAAGTGGACCTTGTCGAGCTCGGCCAGAGGCTCGATCCGGCAAAGTCGGAGCCAGCCATCCGCGGTCGAGACGAGCATGAGCTCGTCGTCCGGCTCCGGGGCGAAGCGAATCCACGTGACGCGCTTCGGGAGCTTGGCCGACGCCACGAGTCGCCGCGATGCCAGGTCCCAGACGTGGAGCTCTCCCTCATCGTGGCCCGTGACGAGTCGGCCCGATCGAGGCGAAAACGCGACGGCGAACGCGGCCGACGCCTCCCGTCCGACATTCTCCATCATCGCCTTGCCGCGCTCGAGGATCGCCACGCCCGGACCACCGGTCGAGAAGGCGAGGACCGCGCCGTCAGGCGTG
>CAZYLP010000090.1:0-15655 GCA_964648345.1 uncultured Planctomycetota bacterium
GCCCAGTGCGACGTCTGCGCCGTCTCGGAGACCTCGGTCCGCGCGCTCGCCGCGCGGCTCCCGTCGCGGCCGACGGTCGTCGCGACGAGTGGTTCGACCATGGAGGGAGTCCTGGCCGACGTGCTCGCGATCGGCCGCGCGTGCGGTGCCGAGGCCAGGGCCCTCTCGATCGTGGAGCAGTTCCGTCGCGAGCTCGATGCGATCCGCGAAGCGGGCAAGAAGAACGCGGGCAAGCGCCTCTGCCACCTCGAGTGGACGGAGCCTCCGATGGCCGCCGCGAGCTGGATCCCCGAGCTCGTCGCGGCCGCGGGCTTCGAGTGCTTCAGGAAGGACCTCGCGGGCAAGAAGAGCGTCGTCGTCTCCTGGGAGGAGATCGACGCCTTCGAGCCCGACGTGATCACGATCGCTCCGTGTGGCTTCGACCTCGAGCGAGCAAAGGCGGAGGCGTCTCGACTCGCTGCGCTCGCTCGACGATTCGGGGTCACGGCGCTCGACGGCAACGTGTTCTTCAACCGCCCCGGCCCTCGGCTCATCGACTCGGCGCGGCTCCTCCTCGCCGCCGGGGGGGCTCGCTGATGTTCGCCCCTGCGGCGGCCCTCGACGCAACTCCTCGCTCCTCGGCGAAAGTCGTTTCAACGCCCGCAACGATCTCCTTCGGAGCTGGCTCCCGGTCCTTCTCCTCGCCCTTCTCTCTCTCGCGGCTCTCCACATCCGCACCTCACGAGCGCCTCGTCTCAAGTCGGCATCCAGCGACCGGAGTCGTTTCGACGTCCGCAACGATCTCGTCCGCCGCGCGATCAACCCGTCCGGTCCGGCCGAAGAACACGCGGGGCGTCGAGGTCGTTGCGCGAACTGAAACGACTTTTCCCCAACCGCGGCCACTTGCGACGAAGGGCGTCCGAGGTGCCTTCATCGACACCGACGCCGGCCGCGCCGCACGGAGGGCCGCATGAGCGGAGTCTCGGCCCCGCCCACCCTGCCCGGATCCGGAGATCCGCCGTCGCCGTCCGCCGAGCTCGCGGCCGCGATCGAGGCGGCGCGCGCGGCGGGGGCGGTCGCGCTCCGCCACATGGGGACGGGGGAGTTCGAGCTCAAGTCCGACCACTCGATCGTGACGGTCGCGGACCGCGAGTGCGAGGAGACGGTCCGCCGGATCCTCGGAGAGCGGACGCCCGCGATCCCGGTCGTGGGCGAGGAGACGGCGAGCGAGGAGACGCTCGCGAAGCTCGCGAGCCTCGACGCGGCGTGGGTCGTGGACCCGATCGACGGGACGGCGAGCTACGCCGCGAGTCTCCCCACCTTCGGCGTGTCGATCGGTCTCCTCGCGCGCGGAGCGCCGGTGCTCGGGGTCTTCTACGCGCCACGGACGGACGAGCTCTACGCCGCCGACCGGACGGGGCCGGGCTTCTACGGCTCGCGCGCGCTCCGCGCGCCGCTCTCCATGGAGTCGCTCGACGCGCGCACGTTCTTCTGCGCGACGTCGGACTCCCACTGGCGGCACACGATCTCGTTCCCGGGGAAGGTGCGCGGCCTCGGGAGCACCGCCCTCCACGTCGCGCTCGTCGCGCGCGGAGCGGCCATGGGCTCGCTCCTCTGGCCGGCCGTCTGGGACGTGGCCGGCGTCGCGCCGCTCCTCGAACGGGTCGGCGGCGCTCTCTTCGATCTCGCGTCGGGCGAGAGGCTCGACTTCGCGGCTTGGGTCCGCGAGGGAGCCCCCAACCGCGACCTGCTCGCGTGCGCGCCCGACGCGCTCGCGCCGCTCCGGCGCTTCGTGAGGCGAAAGTCATGACCGAGACCACCGAGACCGGGACCCGGCCGCTCCACTTCGCGATCATCTCGGGCCTCCTCGCCCTGTTCGCGGGCGCCGTCGTGTCGATCGCCTGCTGCGAGCCCACCGCGGTCTCCGCGACCGGACGCGGCCGCACCGTCGCGATCGCGTCCGCGGCCCCCGAGGCCACGGAGGCCGGCCTCGCCGTCTTCGCGGAAGGCGGGAACGTGGTGGACGCGGCGATCGCCGTCACCTTCGCGATCTCGGTCGCGCGGCCCCAGTCGACCGGGCTCGGCGGCGGCGGCTTCTTCCTCGTCCACGACGCGCGGACGGGGGAGATCGAGGCGCTCGACACGCGCGAGGTCGCGCCCGCGTCGGCGACGGCGGACATGTACCGCGACGAGGCCGACGAGAGCCTCGACGGGCCCCGCTCCGTGGCCGTGCCGACCCTCGTCGCGGGCGTGCTCGACCTCCACGCGCGGAAGGGCACGCTCCCGCTCCCACGCCTCCTCGCGCCCGCGATCAAGCTCGCGCGCGAGGGGGTCGTCGTCGCCCACGGGACGGCCGGCGCCTGCAGCTCGCGCGCGAAGGTGCTCGCGCGCGACCCCGAGGCCGCGAGGATCTTCCTGCCGGGCGGGAAGCCGCTCGCGGCGGGCGCGCTCCTCGTCCAGAGCGACCTCGCGAACACGATCGAGGCGCTCGCGAACGGCGCGCGCTTCTCCGACGCGCCCTTCGCGGCCGCGATCGAGAAGGCGACGAACGGCGCCGTCACCCGGGCGGACCTCGCCGGATTCAAGCCGACTCGACGCGCGCCGGTCCGCGGGACCTACCGCGGGCGCTCGATCGTCTCGTTCCCGCCGCCGTCCTCGGGCGGCGTCCACCTCGTCCAGATGCTCAACGTCCTCGAGACCTTCGAGTACGGCGGCCTCGCTCCGGGCCCGCGCGAGCACGCGCTCGTCGAGGCGATGCGCCGCGCCTACCGCGACCGCGCGGAGTTCCTCGGCGACCCGGACTTCGTGCACGTGCCGGTCACGGGCCTCACCTCCAAGAAGTACGCGAAGGGTCTCGCGGCCACGATCGACCCGGCGAAGGCGACGCTCTCCTCCGACCTGAAGCCCGGGCCCGCTCCGGCCCACGAGAGCGACCACACGACTCACTTCTCGGTCGTGGACTCGGAGGGCAACGCGGTCGCCTCCACGCAGACGATCAACTACACGTTCGGCTCGTGCGTCGTCGCTCCGGGCACGGGTGTCCTCCTCAACGACGAGATGGACGACTTCGCGGCGCGCCCCGGCGAGCCGAACGCCTACGGCCTGATCCAGGGCCGCGCGAACGCGGTCGCGCCCGGGAAGCGGCCGCTCTCGTCCATGACGCCGACGTTCGTCTTCGAGGGCTCGCAGCTCACGCTCGCGCTCGGATCTCCGGGCGGCTCGCGGATCATCACGGCGGTGCTCCAGGTGATCCTGAACCGCTTCGACCTCGGCCTCGACCCCGCCGCGAGTGTCGCGGCGCCGCGCCTCCACCACCAGTGGATGCCCGACGAGGTCACCGCCGAGCAAGGCGTGCCCGCGACCGTCGTCGAGGTCCTCCGCGCGCGCGGCCACAAGGTGAAGCGCGTCGGCCCCGGGACCGACATCCAGGCGGTCTTCCGCGAGCCGGGGCGCGGCCTCCTCGGCGTCTCCGATCCGCGCGCGGAGGGGAAGCCCGGGACGAGATGAGCGAGAGGTGAGCGACGAGGCGCGTCGAGATCGGGAGCGGGCGCTCCGCGGCGCGTCGAGCGGCGAGGAGCGCGCCGCGGCCCGGCTCCGGGTGGCCGCGGAGGAGCGCCGGCGCGGGCAGCTCGACCTCGCCGCGCTCGCCGTCGCCGAGGCGCTCCGCGAGGGCGCGGAGCGCGACGACGCGGGGAGCGAGCTCGCCGCGATCCTCGCGGCCGACGTGAGCGAGCCGGGCGCTCATCGAGCGCTCCGCTGCTTCGCGGCCTCGCCGCCGATCGAGCCGCGCGTCGCGCTGTTCAGGGCCACCGTCCGCGCGCTCCCCGGGGACCGCACCGCCGGGCTCGCGCGCTCGGTCGCGGCGGTCACGGGCGGCTCGAAGGTGAAGGCGCCTCCGGGCGAGTGGGGCGCCTTCCTCGGCCGCTCCGTGAGCGTCGCGGAGGCGGACGCGCTCTCCGAGCTCTACGGCCGCTTGCTGGCCGCGGAGCGGCGGCGCGTGACCGCGCTCCTCGACACGCCGGGGCCGATCCACGAGCTCTCCTCGCACAAGCTCGGCGTGGACGGCGACGGCTTCGAGCTCTCCTTCGCGGGCGACGAGCAGCTCTACTCCCTCCGCCGCTCGGAAGGGAAGCTCCTCCTCCAGCGCAACCGGATCATCGGTCTCCAGCCGATCGTGGACGAGGCCGAGGTCTTCGCGGGCCTCGACGTGACGGCGCCGCGCCTCGTCGGCAGCGCGGGCGGCGCGTTCGTCGCCGGAGTGGATGCGGACGGGCTCCTCCACGCGTCGCTCTCGGCGGGCGGCGGCGAGCTCGTCGCGAGCAAGAAGCGGATCGGCCGCGGCGTCTCGATCGCCGCGGCGTGCGACCACGCGCGGGGCCTCGCGGTCTTCCTCGACTCGGGCGGGCGCGCCGTGATCTTCGGGCGCGACGGCCGCTTCACGCGCGAGAAGAAGCTGCCGCCCGGCCGCGAGGTCGTGAGCGCCGCGTCGCACGGCGCGGAGGCCGTCGTCCTCCTCCGCGCGCCGAGCGGCTGCGAGCTCGTCCGCCTCGACGCCGACCTCCGGCCTCTCGGCGAGCCCGCGGCCGTACCGTATCTGCGTTCGCCGCGCGACGCGCGCGTCGCGTGGATCACGCCGGACCTGCTCCTCGTGATCGAGCCGCCGGACGTGGCCCACGCGTTCGGCGCCGACGACAGGAAGCACGCGTGGACCGCGCGCCTCTCCGAGCCGCTCCACGACCTCGAGCCCGCCGTCTCCGAGGCCCTCGAGCTCATCGCCTACGGTCCGATCGAGGGCGAGCTCGGAGAGCCCGAGGGCGACCTCGGTCTTGCTCGGTGGACGCGCGACGGCCTCGGCCGCCACGGGCCGACCGTGCGCCTCGAGACCGAGCCCGGCGTCGAGCTCGGACGGGTGCGCCTCGCGACGCGCGGCAACCTCCTCGCGATCGCTTACCGCGAGGGCGACCGGCTCGTGCAGCGGCTCCTCGTCCTCGTGCAGATGGCGGCAGCATCCCCTGCACCGGCCGAATGGACGTTCGCAAACGATGAGGCGGCCCCCCCCCAACCCCCCCCGCTCCGCGGGGGAGACTTGGGGGGGGCCCGCCTCTAACGCGCGAGCAGCGCTTCCCGCGCCACCTCACGATCGTCGAACGGCAGCACGCCTTCGCGCGTGATCTGGCCCGTCTCGTGTCCCTTGCCGGCGATCACGAGGAGGTCGTCCGCCTTCGCCGACTTCACGGCCTTGAAGATCGCCTCGCGGCGGTCCGCGATGACCTTCACCGACTTGCGGACGCGGAAGCCCTGGAGGACGTCGGCGAGGATCCGCGCCGGGTCCTCGGTGCGCGGGTTGTCGCTCGTGAGGACGGCCACGTCCGCGTGCCGCTCGACGGCGGCGGCCATGAGGGGCCGCTTCCCGCGGTCGCGGTCGCCGCCGCAGCCGAAGACGACGAGGAGCTTCCCGCGCACGAGCGGCTTCAAGTAGGCGAGCACCTTCTCGAGCGCCTCCGCGGTGTGCGCGTAGTCCACGAGGACCGTCGGCGCGCGCGGCCCGGCCGATCCGATGGGCTCGAGCGGGACGGGCTCGACGCGGCCGGGCACGCAGCGCACGCACTCGAGGCCGCGGACGATCGTCTCGGGGGCCACGCCCGCGGCCCACGCCGCGGCCGCGGCGCCGAGCGCGTTCTCGACGTTGTGCTTCCCGACGAGCGGGAGGTCGAGGCGCACGCTCCGCTTCCCGAAGAAGACGGTCGCGCGCGAGCCCGCGAGGTCCGAGCGGAAGACGCGCGCCCGCACGTCGCACCGCGAGTGGCCGCCGTAGCGAAGGACGCGCGCGCGCGTGAGCATCGCGAGCTCCTTCGTCATGGGGTCGCGGTCGTTGAGGACCGCGAACGCGTCGGCCTCGAGCCCGCGGAACAGGCGGGCCTTCGCCTCGAAGTAGGCGCGCGGAGTCTCGTGGTAGTCGAGGTGATCCCGCGAGAAGTTCGTGAAGACGGCCGCGCGGAAGCGGACGCCGGCGGTCCGCTCCTGGTCGAGCGCGTGCGAGGAGCACTCCATGACGAGCCCCCGCCCGCCGGCCTTCCTCGTCGCGGCGAGCGCTTCGTGGATCGCGAGGGCGTCCGGCGTCGTATTGGTGGAGGGACGGCTCTCGCCCGAGACCTCGTAGGCGACCGTCCCGAGGAGCGACGGCTTCATGTCCGCGGCCGCGAGGATCGCTCGAAGCAGGAAGGTGGTCGTGGTCTTCCCGTTCGTCCCGGTCACTCCGAACGAGAGGACGTCGCGCGAAGGCTCTCCCAGGAAGCGATCCGCCGCGAGCCCCAGCGCGCGCCGCACGGAGGGGACGATGATCGTCGGGACGCCGAGCCCCGGGTCCTTCTCGGCGACGAGGGCGACCGCTCCGCGACGCACCGCGTCCGCGGCGAACGCGGTCCCGTCCACCTTGGTGCCCGGGATCGCGAAGAACAGCCCGCCCGGCTGGACCTTCCGTGAGTCCAGGGCCAGCGAGGTCACGTCGATCTCCTCGCCGAAGCTCGAGCCGGGGGCGAACGCATTGACGAGCTGCGAGAGACGCATGGGCGTGGACCCTCCGGTGATTTATCGGAAGGACGGGCCCTGCATCTTCAGGCCGTGAAGCGCTAGTCTCGGTCGTGTCCGGACGGGGAGGATTCATGAGCTCGATGATCATCGACCGCACCGAGACTGCGATCACCTTCCGCGTGGACGACGTCGAGCCTGCCGGAAGGCGCCTCGCCACGCTCCAGCCACGCGACGCGATCCTCGACCGCACGGGCGTCACGATCGAGGCCGCGAGCGACATCGTGCGCCCTTTCGTGCCGGCGCACACGCACGGCCTCGTCGCGGCCGCCGAGCGGGCCTTCCTCGACCACAGACCCCTCGTGCTCGGACCCGACGCCGTCTGGCAAGCGATCGCCCAGGGTTTCGCGGATCACGTGAACGCGAACCCCGAAGCGCTCCGCGCGCGGCTGGTGCCGCACCAGGGCAAGAAGACTCTCGTCGTCCCCATGAACTACCTCCAGAGGTCGCCCGAGAACCCGTGGGTCGCCGCCTTCACGCGCATGGCCGAGCTCGTGAGGAGCCACTCCCACCCCGAGGCGATCGCGGCGCTCGACGTGGACTTCAGCACCTCGACGCCTCTCGAGCGGGCCGCGCGCGCGTTCGTCCTCCTCGACGCGTATCAGGCGTTCTTCGAGTACGAGATGATGTGCATCTGCGGGATCCCCTGGGTCCGTCTGGAGGGGACCGCCGCCGACTGGAAGCTCGTCGCCGAGAAGCTCGAGGCCCTCTCTCGCTTCGATCTCCAGTGGTGGGTCGAGAGCCTCCGTCCCGTCGTCCGCGGTCTCTACAGGACGGCCATGGGCGAGCCCGACCCCGCGTTCTGGCGCTCGATCTACCAGCAACGCGAGGAGCACGGCGGCTACGGCGGTCCGACGAGCTACGTGAGCGGGTGGATCGTCCGCTTCGCGCCGTACCTCGGCGAGGGAGAGCGACGCTCGCGGAACCCGATCTGCACCGGTGAAGCGAAGGAGATCTACCCCGGCGAGCTCCCGCGCGGCTTCGCCCAGGTGCCCTTCAAGCTCGACTGCGGGGACAAGAAGGACAAGATGGTCGCGCTCGCGGGCATCCTCGGCCTCGAGCAGGACGAGACCACGCTCGCGCTCAAGCCCAAGATCCTCTGGGCGGTCGGCGCCGAGCCGAAGGAGGTCGCCCTCCGCGCCCCGCGCTGACTGACGGCCGCGTGAAGCGGCCCCCGCCCGGGTGTCCAACCCGGACGGGAGCTGGACCGTGCACGACGCCATCATCGAGAAGACCGCGACGAGCATCACGTTCCGCGTGGACGAGGTGGACATCGCGCGCGACCCGCTCCCGACCCAGCGTCCGCGGGATGCGGTGCTCCAGCGGACCGGCGTCGCGATCGAGGCCGCGAGCGACATCGTCCGGCCCTTCGTCCCGGTGCACGGCCACGGTCTCGTCTCGACGGTCCAGTCGGCCTTCCTGACGCACCGGCCGCTCGTCCTCTCACCCGACGCGATCTGGCAGACGATCGCGCAGGGCTTCGCGGACCACGTGAACGCGAGCCCCGACGTCCTCCGCGCGCGGCTCGTCCCGCACGCGGGGAAGAAGAAGCTCGTCGTCCCGATCAGCTACCTCGAGCGCTCCCCCGAGAACCCGTGGGCGCCCGCCTTCGCGCGCATGGCCGAGCTCGTCCGCGAGCACAGCCACCCCGAGGCGCACCAGGCGCTCGACGTGAACTTCAGCACGTCGGGTCCGGTCGAGCGCGTCGCGCGCGCGCTCGTGCTCCTCGACGCCTTCCAGGCGTTCTTCGAGTACGAGATGCAGTGCCTCTGCGGGATCCCCTGGGTGCGCCTCGAAGGCACCGCCGCCGACTGGAGGCTCATCATCGAGAAGGTGGAAGCGCTCGGCCGCTTCGGCCTCGAGTGGTGGGTGGCGAGCCTGCGTCCCGTCCTCCGCGAGCTCCTCCGCTCCGCGCTCGGAGAGCCGGACCCGGCGTTCTGGCGGTCGATCTTCCAGTGGCGCGAGGAGCGCGGCGGCTACGGCGGCCCGACGACCTACGTGAGCGGGTGGATCGTCCGCTTCGTGCCGTGGGTCGGCGCCGCGCCGCACCAGCGGCAGAACCCGGTGGTCATGGGGTCGAGCCGGGACATCTCGCCCGAGCTCCTGCCGCGCGGCTTCGCGCAGGTGCCGTTCGTGCTCGCGCGCGAGGACAAGCCGGGGGTGCGCAAGACGACGAACATGCTCGCGTTCGCCGGGATCATGGGCATGGATCAGGACGCGAAGACGCTCGCGCTCAGGCCGAAGGTCATGTGGGCCGTGGGCCGCGAGCCGTCGAGGGAGATCAGGTAGCTCGAAGCCGGGTCGCTCGACACGGCCCCGCGGTCAGGGCTCGCCCAGCACGAAGAGGTTCGGTCGTCCGTTCGCGGAGGGGAAGATCAGCTTTCCGCCGGCGAGCTGCGGATAGACACCTATCGAGCGGTCGCTTGCCGCATCCGGGCTGCGCTCACCCGTGGGTGGGATCTCGATGCGCGACAGCTCCGCACCCGTCTCCGCGTCGAGGGCAACGACAGACGCAAGCTCCTCGAACAGCAAGGGGGCGTCTCGTCTGTAGTCGTACGGGTGCTTCCGGATGGCGAGGACGGTGTCGGCCGTCGCGGCCAGCACAGGGGCATCCATCGAAGCTCTCCATGCGACGCGAAATGCCTCCCCTTCGAGCGCGACAATCTCGGTCTCCGTGTTCACGACGACTCCCGGGACCGTCGAGACCCCCATGAATGGGCGAAGGGATCCGACCGGCCGCGACGAGAGCACGTCGCCGGACGAAGCCCCGATCCAGGAGAGCGCGGACTCGTTTCGCTTCGACACTCTGATCAGGAGGCGATCCTCGCGAGCGGCCAACAAGGTCACGCCTCCGAGCCGCCACGCCTCGACGCCATCGAACGAGAACGCCCGAACCGTCTGGCGGTCGATCAGGATGATTCGCGCCGCCAGGACCGCCAGGAGAGGACATCGCTCCGCGAGGACCTCCTTCTGCCAGAGGAGCCTCCCCGTTCGATCAACCGCCAAGAGCAACCACTCGTTCGGCAGGTCCGCGGATGAAACGCTCAGGACGATGACGAACCGGTCATCATCGAGCGGGCCGAGCGCACGAGGTGTGATGTACGGAGAGTCCGTCCGCGCCTCGACGTCGGGGAGACGAACGACCGCAGGCGCCCCGGCGAGCTCGCCGGACCGTTTGTCCAGCAGGGTGAGAAGGAGCGACCCCTCCCGCGGAGTGTCCCAGGAGATGTCCCGGATCTGGGCAACCGTCGACCCGGCCGTGGCGAGTTGGCCGGACGACGCTCGCCCGGTCCGGCGATGAATCCAGAGGGGTGATTCCGTGAACACATCGAACGCGACGATATGCTCCGTCGACTCGTAGACGAGGACTCCGCCCCCGACGTCGAGACACGAGTAGTCCAAACCGTCGCGCAGAGCGATGCGCCGCGGAGACGCGAGGCGGCGTAAGCCGGGCCACCGAACGTCGTCGCTCAGCCTCCCGCCCGTCCGGGGCGGGAGGAGCGACCGCGACGCGTCGGCCGGATCGTGCATGAGTGCGCGATGAGCTGCGGCCTGCGCGTCACCGGAGCGAGCCGCGCGAGACAAAGCGAACGCCAACCGCGACCAGGTCGCGGCGTCGTTCACTTCCTGCGCGCGCCGCTCGAGGCCGCGGAGCTGCTCGTCGTGAGTCGCGTCCGCCATCGGTCCGAACGTAACGACTCGTCGAGACGCTCGCCGTCCGTCGCGACGAGGCGTAGGCGCTCGCGCGCGCGCCCGTGCTCGCGAGCGCGCCCGCCGCTCGGAGCCGGAGATCAGGCCGAGGCGACGCTCGGGACGCGAGGCTCCGCGACAGGGACGAGGCGCGACCGGTGAGCATCGCTGAGGAGAATCGTGCGCGCGGCCTTCACGGCCTCGAGGTCCGCCTCCTCCCCGGCGAGCCTCGAGACGAGAGCTCGCGATCGATCCAGCCACGGAGCGAGCTGACGATCCGAGTATGCCTCGAGGCGGCCGAGGGTGACGAACGCCCTCCGCGCCTCGGGGAGAGGCGAAGCGCGATCGCTCGACGTGAGCTCCTCGACGAAACAGCCGAAGACCTGCGCCATCGCGGCGAGGATCTGGCCCGGAGTGACCCGCGGCGTAGCCACGCGATCGAGGCTCTCTTGCACGCGTAATCCCGGGAGCGCCCAACCGTGGTCGCGAACGATCGCTCGTGCGCGCTCGACGTTCGGGTAGGGCGTGCGCGCGAGGCGGGCGAACGCGCGGGCGCTGCTCCACTCGAAGAGCGACTCGGTGTCCACGATCCTCGCTCTCACCGGGTTCTGATGGTCGTACTTGATCGCCTTCGCGACGAGCAGGGAGGTGTCCTTGAGCCGAACGTCAACGGGCCCTTCGACGAGTCGACGCTTCAGTTCGTAGCGCTTGTTGAACGCTCGCGTGTAGCGGCGCGTGAACTGGGCCACGAGGGCGCGCGCCTCCGGCTCGGGGCACTCGGCCAGGAGGTGGTAGTGGGTGTCCATGATGCAGTAGGCGAGGAGTCTCGCTCCGAACGCATCGTGGATCTCGCGGACCAGGGTGAGGCGGTCCCGATCGTCCCTCACGAGTCGAGTGTCGGGCGGAACCGAGGCTTCGATGTGCTGCACGTTCATGATGGCCCATCCTACGGATACCCCCCGACTGCCACGGGACCGAATTCGAGCAATCTCCTGCGAGTCATGAGCGGTCATGAGCAGTCGTCCGCGGCGACGTGCCGCCGATGTTCATCCGAGCACCCGTCGCGCGCGAGTCAGTGAGGTCGGGCACGCGATGGAGCCTCGCCTGCACGTCCTCGGTGCATCCGCGGCCTCATCGCGTGCGATGGGGCCGCGCCTGCACGTCTTCCGTGCATCCGAGGCCTCGTCGTGGGGAGCCTTCGCGCGACGGGGCCTTGGATGCACATCGCCTGGGTCTGGACCAAGCCCTCGGCCGTCGAGCCCGACGATCTTCAGGAGGCACCTCCCTCCCTCGCTGGCTGGCAGCGACGTCTTCAGGCCGACGACGCCTTCTCTGCCCACCACGCCCGCCGGCCCTCCACGCTCGCTGCCTGGCAACCACGCCTTCAGGCCGACGACGCCTTCTCTGCCCACCACGCCCGCCGGCTCCCCACTCGGGGCACCAACCCAGGGCGGAGATGTTCATCCGAGCGCCCGTGGCGCGCGGTCGCGGAGATCGAGCACGCGATGGGGCCCCGCCTGCACGCCCTCGGTGAATCCGCGGCCTGATCGCATGCGACGGGGCCGCGCCTGCACGTCTTCCGTGCATCCGATGCCTCATCGCGGGGCGTCGGTTCGTGATGAGGCCCCGGACGAACATCGGGACGCGAGGATCCGAAGATCGACAAAGGTGACGCGCGACCGATGGGACGCGAGCGTCCGAGGGCGATGAGAAACTCCGAGCGGAGCTCGCGAGGGAGGCGCTCCGCGGTCGGTGGGCCGATGAAACCCCGAACCCGAGGCGCCCGGCGAGGAGCGGCGGCCGGGAGGGGAGGCAGAGTGGGAGTCCGGGCCGGGGGGTGGGGGGTCCGCCTCGCCGAGCGTGACGCTCCGACCGGAGGTGGCCGGAGGTGGCCGCCCCTCGACTCGGGGAGGTCGGGGAGACGGACCCTAGCCCAGCGCGGCCTCGATGACCTCGAGCGCGCGGCGGTCCTCCTCGTGGGCCGACACGATCCGCGCGATCTCGAGCAGCATGGAGGCCGTCGTGCCCCCGTTCGAGGCCCCGGCGACGAGCGACTCGTAGCGGCCGCGCGCCTCGTCGATCCGGGCCAGCCACTGCTTCGCGTGGGACTCGACCCCGTCGCTCCGGACACGGAGCCGCTCGAGCCGCGCGCGCACGTCGTCCCACTCGAGCGGCTCGTGCGCGACGACGACCTCATGCCTCCGGGCGACGGCGGCGAGGACGGACTCGACGGACGAGGCCGGGTCCGCGCCGAGGGCGGTCACGAGCTCCTTCCACCTCGTCTCGTAGGCCCCGAGCTCGGCGTCGCGCGCCTTGAGGCGGTCGCGGTCGACCTTCACGTCGTCGCGCTCGCGGCGAGCGCGGGCGGCGGCGGTGGACTCGCGGTCGATCCGGGTCTCGGCGGCGCGGCGAGCCTCGTGGGCGCGCTCGGAGTCACCGATCGCCTTCTGGCGCGCGGCCTCCTTGTCGGCGATCGCCGTCCTGAGCTGCTCGCGCTCGTTCTGCGCGAGCTGGAGCTCCTGCTCGACGGAGCGCTTGAGCTCGCCCAGGGCCGAGCGGGACCGCACGATCTCGTCGCGGTCGCGCTCGACGATCGCCTTCTCGCGGCGCATCTCCTCGCGCTCGCGCTCGAGCTCGCCGACTCGCGCGAGGAGCTGGTCGCGCTCGCGACCGAGCGCGGCCTTGGCCTCGCGGATCGGCGCCTCGCGCTGCGCGACCTGTTCGATCTGGGCGTTGAGGGCGTCACGCTCGAGCTCGACCTGCTCCTTCGCGGCGCGGAGCTTGGCGAGGTCGTCCTGGAGCTGCTTGTACTCGGCCTTGAGCGCGACGAGGCGACGCTCGGGCTCGAGGGCGAGGTCGGGGTTCGCGCTCGGCTGCTGCCAGGCCGGGCCGGCGGACTTGGGGAGCGCCTCGTCCGCCGGGGGGTCGAAGACGAACCGGGTCGTGCCCACCGCCTTGAGCCGGTCGGGCGGCACGGGCGGGACCTCGATCTTGATCGCGTCGGTCTTCTCGCCGTCCTCCTCCGCTTCCTTGTCGAAGATCTCGGCCGCGTCGAGGCGGTCGAGGTGGACGGTCGGCGGGCCGCCCGACGAGTCCTTCGGGGGCTCGGTGTCGGCGGCCTTGTTGCGCGCGTCCGAGAGCTCGCGCTCGAGCGTGCGGATCCGCGCGTCGGCGTCGGCGATCGCGCGCGCGAGCGTCGCGAGCTGGGCGCCGTCGTCGCGGCCGTCGGCGCTGGCCTTGGAGGCCTGGACGAGCTGCTCGTTCCGGTCCCGGAGCGCGCCCTCGAGGGCGCGGACGCGGCGCTCGGCCTCGACGAGACGCTCGACGACCCGCGAGCGACGGGCCGCGTCGCGGATGCGCGTGCGCGCGTTCGAGAGAGCGATCACCGCGTCGAAGAAGCGCGCGGAGTGGAAGCCCGGGTTCCCGCAGCGAGCGGCCACGAAGCGGGCGAGGAGGTCGGTCGCGTCGCGGATGAACGCATCGCGACGCGGGACGGCCTCGGGGTTCTCGAACGTGCGCCCGAGGGCGTGCTCGATCGCCTCGCGAGCGATCTGGTCGTAGACCTGGTCGTTACCTTCGGTCACCGGCGGCGCGTTTCCCTGGGGGTTCCTTAGCAGATTTGCTCGCGACGCGCCGCTTGGCGTAAGCTCGAACGCCCAGGGGGGTTCACGACGATGGAGCGAGGGGCCAGCGAGGCCGCTCAGCGCGCGTTCGAGGAGCTCGCGGACTCGACCGTCCGCTTCCCCGGCTCCGTGTTCCAGCTCGGAGCCCGCATGGAGGACCTGCCGCGGCACCTCCGCGCGCTCGACGTGGGCGAGCGCCTCTCCCTGGGCGCGCTCCTCCGGCCGACGCCGCCTCGCTGGGTCTACCTCCCCGAGTTCGCGCTCGCGTCGCGGCCGGTCACGAACGGCGAGTACCTCCGCTTCCTCGAGGACCCGGGCTTCGAGGACCCGGCGCGGTGGCAGCGCGTCTTCGAGGACCACGCGATCGACCAGGTGGACCACTACGCCCTCCCCGAAGGCCAGGAGGACCTCGAGCGCCTGAGGAAGACCTGGGAGAGCTACGCGGGCGTCCGGAGCTTCCTCCTCGCGTTCCTTCGCTCCGTTCTCTTCGAGGTCGAGCGCGAGCTCGACCTCTCGCCGCGCTTCGCGGAGAAACGGACGGTCTGGGACGAGACGAAGACGATCGACCGGCCGCGCGCGAGCGAGCTCGCGCACGTCGCCGCGCTCGTCGCGCGCGCCTTCGCGCCCGCGCTCCCCGCGGACTTCCGCCGCGAGCTCGCGCCCGACGAGCGCGAGCGGCTCGGCATGCTCGACGCGGAGGCCTCCGTGAAGGAGGCCGTGCAGCAGACGGCGCGGAAGCGCGCGCTCGAGGCGCTCGACGCGATCATAGGGCGCCTCCGCGACCGGTACCTCGAGCTCCTCCGCAAAGAGGGGAGCGCGCGCGTCGGCCCCGAGTTCGAGCGCGGCCTCGCCGAGCGCGACTACCTCGCGACCGACTTCCAGATCTCGGCGCTCAAGTTCCTCGACCGCGTGCGCGTCGCCTACTCGCGCGACGACACGCGCGTGCCGCTCCGCCGCATCCTCTACCCGCTCTCGTGGCCGTCCGAGGACCCGCGCGCCCAGAGCCGCGAGCGCCCCGACCGCCTCGCGTGGTCGGACCGGCCCGTCACGGGGATCTCCCTCTACGAAGCCCTCGCCTACGCGGACTGGCTCTCGCGCGCGACCGGCGAGAAGGCCCTCGTGCGCCTCCCGAGCGAGGCCCAGCTCGAGCGCGCCGCGAGCTGGCCCGTCCTCCCCGCGGAGGCTCGCCCCGACGGCGGCGTCCGCGAGACGGTGGACGCGCGCTGGAAGCTCCTCTTCCCGTGGGAGGCGCGCGCGAAGGACGACCCCGCGGCCGCCGACGACGCGGAGCCGCTCCGGAGCACGAAGACGCTCTTCTCCGACCTCGACCGCTCACCCTTCGAGCTCGAGCTCGCCGAGCTGCGCGAGCTCGTGCGGCGCACCTCGCGCGCGGTCGGCGAGCGGCGCATCGAGATGCTCCTCGGCTTCCAGTGGGAGTGGACGCGCGACCGCCTCTCCGAGCTCGAGCCCGGCTACGAGCAGCTCGACCGCGCCGAGGTCCTCGGCCGCGAGCACGAGGCCTTCGAGCACGGGAAGGGCCGGCCCGTCGCCGCGACCTACTACTGCGGCTCCTCGCGACGCGGCGCCTGGTTCGCCGCGCGCGGCGGCCCGCGGCGCGTCGGAGGCTGCGCGCTCACGACGCGGCGCTACGGCCTCTACCCGCTGCGCGGCGTCCCCGACTGCGGGTTCCGCCTCGTCGTCGAGCCGGCGCGCCGCGCCGCGCTCGCGGGAGGGCGGCCGTGATCGAGCATCAGGGCGACCGGAGGGAGCACCGC
>CAZYLP010000091.1:0-15647 GCA_964648345.1 uncultured Planctomycetota bacterium
CTGTGAGAGCTACTTCGCGGTGACGGTCGTGAAGGTGCGGCCCTTGTAGCCGGTCTGCGCCTGCACCTTCTTGTCGTAGAGGATGACCTCGTACTCGCTCGCGACGACGCTCTCGTGCCGCTTCGAGCGCTCCTCGCCCTCGGAGAGGAACGCGTGCGCGTCATTGCGAGTCTCCGCCAGTGAGACGTGGGATGCGCGCGGGAGGTTCGTCGTACGTCGAGGAGGATCTATGCGGCGTCCCGGTCCGGGGCGCGGCGCCTGCTCGACCGGTCGTAGACCGTGCCCCAGACGGTGATTCCGACGAAGAAGGCGCTGATGACGAAGGGATCGACGAGCGAGTCGCCACGGAGCGTGTTGAACTTCGCGGCGAAGATCATGACCGCTGCGATCCCGATCGCGAGGACCACCGAGCGGAGGAAACGGCTCTCGCCGTAGCGGCGGCCGAGGGCGCGTGCGTCGAGCGTCCCCGGCACGAAGCGCGCGCAGCCCAGCACGGTGCACTGGCCGTTCTCGCGGGCGCAGTCAGCGTGGTGGGGCGTCTCGCACCCCGGGCAGCGCCAGGTCTCGCCGGCCGCGAGGTCACCGTGGCAGTAGGGGCAGCGCGTCTCGTGACCCGTCTCGACCTGTTCGCGGAGATGCATGGTTCATCGGAGCGTAGCGGCTGATACGCTGTGCGTCCGGAAAATGTCCGACCTCCCCAAGGGCTACCTCCGCTGTCCGCGATGCACGGCGACCTTCCCCGGACAGACCGAGGACGGGAAGCCCGTCGACTGGTGCCCGGGCTGCAAGTTCTCGGTGGACCAGTTCCGGCCGCGCACCGCGCGCATGATGCTCCGCGCGGTGGACCCCTTCACGGCGCCGGGCGCGCGCGTCGGCGTCCTCGAGGTCGTGGCCGTCCTGCTCATCGTCCTCTCGCTCGGCGGCCTCGTCGCGTTCCTCGTCCTCCGCGCGCGCTAGTAGACCCGCGCGGGTCCCTCGCCCGTCCCACCGACGCGGAGGACCCATGATCCGAGCGCCGCGGTGCCCGTACTGTCACGAAGGTGTCTCCCGCGGCGAGGGGCTCGTCGTCTGCCGCGAGTGCCACGCCTTCCACCACGACGAGTGCTTCCGCGAGGGCGCGGGGTGCGCCGCGTGCCGGCGCGCGGCGCTCGTGGTCCCGGCGCGGTGGCAGCCGCGGCGGTTTGCCGCGGCGCTCGCGGTCTTCTTCGGCTTCCTCTTCGGTGAGGTGCTCGGGATGAGCGTGACGGTGGTGCGGCGGACGAGCGAGCGAGCCGACGGTCCTCCGCGGAGCGAGCCGGCGCGACGTTGCGAGCAATGCTGCGCGCGGCATCATCACGATTGTCATTGAGACGGGTCCCCCTCTCGGCGTAGACCGAGAACGAGAACGAGAACGAGTTAGGTCGGGGGGACCTGGAGCGCGGGGCTCGTCTTCGAGCCCGAGAGGTTGGGCGCGTCGGCGGCCTTCGCGGCGGGCTCGGGGATCCACCCGGCGGGGAGGACCTGCGGACCGAGGTCGGCGCGCCGCTCGGAGAGCTTCTCGCGCCAACCGGCGACGTTCGTCGGGTCGGCGGGCGCGCCGCCGAGGAGCTTCGGGAGGACCGTGAGCGCCTTCTTGGCGCGCTCCCCGTAGATCCGCTTGATCTTCGGGACGAGGTCCGCCTGACGCTTCGGGTCCTCGTGCACGCGCGCCGCCGCGGTCTGCATCCAGTCGATCCGGGCGTTCGCCTCGACGATCTCGACGAGACCGGTCGCGCAGCTCGGGTGGGCGAGCTCCTCGAGCGCGAAGAACGCCTCGGGGTCCACCGAGAGGAGCTCGTCCTCGCCCACGTGCGGGACCGCCTCGAGGTCGAACGTGAGCTCGACCTTGCCGAGGCCGACGCGGTCGCCGGGGCTGAGGAACGCGATCCTCACCTGGTTGCCGTTGAGGACGGTGCCGAAGCGGCTCCCCTCGTCGCGGATCACGAGGCGGTTGTGGAGGCGCATGATCGTCGCGTGGAGGCGCGACACCGAGGTGTGGTTGAGCGGGACCTTCGACTTCTCGTCGCGACCGACGTTGAACGCGTTCGAGCCCTCGAGCTTCACCGTGCGCGGCGCGGGCTCGCCCTTCGTGACGTGGAGGAGCGCTTGCCGCGAAGGGAGCGCGGGCACGAGCTGCGGCGGGTAGGTCACGCGGGCCTGGTCCCACCACGAGAGCCACGCCTCGATGTCCTCGCCGAGGTTCTCGTGCGTGATCGCGAACAGGTAGGAGGGCACGCCGCTCCGCAGGCGCTTCGCGCGCGTCTCGACGCGGCTCCCGACCTGCTCGGCGAGGTCGCCGCCCAGGTGCTCGCGGAGCACCTCGCGCACGGACTGCGCGCGGATGAGCGGACCGTCGGCGGCGAGGTCCTCGATGAGCGCGAGGACGACGCGGCGGTCCGCCGCGTCCGCGAGGGCCTCGACGACCGGGACCTCGATCGTGTCGATGCGGAGGCGCTCCGGCTCGATGCGCCGCGTCGCGGAGACGACCTTCGCGAAGCCGCCGTCCTTGAAGTCGAGGACGACCTGGCCGAGCTTCACGTCGTCCGAGTCCTTGAGGACGATGCTCTTCACCTTCATGTTGCCCACGAAGGTCCCGCTCGAGCTGCCGAGGTCGTTGAGCGTGAAGCCGATCGTGCCGCGCTCGAGCTTGGCGTGCTGGCGCGAGACCGTCGCGTTCATGACCACGATGTCGCACGAGGCGTCGCGGCCGATCGTGTAGGACATCTTCGGGACGAGCGGGTAGCGCTTGCCGGTCTTCCGGTCGATGAGGCGCGGGACCTCGACCGACTTGCCGGCCACGAAGGACTCGAGGGCGGACACGCACTGCTCGGCGCTCGCGTACCGGTAGCGCCGGTCGATCGCCATCATCTGGAAGATGATGAGCTCGAGGTCCTCGGGGATCTTCGCGTCGTGGCCGCGCGGCGAGATGTACTCGCCCTTCGCGACGAGCTTCGAGATCTCCTGCGTGGACTCGCCCGGGAACGGGTGCTTCCCGGTGATGAGGTTGTAGAGCGTGACGCCGAGCGAGTAGACGTCGCATCGCGCGTCCACCTTGTGATGCCCCCACTGCTCGGGGGCCATGAAGTGCGGCGTGCCGAGGATCTGCCCCGGCATGGAGAGGCCGTCCTCCGCGAGGACCTCCTTCGCGAGGCCGAAGTCGAGGATCTTGACCATGCCCGCGCGCGAGAGGAGCACGTTCGCGGGCTTCACGTCGCGGTGGATGATGTTGTTCTTGTGCGCCTCGGCGAGGCCGAGCGCCATGTCGCGCGTGATGCGCGCCGCCTCGAGCGGCTCGAACGGCGTGTCCTTGAGCATCGCGTCGAGGCCGCGGCCGTCGACGTACTCCATCACGATGTGCGGCTCGTCGGTCTCGTTCTGGATCGAGTAGACCTCGACGATGTTCGGATGCCGGATCCGCTTCATCATCTCGGCTTCGCGGACGAACCGAGCGCGCCAGCGGGCGTTGCGTGCCTGTTCTGGCGCGAGGAACTTCATGACGACGGGCGTGCCGTCGTCGTCCTTCTTGGCGAGGTAGACGGTGCCCATGCCGCCCTGGCCGAGCTTCTTCTCCACGAGACACCCGGAGATGTGCGCCCCGATGGGGTGCTGGTCGCCCTCTCCGACGATGGTTGCGTCGAGCTCGGCCACGCCTGGAAGACTCCCCCCGACTCGCCCCGGAACGGCCCCAGCATAACCGGGGCGTGCGGGCTCCGCACCCGCGGCGTCGAGGCTCCGCGTGCGAAGAGCGCTCACGGGATGTTGTGATCCCGCCCTGGGTTGTCGGGAGGGTACTGGTGCGACACATCGCCTGCGTTCTCATCGTGCTCATGGCCGGAGCCGGCTGCAGCCGCTCCGGGTCCTCCGGGGGCTCTTCGTCCGCCTCGACGGTCGCTCCGGCGACGAGCCGGACGACGCCCGGCGCGACGACTCCGCCGCCGCCTCCGCCGCCGCCCGCTCCTCTCCGCACGAAGACGGCGAAGGTCATCGCGCGCGCGGGCGAGGGCTTCCTCGAGGAGCAGAACGGGCGCCGCATCCTCCACGTGAAGGGGACCGCTTACGAGCGCGGCGTCCAGTACGGGCAGCTCGTGGGCGACGAGGTCCACGACATCCTCCAGCGCCTCTACGGCTACGCGGCGACGCTCAAGATCCCGCAGATCGTCGTCTCGCTCGTCGCCCCGCTCGTGCCGAAGGTCGTCGCTCCTCTCTACAAGCCGTACTACCCCGCCGACGTCCTCGACTCGTTGCAGGGCATGATCGACGGCGCCGCGAAGCGCTCCCCGCCGATCTCTCTCACGATGGACGAGCTCATCTTCATGAACTCGATCATCGACATCGGGGCGATGGCGAACATCCCGATCTTCAAGTGCTCCGGCCACGCCGTGTGGGGCCCGCGCACGAAGGGCGGGAAGATGTACCAGCTCAGGAACGTGGACCTCATGGTCGGGAGCGGCCTCGAGGAGCACGCGCTCGCGGTCATCGAGAAGCCGGACGGCGGCAAGGCGTTCTTGAACGCGGGGTGGGCCGGCCTCCTCGGCAGCGCCTCCGGCATGAACGAGCACGGAGTGGGCATCTCGCAGGTCTGGGCCTACTCGTGGGACTCCAACATCGGCCAGCCCTGGATCGTCACGAACCGGGAGATCCTCTCGAGCGCCCAGAACGTCGACGGGATCCACGCCGCGTACGCCGCCGTCCCGCGCACCTACGGCTCGAACTTCGTGTTCGCCGACCGCGGCGACGGCCGCGGCGGACAGCCGCGCGCGATCGCGCTCGAGAGCACCCACGCCGACCTCGCGTCGTTCGACGCGAACGACCCGCGCGAGGACGGCAACTTCCAGGGGATCGACCTCTGCATCCGGATGCCGTTCGCCGTCATGCGCGGCGACACGGCGCTCTGCCAGCGGATCCGCCTCCGCCAGTACATCCACCCGGACCCGCGCGGCTCGGGCGGATACGACAAGCGCTACAAGCAGCAGGCGGACATCACGAAGGACTACGAGGCGAAGGGAGTCCTCATGGGCCAGGACGAGATGATCAAGATCTCGCGGCAGATCGCCATGCCGGGCTCCTCGCTCCAGTGCGTCGTCTACGAGAACCACGACCTCGTGGTCCACGTCGCGAACTCGCGCGTCACCGCGCCGGGCCAGGCGATCGACGCGAACGTCGAGCCCTTCGAGCGCTGGGACCTCGACTACTACCTCCCGACGGTCGCGGCGAAGCCCGACAAGGCGAGCTACGCGGCGGGCGACCCGATCGAGATCGCGGTGGACGTCACGAACCGCGGCCGCGACCGGAAGCTCGAGGCGCAGGTCTCGATCCTCGGTCCGAACGGCGCGAAGACGGTCTTCTCGAAGCGCGCCGCGCTGGACGTGAAGACGGGTCAGGCCGGGAAGGCGAAGCTCGCCTTCGCGATCCCGGCCGGGGTCGCGACCGGTCCGTCCGAGCTCGTCGTCGAGCTCCTCGAGGCGAACAGCGACGACGTGGTCGACTACGCGCGGAGCGAAGTCACCATCAAGTAGTCTCCTCGGGCGCGCTCAGCGGGCGATCGCGTTCGCGAAGCCGTTCGTCGCCGACGGGTTCGAGACCGCGGCCGGCGCGTGCCCCTCGGCGAGAGCGCCCCACAGCCCGGCCGGGTCCGTCACGCGGACCGGGCCGCGCGGCGTGAGCACCTCGGCGATCGTGCCCGCGTCGTCGACGAAGCGGACGCGGTCGCGCACGGCGATCGTGAGCTCGAGCTCGCCCGACGCCTTGGCGACGAAGGGCTGGCGGAAGAGGTCCGGGTGGAGCCGGCGGAGGTCGGCGAGCTGGCGCGCGGTCCCGTCATAGGCGACCTGCGTCGCGCTGTCCCACGCCTTGCGGAGCGACTCGCCGCGAGCGACGCCCTCGTTCAGGAACTTGACCGGACCGCCCGAGTACCGCCCGGCCGCCGGGTCCCACGTGAGGCGCGAGTCGAAGCGGTCGAGGAACGTCGGGAGCGCGGCCTCGCGGCTCGGGTTCGGGTAGGGCCGCCCGAGCATGTTGCTCCCCGGGCGAGGGGCCTCGGTCTCGATGTGGGCCTTCCACATGTTGCCCCAGAACGAGCCCTCGGAGGCGGGGCCGTTGTGCCCGCGGATGCCGTCCGCGACCCGGCGCGTCTCGTTGCGCGGGAGGCCGACGGCGGCCGCCTCCTCCTGGAAGAGGGCGAGCGCCGGCTCCTCGTGGAGGAGGAGGGCCTTGAGCTTGGCGAGGCCCTGGGTCCTGGGGTCGGCGTAGAGGGCGGGGAAGAGCCGCTGCGCCTCGCGCGCCACGCTCGCCGGGTCCTTGAAGGTGTCCGAGTAGAGGAGCTGGAGCTTCACGCGCTCGGGGTCGAGACCCATCGAGCGGATCGCCGCCTCGTTCTCGTCCACCGCCGCGAGGAGGCGGCGGACGTGGTTCAGGTTCTCCTGCGCGCCCGCGCGCAGCTCGGGGGGACTGTTCTCGACGGACTCCTCGTAGCGGCGGAGGCCGCGCTCCATGAGCTGGGTGCGCGTCGGGCGCAGGCCCCGTGCGACGGCGGCCTGCGTGAGCCGCTGCGTCGGCGACATGAGGAGGCCGTTGAGAGCGCCGACCGTCGTCGCGTCCCAGACGCCCTCGTCGAGGGGGCGGCCCGTGACGGCGTTCGCGGCGACCTTCGTGCCGCCGCCGAGCGTGGCGCCGACGGTCGTGTTGACCGTCGAGGTCCGCACGGCGAGCGGCGTCGCGTTCCAGACGCGCGGGATCACGCGCGGGAGCATGGGCCCGACGACGCGCGAGACGACGGGGGCCGCGACGGTGAGGACGCCCGCGGTCGCGACCGTGACGATGCCGCCGATCGCGCCCGAGACGATGACGCCCCTCGCGGTGATCGGCTGGCGGTTGAGGAGCTGACCCGTCACGTAGCCCGCGACGCCCGACGCGACGCCCGCGACCGCGAGCGCGGCGATCACCGGCGCGCCCGCGATGAGGAGCGGGACCGCCGCGGCGACGGCCACGAAGACCACCGTCGCGACGACGGCGGTGACGATCGACTTCCAGTTGCGACGAAGCCAGCCCATCTCAGCTCCCCTTCCGCGCGACTACGAGGGCAAAGGGGAGGCCGGATTTGATCGGCCGGAAAATGGTTCGACTTGCGCGGGTTCGTGGCGCCCGGGCGCGGGCAGGAGGCCGGGACGCTAGCCGCCGAGAGCGTGCATCCTTCGCTCCCGCGGGGAGATGCCCTGGTCGAGGTGGTGCCCGGTCGGCTTCTCGCCGACCGCGCGGAGGAGGATCTCGCTGACGGCCGCCTCGCCGCCTCCCGACCGGATCGCGGCCTTCACGTCGAGCTCGTCGTCGTTCAGGAGGCAGAGGTGGAACTTGCCATCGGCGGTCAGGCGCATCCGGTTGCAGTTCCCGCAGTAAGGCTCGCTCACCGGAGAGATGAAGCCGACGATCCCCTTGGCGCCCGGGAGCCTGTGGTTGCGCGACTCGTCCGAGCGATGGCCCGGCACGCGCGTGAGGGGCCCGAGCGCCTTCTCGATTCGCTCCAGGACTCTCGCGTTCGTGACATACATGTCACGAGCCACGCGCGCGCACTCGCCCGGTCCGAGCGGCATGAGCTCTATGAAGCGGACGTGCCACGGGTGCTGCATCGTGAGGCGCGCGAGCTCGACCACGTCGTCCTCGTTCTCGCCCGCGACGACGACGACGTTGAGCTTGAGCGGGGAGAGGCCCGCGGCGTCCGCGGCCTCGATGCCGCGCCAGATCTGGTCGAGCGAGCCCCACCGCATGAGGCGCGGGAGCTTCTTCGCGTCGAGCGTGTCCACGTGGACGTTCACGCGACGGAGGCCCGCCGCGCGGAGCGGCTTCGCGAGCCGGTCGAGGAGCACTCCGTTCGTCGTGAGGCCGAGGTCCGTCACGCCGTCCGTCTTCGCGATCCGCTCGACGATCTCGAGGACGTCGGCGCGGAGGAGCGGCTCGCCGCCCGTGAGGCGGAACTTCCTGAAGCCCACCTTCACGGCCGCGCGCACGACGAGCGCGATCTCGCTCGCCGAGAGGACCTCCTCGTCGGGCGCGAGGACGGGCTGGTCCACGGGCATGCAGTAGGTGCACCGCAGGTTGCAGCGATCCGTGATGCTGATCCTGAGGTAGTCGATCTCTCGAGAGAACCCGTCGCGCGGCATGGTGGAGGCTCGATTCTACCGCCTACTTGCCCTGTTCCTTCGTGCCTTCCAGCTTGGCGAGCCGCTTCTTCACGTCGCGCATCTCGCCGATGAGCTCGGGGAGGCGGTCCCAGGAGGCCATGATCCGCTTCGCCCGCGTGAAGGGGCGCGGCGGCGTCCCGAGGACGGTCGTGTTCGCGTCCACGTCCTCGTAGAGGGCCTGCGCGAAGCTCGCGATCACCGCGCCGTCGCCCGCGGAGCGGCCGTTTCCGATGCCGCCGCCCTGGGCGATGATGCCGCGCTTCCCGAGCCTGGCCGAGCCGGCCATCGCCGAGCGGCCGATGAGGAGCGCGAACTCGCCCACGAAGCAGTTGTGCGCGACGTGGACCTGCGAGTCGATCTTGACGCCCTGCTCGATGACCGTCGGGTCCACCGAGCCGCGGTCGACGCTCGACCAGCACCCGATCTCGACGTCGTCGCCGATCTTGACGCCGCCCACCTGCGGGATCCGCACGTGACGTCCGTCGCGCTGGAGGAACCCGTACCCGTCGCGGCCGATCACGGCGTAGGGCCACATGACGACGCGAGCCCCGAGCTCGCAGTTGTGGAGGACGCACGCGCCCGGGTGCAGGACGCACTCGTCGCCCAGGGTCGCGCCGCGGCCGACGAAGCAGTGAGCGCCGATCCTCGAGCGCGCGCCGATCTTCGCGCCGGCCTCGATGACCGCGAAGGGGCCGATCGTCACGTCGGCGCCGAGGGTCGCGGTCGGGTCCACGACGGCGGTCGAGTGCACGCCCGGCGGAGGCGGCGGGTTCTGGAGGTCCTGGGTCGCCGCGAGGAAGAACGAGACGGCCATGGCCGCGTCGTCCACGAGGATGAGCGGCCGCGCCACCCCGTCGAGCGGCGCGTCCGCGATGATCGCGGCCGCCTTCGTCTCCTTCGTCTGCGAGAGGTACTTCGGGTCTCCCTTGTAGAACGACACGTCGTCCGGAGTCGCGGCGACGAGCGAGCGGATCGCCTTCACGCGCTTCGAGGCGACGCTCTCGTCCGTGAGGCGGCCGCCGATCGACTCCGCGAGCTCTCCGAGGGTGAGGTCCACCGCGCCGCCTCCTTGATCCGTGGGGGGGCCGCGGATCCTACTCAGAAGCGGCCGGAGAGCGCGAGCATGTACCCCTTCTGCGTGTAGTCGTACGTGACGTCGAGGCTGTCCACCCACCCGGCGCCGATCTCGCGACGGTCGAAGCTCCAGGAGTAGAACGCGTTCATGACGAACGTCCCGACCGCGGCCCCCGCGAGGCAGTCCACGATCGTGTGCTTCTTCGCCTTGATCCGCTCGAGGGCCACGTAGCAGGACGGGAGGTAGACGAGCGCGAGCGCCACCTCCTCTCCGACGCGGAGCAGGAGGTTCGTCTCGCGGTGCGGCTGCCACCAGTCGCGGAGCGTGTGCGAGAGGAACGCCGCCGTCGCGAAGGCGGCCGCGACGTGCCCCGCGGGGCGCGCGTCGTTCTGGCTCGTGTAGTTCGACCCGTCGGGCCGCGGGACGTTCCAGAGCGGCACCGTCGCCTCGCGGATGAGCGTCGGGACGCACATGCCGAGCGCGAAGACCGTGAGCCGGTCGAGCCGGAGGTGCCAGTTGTAGCCGTACCGATCCTCCGGGGCCGGGAGGAGCATGCTCGCCATGCTGAGCGCGATGTAGCCCATGAGGACGCCGTAGTTGTCGAGGCGGTCGTCGACCTGGAAGCCGTTCCACTTGCGGACCTCGCGGGACATCTCGACGTCGTTGCCCCGACCGATCGAGAACGTCGCGATGAGGAGGCCGTAGGGGACGGCGGAGTCGAGGACGATCCGCCCGGCCTCGCCGCGCCGCGCCGCCGTGACCGGGGCGAACGGCTCGAGGAAGTCGAGACCGTTGAAGTTGCGGCCCGGCCACGAGTCGCCGTTCTTGTAAGGGAGGAAGGTGTGCTCCTCGGTCTGAGCGGAGGCGGGAGAAGCGAGGAGGAGGAGCAGGAGGACGGCCGGGGCGAGTCGCACGCCCGGTCATTGTTCTCGATCGAAACGAGCCGACGACCCGGAGAGGGATTTCGGGCAGAAGTGCCTAATCGACCGCGGGGGAAAGGGCTCGCTTCACGAGGCCGAGGCCGAAGTCCCAGATCCCGCCCGGGAACCGGCCGCACTCGGCGAGGACTTCCTTGAGCGCCCCCGAGAACCGGAGGAGCTCGGCGTCCGAGACGACGAGCGGCGGCGAGAGCTTGAGGACGCTCAGGTTGTGCCCCGCGACCTGGGTCAGGACGCGGTGCTGCTGCATGAGCGCCGTCGTGATCATCTGCCCGAAGAGGCCCTTGTTCGCCTTCTGGAGGAGGTTCCACCCCATGCGGAGGGTGAGGCTCTTCGGCTCGGCGAACTCGACCGCGACCATGAGGCCGCGGCCGCGGACCTCCTTCACGTACTCCGAGCCGAGGCCCTCGCGGAGGAGACCGACGAGGCGCTCGCCCATGCGCGCGCTCCGCTCCACCAGACCCTGGCGCTCGATCTCCTCGAGGACCGTGAGGCCGGCCGCCATGGCGAGGTTGTTCTCCCCGAACGTCGAGGAGTGGACCATGCACCGGTCGAGACGGTCGAAGACCTTCTCGAACACGGCCGCGGTCCCGAGCGTCGCGGAGGCGGGCACGAAGCCGTTCGTGAGCGCCTTCGCGAGGCAGACCATGTCGGGCTCGAGCCCCCAGTGCTCGAACGCGAAGAACTTGCCCGTGCGGCCGAACGCGGTCTGGATCTCGTCGAGGACGAGGAGCGTCCCGTACTTCTTGCAGAGCGCCTGGAGGCGCGTCCACGTGTCCTGCGAGAGCTCGCGGACGCCGCCCTCGCCCTGGATCGGCTCGAGGATGAGCGCGGCCACGTCCTTCTTCTTGAGCTCGCTCTCGACGCGATCCACGTCGCCGAAGGGGACGGTCTCGCAGCCGGGGAGGAACGGGCCGAAGCGCTCGCGCCACTGCTTGTCGCCGCAGAGCGAGAGCGCGCCCATGGTGAGGCCGTGGAAGCCGCCGTCCCACGAGAGGACGCGCGGCCGCCCCGTCGCGGCGCGCGAGAACTTGAGGGCGCACTCGACGCCCTCGGCGCCCGAGTTGCCGAAGTAAGCGTACTTGAGCCGCTTCGAGGGGTCGCGCTTCGAGAGCTCGCTCGCGAGGAGCCCCGAGAGCGGCGAGGCATCCATCTGGACGAGGTTCGGCCAGTTCGCGCCGAGGACCTCGCGGAGCGTCTCGACGAGCGCGGGCGGGTTGTGCCCGAGGTTGAACACCGAGAAGCCGCCGAGGAAGTCGAGGTAGTCGGCGCCGTCCGTGTCGTGGAGGAGGCACCCCGAGGCGCTCGTGTACTTCTTGTCGAAGCCAATGATCCTCAGCACCTGCGCCATGGAGGCGTTCACGTGCTCGGCGTGGAGCGCGAGCGCGCGCGGCGCGGCTTCATCCCACCTTGCCCTGATCGTCACGGGCGTGGAACTTAGCACGCGCGTCCGGCCGGATCACGACCTTCTCGCCCTTCTCGACCTGCGCGAGGGCCTTCGCGTACTGGGCCGCGTGCATGCCCTCGACCTTCGTCAGGCCCATGAAGCGGCGCTCCGCCTTCGCGAGCGCGTCCTGGAAGAGCCGCGCGTGCCCGGCGGACTCGAGCGCCTGCTCCTGGAACTCGGCGGTGGCGGCCTCGTTCTTCTCGCGACGCGCGGTCCGCTCGAACTCGGGGTACATGTGGTTCGTCTCGTAGATCTCGCCCTCCATGGCCGTCCGGAGGAGGTCCGCGACGGACATCTTCGCGGCGGGGTAGAGGAGCTCGAGGTGGCCGAACGCGTGGTACGTCTCCTGGTGCGCCACCTCCTCGAACAGCTTCGCCACCTCCTCGGCGCCCTTCTCCCGCGCGACCTTGGCGAAGTAGAGGTACTTCCGGTTCGCCATCGACTCGCCCGCGAACGCCGCCTCGAGGTTCTTGACCGTCTCCTGCGTCTTCTGCGTCTTCATGATCGACTCCTTCGCGAATTAGAATAGATCTAAAACAAGAGCAAGTCAAGCAGGGCTCCGAAATGGCATGCTGGGAGTCGTCGTTCTCTGATTGGGGAGCACGCCTTGCCCGGAGAGACGGTCATCCTGAGGCCCGAGAGCACCCCGGCGGCAGCCGGGGGCTCGGGTGGCTCGACGCCTCGGGTCGCGACCGAGGTCCACGAGAGCTCGGTCAACCGGCTCTGCATCCTCGCGGCCGTCGTCGCGGGGGTCTTCACCTTCTCGCTCGGGATCGGGCCGTTCACGGTCCACGTCCTCGGCGCGGAGCATCTCCCGCGACAGGGTGCGATGACGCTCGTCGCGCTCATCGTCATCGCGCTCTCGCTCGGCGTCCTCGGCGCGATCCGCTCGAAGAAGCTGACGCCCGCGTCGCTCGTCTACCTGGGGCTCGGGTACGAGGTCGTCGGCGCCTTTCTCGTGACGACGCAGTCCTGGTTCGCGGGGAGCCTGATCCAGCAGCAGGTCCTCTCGATCAACTGGGTGTGCGTCTGGATCGTCATCTTCCCGCTCGTCGTCCCGGCGACGCCGCTCCAGAACATCGTCGCGAGCTTCCTCTCCGCGACCATGGGCCCGTTCCTCCTCGCGATCTGCGTCCTCGGATACGGCTCGCCCGTGCCGTCCGCCCCCAAGCTCGTCATGTCGTTCCTGCCGAACTACATGTCGGCGGCCATGGCGATCATCCCGGCGATCGCGCTCTACCGTCTCGGGCGCCAGCTCAGCGTGGCCGAGAAGAAGCTCCGGGAGCTCGGGAGCTACCAGCTCGTCGAGCGGCTCGGTCAGGGCGGCATGGGCGAGGTCTGGCGCGCCCAGCACCGCATGCTCGCGCGGCCCGCCGCGGTGAAGCTCGTCCACGTCAACAGCGAGGAGGAGACCCCGCTCGGCCGCGAGCAGCTCCTCCGCCGCTTCGAGGTCGAGGCGCAGGCGACCGCGTCGCTCCACTCGCCGCACACGGTCTCGCTCTACGACTTCGGTCGCACGAGCGAGGGGACCTTCTACTACGTCATGGAGCTCCTCGACGGGCTCGACCTCGAGTCCCTCGTGAAGCGCTTCGGGCCGATCCCGCCCGCGCGCGCCGTCCACCTCCTCGAGCAGGTCTGCCTCTCGCTCGCCGAGGCGCACGCCGCCGGCGTGGTCCACCGGGACATCAAGCCCGCGAACATCTACCTCTGCCGCCTCGGCCTCGAGCACGACTGGATCAAGGTGCTCGACTTCGGCCTCGTCGCGAAGGCGAAGGGCTGCACGAGCTGCTCGAAGACGGGCGAGGCCTCCCGCCTCACCGCCGCGAACACGATCGTCGGCACGCCGACCTTCATGTCGCCCGAGATGGCCGAGGGCCGGCCCGACATCGACGGCCGCGCCGACATCTACGCCCTGGGCTGCGTCGCCTACTGGCTCCTCACGGGGACGGTGCTCTTCTCGGGGCCGGACAAGACCCCCATGAAGATCCTCATGGACCACGTCGGGACGCCGCCCGAGCCCCCGTCGAGGCGGCTCGGGAGGCCGCTCCCGGCGGCGCTCGAGTCGGTGGTCTTGAAGTGCCTCGAGAAGGACCCGCGCGACCGTCCGCCGTCCGCCTCCGAGCTCGGGCGGCTCCTCCGCGAGAGCGCCGTCGACGGCACGTGGGGCGAGAGCGAGGCCCGCCGCTGGTGGACCGAGAACCTCGCCGAGCTCGCGGCGAAGGAGATCGACGCGAACGCGCTCTCCTCGACCGTGGTGCGCTCACCCGTTCCGGCGGCCTGAACGAAGCGCGTCACGTTCCGTTCCGGTCGCTCGCCCTTCGTCGGCTTCTGCGACGCCTGCGGTGGGTTCCGGTCCCACCGCAGGCTCTGTCCTTCTGATCCAGCGCGTCGCGCGGCCGCTTGAACGGCCGAGCGAGTTCTCCCTACTAGAGCGTCGATAGATTGAGCGCGCGGAGCGTGTTCGGCCCCGCGATCCCGTCGGCCGTGAGGCCGTGGGACGCCTGGTAGCTCTTGACCGCGGCCTTCGTCGCCGGGCCGTAGTCGCCGTCCACGGTCAGGTGCGCGCCGTTCGCGTTGAGCGCGCGCTGCAGGGCCTCGACCTTGGGGCCCGACGAGCCTTCGCGGAGGACGGTCGCGACGGTGCCCGAGCCGCCGCCCGAGCCGCTGCCGCCGTTCCAGACGCCCGCGCGGTACTTGATGTGCCACCACTCCCACGAGGCGTCGGACCACTTCTTGGCCCAGCCGAACTGCTCGCCGTAGCGGTCGAGGTTCGTGCGCATGGTCTGCGTGGCGAGGTCGACCGCGAGGCCGAGGCCGTGGTTCGACGTGCCGGGCGTCGCGGCGTTCGAGCCGTAGATCCGCTTCGCCTCGACCTGCTGCTCGTAGGTGCGGTAGGCCGAGATCCTCCCGTTCGGATAGATGTCGCCGACGCCACGCGCGAGCATGAACTGGCGCATCGCGTTCCACGACGCGGCGGCGTTCTTCTCGAGGTAGATCGTGTAGGTCGGGTGGTAGATCTGCGCGAGCGCCGACTGCGGGAGCCGGCCGTTCGAGTAGGCGTAGACGGCCGTGGCCGTGCTCAGCACGAGCAGACCCGCAGCCACCGCTCCATGGAGCGGGCGAAGGCGAAGCATTGGAACCCTCCCTAGCAAGACCCGAGAACCGACCGAGCGCTGAACCTCGGTTTTCTCTTCCAGGCCTGTTAGTGCGACAGCCACTTCTTTCGTGCAGAGGGGACGCAAAAGAAACCAACTCTGGCAACCGACTTTCCAGTCCCCCGACCCCCCGTGGGACGATGAGAGGGGTGCGACGTTCGCTCCTGCTCCGGCACGAGGGTGCCTGCATGCGCTTGAGCAGACGCTGGCTGGCGTTCACTCCGGTCGTCCCGGCGGCGGGGCTCCTGCTCCTCCTGAGGGCCGGCTCGGCTCCCGAGCTCGCGAAGGAGAAGGTTTCATCTCGGGGGGGCGATCGTCCCGCGTCGTCCGCCGGGAGACGTCCGGGCGTCGAGTCGCCCTCGGGCCGCACCGACTCGCCGCTCCGCGCGCGCGCGGCCGAGCGCCGCGACCACGACCACGCCGACCGGAGCGCGGAGCGCCCCGCGGCGACGCCGCTCGGCGCGGCGTTGAGGCCGCTCCTCGCGAAGCTCCGCCAGGCGAGCGAGGCGGACGACGAGCGCGCCCTCTCCGTGCGGCGCGCGGACATCGCGATCCTCGTCGCGAAGTCGCCGAAGGAGTCGCTCGAGGCGCTCCTCGCCGAGCTCAAGAGCGCGCAGGACGAGGCCGAGGTCGGGATCCTCCTCTCCGTGCTCACGACGGATCCGAACCTCCCCCGCGCCGAGCTCCTCGCCGCGCTCGGCGACATGGCGCGCCACGACGAGGTCCCGCTCCACCGCCAGGCCGCGGTCCACGCGCTCGGCGAGGTCGCGGGCTCGGACGAGGGCCTCGTCGCCGAGCTCGCCGAGCTCGGGCGCCGCGACCGCGATGGCGAGGTGCGCG
>CAZYLP010000092.1:0-15560 GCA_964648345.1 uncultured Planctomycetota bacterium
CCGCCGAGCCAGACGACGAGCATGAACTTCGTGAGGAGGACGAGCCCGCACGCCGCGCCGAGGAGCGCCGCGTCGAGCAGGCTCTTGCTCCGGATGTAGCGGAGCGTCGCGAGGGCGCTCAGGAGAGTCGCGAGCGTCGCTCCTCCGTCGGCCGTCACGAGGTGGAAGTGGGCGAGGAGGTTCGGCTCGAGCGCCGCGAGGAGCGCGGCCGCGGCGCCGGCGCGCGGCCCCGCGAGCGAGCGAGCGCCGAGCCCGATCGCGACCACGAGCCCGCACCCGAGGAGCACGGTCACGCTCCGCGCGGGCAGGAGCGCCCAGAGCCCGACGCGGTCGTACTGGACCGGCTCGCGCGCGTCGAGCACGAGCGGGAGCGCGTTGAGCGCGTTCACCGGGAGCTTCGAGTTCCAGACCTGCTTCCGGGTCACGTCGCCGCGGAGGTGCGAGACGCCGTAGTGGAGGAACGGTCCCTCGTCGTTCGTCATGAAGTCCCCGCGCGCGCCGAGGAGCGCGAGCACGAAGAACAGAACGGCGGCCGAGGCGAGAGTGACGCGCAGCCTCACGCCGCGGCGCTCCCTCCGGTCGCCCTGATCACGCAGGCGCGATCTCGAGGAGCGGCGCGCCCGCCGCCACCGACTGGCCCTTCTTGACGTGGACCTTCGTCACCTTGCCGGCCATGTCGCAGCGGATCTCGTTCTGCATCTTCATGGCCTCGACGACGAGGAGCGAGTCCTTGAGCGCGACCGCGGTGCCCGCCTCGACGGCGACCTGGAGGATGATCCCGGGCATGATGGCGCGGACCGTCTTCGGGCCCGCCTTGGCGCCGGCCCCCGCTCCGAGCGAGCGCTTCGCGAGGCGCGCGCGCTCGTCCTCGACGCTGCACGCGAGGACACGTCCGCCGCCGAGCTGGACCTCGACCGTGTCCTCCTCGACGCCCGGAGCGACGGAGACGGTCTCGACGCCCTTCTCGCGGACGAGGGCCGCGAGGGGTCCGACGCGGGGGACGAGCGAGACGCGCTCGCCGTTCGCGAAGAGGCCGTCCGCCTTCTCGACGATCTCGACGTCGAACGTCTCGCCGGCGACGAGGACGCGGTACTTCACTGGGGCCTCCAGGCCTGCGCCCAGGGACTCGTCGCGCTCGGGCTGCCGTTCGTGCTCGCGCTCACGCTCGACGCTCCTCGCCCGCGCGAAGCGTGCGCCGCGAGCGCGGCGACGAGGGCCGCCGTCTCGAGGTTCGCGGGCCGGCTCGCCGCGGCCTTCGCGACGAAGCCGTCGAGCCACGTCACGTGGAAGCGGCCCGCCTTGAAGTCCTCGTCCTTCGCGAGGAGCGCGACGAGCGGGAGCGTCGTCCTCACGCCGCTCAGGCGGAACTCGGCGGCCGCGCGCACGAGGCGCGCGATCGCTCGCGGCCGGTCCTCGGCCCACACGATGAGCTTCGCGAGGAGCGGGTCGTAGAAGAGCGACACCTCGGAGCCTTCCTCGAGAGCCGTGTCCACGCGCGTGCAGGCGCCGCCCGGGAGCGCGAGCCCGCGGACCGTACCCGCGGACGGCGCGAAGTTCGCGAAGACGTCCTCGGCCGTGACGCGGAGCTCGATCGCCGCGCCGCGGTGCCGCACGTCCTCCTGCTTCCACGGGAGCGCCTCGCCGGCCGCCACGTCGAGCTGCGCCCGCACGAGGTCGAGGCCCGTCACCATCTCGGTGACCGGGTGCTCGACCTGGAGGCGCGTGTTCATCTCGAGCAGATAGAAGTCGAGCTTCTCATCGACGAGGAACTCGACGGTCCCCGCGTTGCGATAGCCCGCGTGCTTCGCGAGCTTCACGGCGCACTCGCCGAGCCGCGCGCGGAGCTCGGGCGTCACGACGGTCGACGGCGACTCCTCGACGATCTTCTGGTGGCGGCGCTGGAGCGAGCACTCGCGCTCGCCGAGGTGGACGACGCTGCCGCGCGCGTCCGCGAAGACCTGGACCTCGATGTGGCGCGCGGGGGACACGTTGCGCTCGAGGAAGACCGCGCTCGACCCGAAGGCCGACTTCGCCTCGCCGGCCGCGCGGTCGAGCTCGCGGGCGAGCTCGCTCTCGTCGCGGACCGTGCGGATCCCCTTGCCGCCGCCGCCGGCCGCGGCCTTGAGCATCACCGGGAAGCCGACCGCGCGGGCCGCCGCCTTCACCTGCTCCGCGCCCTCGACGGCGCCCTCGCTGCCGGGCACGGTCGGGATCCCGAGCGTCTTCGCGGCCTTGCGGACCTCGAGCTTGTTGCCGAGCCTGGCGATGGCTCCGCTCGGCGGACCGATCCACGCGAGGCCCGCATCCTCGACCATCCTGGCGAAGACCGCGTTCTCGCTGAGGAAGCCGTAGCCCGGGTGCACCGCGTCGGCCCCGGTCTTCTTCGCCGCCGCGATGAGCCTCGCGCCGTCGAGGTAGCTCCGCGAAGGCTCCGGCGGTCCGATGAAGACCGCCTCGTCGGCCGAGCGCACGTGGAGCGCGGAGCGGTCCGCCTCGGAGAAGACGGCGACCGACCCGACCCCGGCCTCCTTGCAGGCGCGCATGACGCGGATCGCGATCTCGCCGCGGTTGGCGACGAGGACCTTCTTCAAGGAGGCCATGGGAGCGCCTTTCTACCATCCCGGCCTGGCTACACCGCTTCCAGTCCTTGCCGACTTTGGGTGTCAGCGCCGCCTCGCCGCTCGGAGGACGCGCGACTTGCGTCGTCGGCCGCGTCATTGCGCTCCTCGACCCTCGAGAGAGTCGAGAGTCTGCATGCGTGCTTCACGAGCCCTCCGGGCCCTCGTGCCCGGTCTCGTCGTCCTGCTCTTGGCCGCGCCCGCGCGCGCCGACTGGAGCGAGTCCCTCGCGCGCATGCGCGAGTTCATGAGGACGGGGACGCCGACGCCGCGCCTCCTCAACGACTTCGCGAAGCTCCCGAGCTTCGAGATGGACGTGAACGCGACGAAGGCCGCTCTCGACGCCTTCGGGATCCGCTCGGAGGCCGGGAAGGCGCTCCTCAAGATCTCGAAGATCTCGAAGAAGGGCGACCTCATCACGATCCGCACGAGGGGCGAGGTCGTGATGCCGATCGTCATGAACGGCGAGGTCAAGGGCTGGGCCAAGCTCGAGGACCCTGTCCAGTTCCGCCTCAAGGCCAAGGGCAACGGCGTCGTCGTCGAGGGCTTCCGGGGGATCTCGGTCGGTCCCTGGAAGTCGTTCACGGTCGACATGAAGCACGTCAAGAAGGCCGACTGGCAGCCGGGCGCCAAGAGCTCCTCCCTGGCCGTGACGGCCGGTTGGTGGATCTTCTCCGCGACCTTCACGCTCGCTCTCCCGAACCCCACTCCTCCTCCGACGAAGCCGTCGAAGACGCCGGGCTTCGCCAATCGACTTCCGGCCCGGTGAGAAGCAGATGAAAAGAGTCCGCTCCCAAAGGGTTGCGGCGAAGCGTTCGTAAGTCGCACTCCCTCATGGACCAGTGAGTGGGCCCCTTCGTGCAAAGCGACATCTCGGCGAGAGAGAACCCGAGGTGTCCCGGTGATGCGTGCAGCGGCCGTTCTGGGGGTGTTGATCGCGCTGACGAGCCCCGTCTTCGCGGACGAGGCGGCGTTCACGGCGGTGATCAAGGAAGCTCTCGCCAGCGCGGAGCCGACGACCGCGGTCCTCCGCGGCCTCGCGAAGCTCCCCGACTTCGACATGGACGGCGCCACGGTGAGGCGGTGCCTCGACGCCGCGGGCGCGAAGGCCGACGGACAGGTCGCTCAGGTCCTGGGCGACGTGACACGCTTGAGGAAGAAGAAGGATCGGATCTCGATCCAGCGCTCGGAGGAGCGGCTGATCCCGATCGTCGTCAAGGGAGAGACCAAGGGCTGGGTGAAGCTCGACAAGGAAGTCGAGTTCCGGATCAGAGCGAAGGGTGACAACGTCACGCTCGACAAGTTCGATGGAATCACCGTCGGGAAGACGGCGGACAGCCTCTACGATCTCTGGTCGATCGGCTGGGAGCCCGGATCGCCGGACTCGACTCTCACCATGACCGCGGGCTGGGGGATCTTCTCGGAGACGAACAGGTACAAGATCCCGAACCCGCCCGCGGCGCCGGCGCCGCCTGCTCCTCCGACCGCGCCTCCGGCGGTGCCGCCCGCCACGGAGACCACGACCGCCGCCACGGACGTACAACCGGACCCCGGCCTCCCGCTCCCCGTCTCCCACAAGGCCACGGAGACGGCTCCCGCCAAGGTCGAACCTGCTGCCAAGGTCGAACCGGCCGCGGAGAAGAAGCCCGAGCCGCCGGTCCAGCAGACCGTCACCGCCGGCTTCCTGCAAAGAGTGCAGGCCGCCGCAAAGTAACGAGGAGACGACGAGCCTCAGCTCAGCGGCGGAGGATCTCGTCCGCGGCGGAGTACGGAGTCGTCCTACCCGCGGCGACATCCGCGGCGAGCTTCTCGAGCTGATCCGAGCGGCCACTCCACGTCTGGCGGAGGACGCGGTCGTCCACGATCTGGCGGATGCGCGTGCGAGCGCGGTTCGTGCGGCGAGAGGAGAGCTCGCCCGACTGCTCGATCGTGGATCGGTGGCGCTCGACGGCTTCGAGGAGCTCCTTCACGCCCTGACCGGTCTGACCGATCGTGCGAACGACGGGCGGGACCCACCCGCGCTGCTTGGGGAGGAGCTCGAGAGCGCCCTCGAGGTCGCGGACGAGGCGATCGGCGCCGTCGCGGTCGGCCTTGTTGACCGCGAAGACCTCGGCGATCTCCATGAGACCGGCCTTCATGGCCTGGACGCCGTCGCCCGCCTCGGGGGAGAAGACGACGACCACCGTGTCCGCCGCCTGCGCGACGTCCACCTCGCTCTGGCCGACGCCGACGGTCTCCATGAGGATCCAGTCGCGGCCGAAGGCGTCGAGGACGTCCGCCGCCTCGGTCGCCTTCCGGGAGAGACCGCCGAGAGAGCCGCGGCTCGCCATGGAGCGGATGAAGACGCCCGGGTCCGTGGCGACGCGGTCCATGCGGATCCGGTCGCCGAGGAGGGCGCCGCCGGTGAAGGGGCTCGTCGGGTCCACGCAGACGACACCGACGGTCTGCCCGCGCGCGCGGAGCTCGAGCGCGATCGCCTGGACGAGGGTGCTCTTGCCGGCGCCGGGGGGCCCCGTGATCCCGACGCGCTTCGCGCGCCCGACGTGAGGGTAGAGCGCGGCGACGAGCTCGCCCGAGCCCACGGCCTCGTCCTCGACGATCGAGATCGCGCGCGCCGCCGCGCGGCGGTCGCCGCCGCGGAGGCGCGCGATCAGGTCGGGCACGGGGGAGCTCACCCGGCGACGAGAGCGTTCACGCGCTCGACGAGCTTCGGCTTGGCCACGAGCCCCTGGAGCTTGTCCACGGGCTCGCCGCCCTTGAAGAAGAGGAGGGTCGGGACGGCCCACACGTCGTAGCTCACCGCGACCTCCTCGGCGTCTGCGTCCTCGATGTTGACCTTGACGAACTTGGCCTTGCCGGCGAACTCGCCGGCGACCTCCTCCACGATCGGGAGGAGCTTCTTACAGGGCGGTCAGGTCGTGCCGTAGAACTTCACGACGACGGGACCCGAGGCCTTCTTGACCTCGGCGTCGAACGTCGCCGCGTTCACCTGGGTGAGAGCCATGAAGAGACCCCTCCGTTCAGGGTCTCCGTCGATTCTACGAACTGACGATCTTCCGATCATCACCGAGGAAGATGCCCTTCAAGTTCATGGCGAGCTGGTCGGGGTTGTGCGAGTTCTCCATCGCGGTCTTGTCCGCGATGAGGCCGTCCTTGACCAGCTGGACGAGGGACTGGTTGAAGTCCTGCATGCCCTCCTCCTTGCCCGAGCGGACGACCTGCTCGATCTTCTTGTCGTCGCCCTCCATGATGAGCTTCTGCACGGTCGGGTTGACGATGAGGATCTCCTGCGCGGGCACGAGGCCGACGCCCGACTTTATGGAAGGCAGGATCTTCTGGCAGATGATCGCCTTGAGCGAGAAGCGGAGCGACTGGCGGATCTGACGCTCCCGCTCGGGCGGGAAGAGGTCGATGATGCGCCCGAACGTCTGCGAGACCGTCGAGGAGTGGAGCGTGCCGAAGACGAGGTGGCCCGTCTCCGCGGCGGTGAGGGCGGTCTCGAACGTCTCGGGGTCGCGCATCTCGCCGATGAGGATCACGTCCGGGTCCTGCCGGACGACGCTCTTCAGCGCGGCGGGGAACGAGGCGACGTCGATCCCGACCTCGCGCTGGTTCACGAACGCCTTCTTGTCCTTGTAGAGGTACTCGATCGGGTCCTCGATCGTGATGATGTGGCAGCGCCGCGTGGAGTTTATGTGCTCGATCATGGCGGCGAGCGTCGTCGACTTGCCCGAGCCGGTGACGCCCGCGACGATGACGAGCCCCTGCTTGAAGCTCGCGACCTTCTGCATCGTCTCGACGGGGTGGTGGAGCGCCTCGAAGCCGGGGACGTCCGTGTTCACGCGGCGCACGGCGATCGAGACGGAGCCGCGCTGGCGATACGCGTTCAGCCGGTAGCGGCCGACGCCCGCGAGGCTGTACGCGAAGTCGAGGTCCGTCTGCATGTCGAACGTCGCGCGCTGGGACGGGGACAGGATCTCGGTCACCATCTGGTAGATCCGGTCGCCCATGAGCGCCTCGGCGTCGAAGTAGCGGACCTTCCCCTGGATCCTCATGATCGGCGGGTTGCCAGCCTTGAGGTGGAGGTCCGAGGCCTGGTACTTCGCCATGAGCTGGAAGAGCTTCTCCAGCTCCTTCAGGTTCTCCTCGGGCGGCGGCTCTTCCTTGGCGAGGCGGCCGCTCTTCTCCCCCGGGCCTTCCTCGGCCGGAATCTGAGCGATCGGCTTCTCGCCGGTCGTGCGCTTCTTCGCTGCCCGGTCGTCGTGGGGCGCCAAAGGTGCCCTCTCTCTCTGGTCAGCCCTTCTTCAGGTCGCGCTCGGCCTTCGACACGGCAGTCGGTGCGGCCTCGAGCGCGTCCTTCCAGTTGCGCGGGCTGTCGAGCTTCTTCAGGAGGTCGCTCAGGGCCTTCCGGTGGTCGTCGCGGAGCTTCTCGGTCCGCGCGAAGTCGAGCTGGTCGCCCTTCTGCCACTCGACCCAGCGGCCCTTCGCGGCCGACTCCTCGGGCGTCAGGTTCTGGCTCGTCACATCCGCCGGCCAGCCCTGGCTGATCCCCGAGATCGCCTCGAGAGCCTTCGACGCCTCGGCGCGGACGGCGGGCGAGCGGCTCCGGTCCGTCTCGAAATCGAGGAGGGCGACGAGCTTCTCGGTGATCCCGTAGGCGCGGATGAGGATCGAGGCGTCCTCCTTGCCACCCTGCGCGATCTGTCCGACGGCCGTCGCGACGCTCTTGTCCTCGACGACGTTCGCGCCATCGAGCGCCTCGGCGAGAGGCTCGAGCGCCTTCACGTTGTACTTGTTGACGATCTCGCTGATCGCCTTCTGGCGCTGCATGACGCCGCCGTGCCGGTTGCGACGGTCGGCGAGGTTCGTGAGCGAGAACTTCATCTCCTGGAGCTCGTCGCTCGAGGGCGCGTGCTTCTTCTTCCGCTCGTCGATCGTGGGACCGACGACGTCGGAGAGCGTCTTCTTGATCTTGCCCTTGAGCTCGGCGATCTGGGCGAGCTGCTCGGGGGTCGCGTCCTTGGCGATGTCCGGGTTGACCTTGCCGCCGTCGTCCGTCTTCGGCGTCGTGCTCGTGTCGGTCGTCCCGTCCGCCTTGGCGGTGACCGTCGTGCCGTAGGCGTCGACCGCGCGCGCGAGGGCCTTGCGCCAGCCCTTCTGGTCCTCCATGTCGCGCCAGTCGGCGTTGAGCTTCTTCCGGGCCGCCTCCTTCTCGCGGTTCGCGGTCTCCCAGGACTCGTCGTTCTTCCTCGCCCACTCCTTCCACTTCGCGGTCGCGGCGCGCTGGGCCTCGGTCGGGTTCGGGTCCTTGGTCTCGGCCCAGCCCTGCGACGCGGACGAGATCGTCTCGAGGGCGCGGTTCGCGTTGTCGCGCGCGCGCGCCGACTTGTCGTCGCCCGAGGCGTCGAGGACGTTCGTGAGGAGCGTCGCGATCTTGTAGCGGCCGAGGGCCCACTTCACTTCGCCCTCGTCGCCGCGACGCACGCTGTCGTCGACGGCCGCGGCCGCATCGCCCTTCGCGCCGGTGTCGCCCGTCTGGAGGACCTCGGCGAGGGCCGGGAGCGCCTTCGGGCCGAAGGCCCCGATCGCCGCCGCGGAGGACGCGACCTTGCCCAGGTTCGCGACCGCCGCATCGAGCGTCGCGCGTTCGTTGGAGGCGAGGTCGAGCTTGCGGGCGCGCTCCTCGTTCGAGGGGCCGAGCTTCGCCAGCTCCTCCTCGATGCGGGCGTGGACGCCCTTCAGCTCCTTGCGCTCCTCGGGCGTCGCCTCGGGGGGCACGTAGAAGGTCCGGCCCGGCTTGCCGTCGGCGCCGGGCGTCACGTTGTCGGGGGTCGCGTTGCGCTTCGGGATCGTGAAGTAGCGCTGCCCGTAGTCCGCGTCCTCCGTGAAGGTCGCGATCTCCTTCTTGTCGAACTTGAGCTTGCCGTTGCCGACCTGGAAGATCACGTACTTGTCGGTCTCCTCGACGAGCCTGCCGTGCACCTCGTGACCGTTCTTGAAGGTGATCGTGTCCGCGACCGCAGGCGCCGCGAGCGCTCCCAAGAGGACGATGGTGAGCGCCGTCTTCCGAAGCATGTCTGACCCGTTCCTCCCCAACTGGCCGAGAGAATACGCGACCGCACGACGACGCGCCATGTCACCGAGGGGGGCGTGGGGGGAGGAACCGGCGCGAATCCCCTTTCTGCTCGACCTGTCCGCGCGTTGCGCTACCCTCCACGGAGGCGGAAGTCAGGTGGCGACGAAGCGGCGGCTCGAGTCCGGGGGGCAGGCACGCGAGCGCGCGGCGAGCGCGCTCCATGGGCGGCCGCTCGTCGTCGTCTCGAACCGCCTCCCCGTCGAGCGCACGGCCGACGGTCTCTGGCGCGCCGCGTCAGGCGGCCTCGTCGCCGCGCTCGCTCCGACCGTCGAGGCGACGCACGGCCGCTGGATCGGATGGGACGGCGGCGAGGGGAAGCCTCGCAAGCGCGTCCCCCGGGTCGACGGTGTCCCGTTCGACCTCGCCGGAGTGACGCTCTCGAAGAAGGAAGCGGCCGGCTTCTACTACGGGTTCTCGAACCGGACGCTCTGGCCGCTCTTCCACGACCTCTCGCGCCCGCCGGTCTTCGACACGGGCTGGTGGGAGGCCTACGAGGCGGTGAACCGCCGCTTCGCGCGCGCCGTCCTCGACGCCACCGGCCCCGACGACGCGATCTGGATCCACGACTACCACCTCCTCCTCGCGCCGCGCATGATCCGAGAGGAGAGGCCGGACGCCCTGATCCTGTTCTTCCTCCACATCCCGTTCCCGCCGCCCGAGATCTTCCGCCGCCTCCCGTGGCGCGACGAGCTCGCCCGGGGGATGCTCGGCGCCGACTTGATCGGCTTCCACACCGAGGCCTACGCCGAGAACTTCAGGCGCGTCGCCCTCGCATCGGCGAGCGGGATCGGGTGGACCGCCGAGGGCGAGCTCCTCGTCGAGGGGCGCGCCGCCCGCGTGGGGGCGTTCCCGATCTCCGTGGACTTCGACTCCTGGACGGAGCTCGCGCGGACGCCCGAGGTCGAGCGGGAGGTCGCGAAGATCCGCCAGCGCCTCGGCGACAGGAAGGTCATCCTGGGCATCGACCGGCTCGACTACACGAAGGGGATCCCGGAGCGGCTCGCCGCGTTCGAGGACCTCCTCGAGGAGCAGCCCGACCTCCGCGGCCGGGCCGTCCTCATCCAGGTCGCCGTGCCGAGCCGCACGCGAGTCCGCGAGTACCGGGCGCTCAAGCGCGAGGTCGAGGAGATGGTCGGCCGGATCAACGGCCGCTTCACGGACCACGAGGCGGTGAGGATCCCGGTCCACTACCTCTACCGCTCGGTGTCGCGGACGCGCCTCGCCGCCCTCTACGGGGCCGCCGACGTGGCGCTCGTGACGCCGCTCAAGGACGGCATGAACCTCGTCGCGAAGGAGTACGTCGCGTGCCGCCCCGACGAGGGCGGCGCGCTCGTCCTCTCCGAGTTCGCCGGCGCCGCGCGCGAGCTCGCGCCGGGCGTCCTCGTCGTGAACCCCTTCGACCGGCACGCCATGAAGGAGAGTCTCGTCCGCGCCCTCCGCCTCGACCCGGGCGATGCGCGGCGGCGCATGAGACGTCTCCGGGCGCAGGTCGAAGGCGCGTCGGTCTACCACTGGGCCGCATCTCTGCTCGAGCGGGGAGCGGACGCGGCCCTCGAACGAACGAGGCGAGCAGCCTGAGCCCCACGCTCGAGCCGGCCGATCCGGCCCTCCTCTCGGCGATCGTCTCCCGCGAGGCGCGGGGGAGGGAGATCCTCGTCGCCACGGACTTCGACGGGACCCTCTCCGACCTCGCGCCGCGCCCCGAGGAGGCGCTCCTCCGCGAGGACGCGCGCCTCGCGCTCGCGAAGCTCGTGAAGCGCGTGAAGGTCGCCGTCCTCAGCGGCCGCGAGCTCTCGAACCTCCGCGCGAAGGTCGCGATCGACGGCATCGCGCTCGCGGGCGAGCACGGAGGGGACCTCCTCCTCCCGGGCGGCGACCGCCGCGGCCTCGACCTCCAGCCCGCGGAGCGGGCCGTCCTCGACGCGTTCGCGCGCTACGCGGACCTCCTCCTCGCCGGCACGGGCGGCCTCGTCGAGCGCAAGCGCCTCGCGGTCGCCGCCCACACGCGCCGCGTGGACGAGAAGGACCAGCGCCGCCTCGAGGAGGCGCTCCTCGGCCGTGCCCGCGAGCTGGCGAAGGGCGCCGGGCTCGATGCGATCCCGGGGAAGCGCGTCATCGAGATGCGCGCCCAGGGTGCCGCCAAGGACTTCGGGCTCGCGAGGCTGAGGGAGCTGTTCGCGCCGGAGTCCTTCGTGGTCGCGATCGGCGACGACAGGACGGACGAGGACCTGTTCCGCGAGGCGGCGAAGTCGGGCGGGCTCAGCGTGAAGGTCGGGCCGGGGGAGACCGGGGCGAAGCACCGGCTCGAAGGGCCTCGAGAAGTGGCCGAGTTCCTAGCGTTGTTGGCATCGTGACGGAACAGGACTAGTCACTAGTCACTTGGCACTAGACACTAGTGACTAGTGCCTAGTGCCTAGTGAATTGGTCCAATCGCGCCCATGCGAAAGCGCTTCGGACTCGTCGCGGTCATCGCATTGACTCCGTTCGCATGGGCCGGCAATCGCGATCACCCGCCGCCGCTCGCCATCAAGGACGCCAGGATCGTCGTCGCGCCCGGCAAGGTCATCGAGAAGGGGACCATCGTCTTCCGCGACGGCCGCATCGAAGCCGTCGGCGCGAACGTGACGCCGCCCCCCGACGCGCTCGTGGAGGACGGGCGCGGGCTCACGGTCTACCCCGGGTTCATCGACGCGGGCGCGCCCTTCCCGATCGAGGCCGCGGCACCCGAGGCGCAGAAGGCGAAGGAGGGCGCGCAGCCGAACCTCCAGGAGGACCCGCCGCTCGAGACGCCCGAGGCGCGCCGGAAGGGGATCCGCGCGGCGCTCGACCTCGCGCAGAGCGCGCTCGTGGACGGCGACCGGAGGAACCAGGAGCGGCGCGCGGGGTTCACGGCCGCGCTCGCGGTGCCGCCGCGCGGCTTCCTCGCGGGGAGGAGCGCGCTCGTCGCGCTCGGCGACCGGCCGCGAAGGAGCTCGATCCTCGTCGCGTCGAGCTTCCTCCACGCGGCCTTCGAGGGCCCCGAGGGCGAACGCGGCGGCTACCCGAACACGCCCATGGGCGCGCACGCACACATCCGCCAGGCGTTCGCGGACGCGGCGCGGCAACGAGAGCTCGAGGAGCGCGCCGCGCGCCGCGCGCCGGGCCCTCGCCCCGCGTTCGACCCCGACCTCGCGGCGCTCCTCCCGGCGATCGACAGGAAGCTGCGCGTCGCGTGGGCGGCCGACACCGACGAGGACGTCCAGCGCGCGCTCAAGCTCGGCGCGGAGCTCGGGCTCGAGCTCGCGATCACCGACGCGCGCCACGCGGGGAAGTCGGCGGCGGCGCTCCGCCGCGCGCACGTGCCCGTGATCCTCTCGCTCGCCTGGGCGCCCAAGCCCAAGCCCGCGACGCTCGAGGCGGACCCCGATCCGCCGCAGCGGAAGGGGCGGTCGGGGAAGCCGCTCGAGGGGCCGTTCTTCTCAGTGAGGACGGGAGCCTTTCCGATGGCGATCGATCCGGCGCCGATCGGGACCATCACGGAGGGCAAGGGCAAGGGCAAGGGCAAGGGCAAGGAGCAGGCCGAACGCATCGATCCGTCGCAGGAGCCGAGGGCTGTGTTCGAGGAGCGGGAGCGGAAGCGCGCGGAGGAAGTGAACGCCCTCAAGCTGCTCCACGCGGCGGGGGTGCCGGTCGCGATCTCGTCCGCCGGCCTCAAGGAACCGGGCGAGGTCCGCGAGCGGCTCCGCGAAGCGATCAAGGCGGGCCTCGCCGAGGAGGCCGCGCTCGCGGTCCTCACGCGCGACGCGGCGCTCGTGCTCGGAGTCTCGGACCGTCTCGGCACGCTCGCGGTCGGGAAGCTCGCGTTCGCGACCGTCATGACGAGCAACCTCGCGGACGAGAAGGCGAAGGTCCGCTTCACGATCGTGGACGGCGAGAAGCTCGACGCGGAGAAGATCGACGACGACCAGAAGCTCCTCCGCCTCGCGGGCAAGTTCCGCTTCGACGCGGGCGGCGTGAAGGGCGAGCTCTGGCTCGAGCCCGTCGCGAACCGCCTCACCGCGCGCGTGAAGGTCGAGGGCAAGGAGGCCGCGCTCAGCGCCGTCTCGTTCGAGAACGACCGCTTGAAGCTCACGCTCCCGAAGGACGTCCTCGCCTCCGCCACGAAGGAGGTCCCCGTGGACGCGAAGTGGATCGCACCCGACGCGCTCGAAGGGACGGCCTCGTTCGCGGACGGGGCGCGAGTCTTCCGCGCGGACCGCGAGGCGGTGCCGCATCGGCGTGGGACCGAGGACGAGAACGAGCACGAGAACGATCCCCATGGAGGGCGGAGATGACCCGGTCCGTCGTCGCGTCGGTCGCCGTCGCGTCGCTCGCGCTCGGAGTCGTCCTCGCCAAGGAGAACCCGATCCCCGAGCCGCGCGTCGAGCTCGACAAGGACCGGATCCCGAAGACGAAGACGGGCGGCTCCGTGCTCCTGAAGGGCGGCACGGTGATCCCGGTCACGGGCCCGCGACGCGAGAACACGGACGTGCTCGTGCGCGACGGGAAGATCCGCGAGATCGGGAAGGACCTCGAGGCGCCGGACGGCGTCCTCGTCATCGACGTGAAGGGCCGCTTCGTCGTCCCGGGCGCGATCGACTGCCACAGCCACATCGCGATCCACGGGCCCGTGAACGAGATGACGGAGAAGATGTCCTCCGAGGTCCGGCTCGCGGACGTGGTGGACCCGAAGGACGTGGACATCTTCCGCGCGCTCGCGGGCGGCACGACGGCGGCGCAGCTCCTCCACGGGAGCGGCAACCCGATCGGCGGCCAGTCGGCGGTCGTCAAGCTCAGGTGGAACGCGACCGCGAAGGACATGCTGATCCCGGACGCGCCGCGCGGGATCAAGTTCGCGCTCGGCGAGAACCCGACGCGCATGGAGATGTTCCCGCGCACGCGCATGGGCATGGTCGCGACCTACCGGCGCGCCTTCACGGAGGGGCGCACGTACGCCGCCACGTGGAAGCGCTACCGCGACGCGAAGGCGAGGGGCGAGGACGCGCCGCCGCCGCGCCGGGACCTGCGCCTCGAGACCATGGCCGAGATCCTCGAGGGCAAGGTGAGGATCCACTGCCACAGCTACCGCGCGGACGAGATCGTCGCGTTCCTCGGCGTCTGCGACGAGTTCGGCGTCAAGGTCGCGACGCTCCAGCACGTCCTCGAGGGCTACAAGGTCGCGGCCGAGATCGCGAAGCACGGCGCGGGCTGCTCCACGTTCTCGGACTGGTGGGCGTACAAGGTCGAGGTGATCGACGCGATCCCCGCGAACGCGGCGATCTGCACGAAGGCCGGGGTGGTCACGTCGATCAACTCGGACTCCTCCGAGCTCGACCGGCACCTCTTCCTCGAGGCCGCGAAGAGCGTCCGCTACGGCGGCCTCTCCGAGGAGGAGACGCTCGCGCTCGTCACGATCAACCCCGCGAAGCAGCTCGGCATCGAGAAGCGCACGGGCTCGCTCGAGGTCGGGAAGGACGCGGACCTGGGCGTCTGGAACGGCCACCCGCTCTCCGCGTACTCGCACCCGGTGCTCACGCTCGTCGAGGGCGAGGTCGCCTTCGAGCGCGCCGAGGGCGCGCGGCCGACGGAAGGGAAGACCGGGCTCCCCGCGCCCGCGAGCTTCAAGCTCGCCGCGGGCCCGGACACCCGGCCCGCGGCGCCGCCGGCCCGGAGCCGCGTCTACGCGATCGTCGGCGCGCGCGTCGAGCCGGTGAGCGAGCCTCCGTTCGAGAACGGCACCGTCATCATCGAGAAGGGCAAGATCGCGGCGCTCGGCACGGGCCTCTCCGTGCCGGAGGGGGCGACCGTCATCCGGGGCGAGGACCTCGTCGTCACGCCCGGGTTCATCGAGGGCGGCTCCTCGCTCGGACTCGTCGAGGTCGGCTCGCTCAAGGTCACGATCGACGACCGCGACTCGGGCGACTACCAGCCCGACCTCGTCGCGCTCGGAGCCGTGCACCCGGCGAGCGAGCACATCGGCGTGACGCGCGTCGCCGGGATCACGGCCGCGCTCGTGCTGCCGCGCGGGAGCCTCGTCCCCGGCCAGGCCTCGCTCATCCGCCTGAACGGATGGACGGGCGCGGAGATGAACCTGGGCGACAGGGCCGGTCTCGTCGTCGAGTTCCCCGGACGTCCGGCCGCGCCCCCCGAGGGCGGCCCGCGTCCGCGGAAGCACGACCGCCGCGAGGCGCTCGAGAAGTTCTTCGACAAGGCTCGCGACGACATGGAGCGCCGCGAGCGCGCGACGGGGACGGCGCACGTCATCCCTCCCGAGCCGCGCCTCGAGGCGCTCGCGCCCTACCTCCGCAAGCAGAAGCCGGTCTTCTTCGTCGCGAACGACCCGCGCACGATCCTCGACGCGCTCGCGTTCGCCGAGGAGCAGAAGGTGCGGCCCATCCTCGTCACGGGGCGCGATGCGTGGAAGGTCGCCCCGGTGCTCGCGGCGAAGAAGGTGCCCGTGATCCTCGGGCCGATCCTCGACACGCCCGCGCACGACTGGGATCCGTACGACGCGCCCTACTCCGCGGCCGCGGTCCTCGCCGATGCGGGCGTCCAGGTCGCGATCCGCTCGGGCGGCATGGGCGGCGCGGGCCCGCGCAACCTCCCCTTCGAGGCGGCCATGGCCGCGAGCTACGGCCTCGGCCGCGACCGCGCGCGCGCCGCGATCACCAAGGTCCCGGCCGAGATCCTCGGGCTCGCGGACCGCGGCACGCTCGAGAAGGGCAAGGTCGCGGACGTGATCGTCTCGCAGGGCGATCCGCTCGAGCCGACGGCGCGGATCCGTCACC
>CAZYLP010000093.1:0-15545 GCA_964648345.1 uncultured Planctomycetota bacterium
GCGGGACGCGAGCGCGCTCAGCGCGTCGACGGGGTTCGCGGCCGCGTCGAGCGCGCGGCGCTCTTCGTCCTCGGGGCCCGCCTGCACCTCGATGCGCTCGAAGACGACCCTCGGGCCCGTCGAGCCCCACGCGGCCCGCAGGACGCTGCCGAGCGGGAGCGGGTCGAGGAGCTCGTCCGCGATCGAGCGACCGCCGAGCGAGGCGCGGACCGTGACGCGATCCGCGTCGCGCTCGAGGAGGAGCCAGCCGCTCGACGGCGCGCGCGGGAGCGTCCAGCGGCGCTCGACGGCGTCGCCGCGCCGGCGGCGGCGCGCCGGCCCGTCGAGCGCGAGTCGCCAGCCGGCGCCGCGACCGAGCTTCACGAACGCGCCTCCGTCCGTCGCACCCGCGGCCTGCGCGAACGCCGCCGCGACCCGCGCCGACGAGGGGAGCTCGACCGGCGCCTCGGCGAGGGCGGGCTCGTCCGTCGCGAGCGGTCGTCCCTCGACCGTGAAGCTCGCGAGCCGGACGGCGACCTCGTCGAGGAGGAGCGCCACGCGGCCCGGTCCGGCGGGACGCGCGAGGTCGACCGCGAGCGCCGGCGTGGGCACTCCGGCGAGGAGGACGCGGTGCGACGCGCTCCCCGGCGCGAGCCGGTAGGTCGCGACCCGCTCCGCGTCGAGCCGGTGCTTCTCCACGCGCGAGCCCACGCAGGCCGTCTCGCTCCGGCCGTCGAGGAAGAGCGCGGCGTCGCCGACCTGGAGCTTGAGTCCCGCGAGGTCGATCGCGGAGACGACGGCCGAGACCTCCGCCACCGCCTCGGTCCACCGCGCCGAGCCGAGCGCGACCGCGAGCCCGCCCGTCCGGTCCGGCGCGACGAGCTCGAGCGTCCCGGCGCCGTCCGTCCGGGGCGGGACCCAGCCGTCCGAGGCGAAGAAGCGCGGCGGGCTGCCCCACGCGAGGTGCACGGCCTTGCGGAGGTCGTAGCGGAGAGAGATGCGCCCGCTCGCGAGGCACGTCGCCTGCCCGGGGAACGCGGCCTCGAGCGCACCGGGCGCGCCGCGGAGCGCGCGAGCGAGCGGATCCGCGGTCCACGCGTCCTCCCAGAGCGCGGGCGCGAGGAGCGAGGGCTTCGAGTCGGTCGAGAGCGCCCAGACCGTGCTCCACGGCGCCACGGGCGCGCCCCACGGCGCCGCCGCCCTGGTCCCGGAGACGGCCTCGCGTCGCGGCGCGAGGGCGACCGCCGCGAGGCCGGTCGCGGCCGCGAGGAGAAGCGCGGGGACGGCGAGCCGGCGCCCGCGCGCGGCGCTCCGCGTGGCCGGCCGCGCGCCGATGAGGGCGCGTTCGAGGGCCGCGGCGGTCGGGCGCTCGCGCGGGTCGGGCCGGAGGCACGAGAGACAGGTCGCCTCGAGGTCGGAGGGGACCGTGGGGTCGACCTCCCGGGCCGGCTTCACCCGCCCCGCTCCGATCGCGCCCGCGAGCGACATCATGGTCGCGTGCTCGCCGAAGGGGTGCGTGCCCGTGAGCATCTCGTAGAGCACGATGCCGAGCGCCCAGACGTCCACCTCGGGGCCGATGGCGCCGCCGTTGATCTGCTCGGGCGCCATGTAGAGGTACGTCCCGATGTGCGCGCCCGTCGCGGTGAGGGCGCTCGCGTCGAGGTCCTTCACGACGCCGAGGTCCGTCACGATCGCGCGCTCGTCGGAGGCGCGGATGAGCACGTTCGCGGGCTTGAGGTCGCGGTGGATGAGCCGCGCCGCGTGCGCGTGGGCGAGGGCCGCCGCGATCTCGGCCGCGATGCGTCGCGCGCGCTCGGCGGGGATCGGGCCCATCTCGAGGATCGTCTTCAGGTCCTCGCCGTCGACGAGCTCCATGATGAGGGCGGGCGGGCTGAGCCGCGAGTCGATGTAGCGCACGATGTTCGGGTGGTCGAGCCGGGCGAGGGCCTCGCGCTCGCGCTCGAAGCGGCGCATGTGGGTCTCGTCGCGGTCCCGGATGAGCTTGACCGCGACGAGGCGTCCGCTCGCGTCGCGCGCCGAGTAGACCGCCCCCATGGCGCCCGAGCCGAGGATCTGCTCGATCTCGTAGCCCGCGATCTCAGGCATCGTTCCGGTCGAAGGTACCAGGGGCCGCGGTGTCGCGCCAAGTTGTGGCCTCGACGGGCTCTTCGCTCTATACTCCCGCCTCCGAGATGAAGGCGGGGACCACAGGAGCGCTCATCGTTCTCATCGGGGGCGCCGCCCTCGGGGGCGCGCTCTTCGCGAAGGACAAGGCGCAGCTCCTCCGCTCGCAGCAGACCTACGAGGAGGGGCGCAAGCTCCTCGGCCAGGGGAAGCCCCAGGAGGCGCTCGAGCAGTTCACGAAGTCCCTCGAGTCCGCGATCATCGTCGGCGGCACGACCGGCAACCGCCCCGCGGCGCTCGACGTCGCGCAGGATGCGCGGAAGGCGATCGACGTCTGCGAGGCGCTCATCGCGCTCCAGGCGGGCGACGTGAACGCGCTCGCGACGGTGGACCGCGCCCTCAAGGAGTCCGGCGCGCGCGCGCTCCCGAAGGACCCGCTCCAGAAGGTCGAGACGAAGCGCCTCGCGCAGCTCGCCATGACGACGGCGGAGACGCTCGAGAAGCTCGCCATCAACGAGGACAAGATCGCGCCCGAGAACGCGGGCCGCGTCAAGGCGGAGTACCACGCGCTCGCGGCGCAGGCCTTCGTCGTCGCGGCGAAGGTCGCGAAGGAGGGCGAGTTCGACTGGGTCGCGGTCGCCGAGCAGGGCGAGCACCGCGCGCGCGCGCGCGCCCTCGTCGCGGAGGCGCTCGCCGCGAACGCGGCCGACGACGGCGCGCGGGCGCGCGAGTTCGCCGAGAAGGCCCAGAAGGAGCTCGCGGTCGAGCCGTTCCAGGGGACGGACGAGCCGACCCGACTCAAGGCCGCGATCCGCACGATCGCCGCCGAGAGCAACGACCGCGCGAAGGTGAACGCCTTCGAGCAGGAGGTCGCGGCGCTCGCGGCGAAGGTCGGCACGAACGACCTCGGGACGCTCCTCGGCCCCGTCGAGGCGGTCAAGCCGCCCGAGCTCGAGGGCGGACACCGCGCCGCCGCCGAGCTCGACGGGAAGAAGATCCTCGCGACCAAGCTCCTCGCGAAGGTGAAGGCCGTCTCGATCGAGTTCCAGGACATGGTGCTCGCGGGCGAGAGCGGCGACGGCAAGGTCTACGTCGACCGGACGGAGGTCACGAACGAGGCCTACAAGAAGTTCGTGGACGCGAAGAAGCCCTACGAGGAGGGGCGCACGACCGCGCTCTGGGGCTCGGAGGAGGCGGCCGCGAAGGCGGCGTTCTTCTTCGACGCGAGCCTGAAGACGAAGGGGCCCGCGACTTGGCCCGGCCCGGGCGTCCCCGAGGGCAAGGAGAAGCACCCGGTCGCCGGGGTCTCCGCGCTCGAGGCGAAGGCCTTCGCGGCGGCGAACGGCAAGCGCCTCCCGACCTACGACGAGTGGCTCGGCGCCGCGGGCCGCCCCGGCACCGCTTATCCGTGGGGCGACGACTGGCGCGAGGACGCCGCCAACGCGAAGGGCACCGAGGGCAAGGAGACGACCGAGGTCGGCAAGTTCCCCTCCGGCGCCGCGAAGACCGGCGCGGTCGACCTCGTCGGCAACGTGCGCGAGATCGTCGAGGACGGCGGACAGCCGGCCGCCGTCGGCGGCAGCTACTCGTCCAAGTCCGACTCCGCGTCGCTCAACTCGAAGGCGCCCGTCTCACCGAGCGCCCGGCCGAAGGAGCAGGGATTCCGATGCGCACGGGAGCTGCGATGGAAAGCCGGGGAGTAGTTCTCGTTCGGAGCACCGCGGTGCTCCCGCTGGTCGCCCTGATGCTCCTCGCGGGCTTCGCCGGATGCTCGAGCGAGGACACGAAGCCGCCGCCGCCCGCGGAGAAGAAGCCGGTCCTCGACCCGACGGTCTCGGCGAAGATCGACGAGGCCATCGCGATGCTCAACAACACGAACCGCGAGGACCGGTGGCTGAAGCAGCTCATCGCCGCGGCCGAGACGGACGAGCTCGCGCGGCGCGCGGGGATCGACCGGACGGCGTCGGCGCTCCGTCAGTCCTGGGCGAACCCGGGCGGCGGGCAGGGCTTCCTCAAGCCCGAGGGCCGCGCGCGCGCGATCCGGGCGCTCGACCGCTTCGGCGGCGACGACCCCGTCGCGATGGACGTCTTCAAGCAGGGCGCGAAGTCGGGCGACTCCGAGGTCGCCGGCGCCTCCGCGGCGGCGCGCGCCTCGCGCGGCGACACGGGCTCCTTCAACTCGCTCGTGAGCTCGATCAAGGCGTCGAAGGGCGACCGCGCGGCGCAGGACCGCTCGGCGGCCGCGCTCGTGAAGATCGTGAAGGCCGAGCAGAGGGACGCCGTCCTCGCGGCGATCGACGCGGGCTCGCGCGACGCCTTCGCGCCGGTCGTGAGCGCGGTGCTCCCCGCCGAGCCCGAGCCGCGCGTCCAGGCGCTCGCGGCGATCGTGAAGGGGCACGCGAACCCGAACGCGCGGATCTGCGCGCTCGAGGAGCTCCGCAAGGCGAAGGACCCCGAGATCGTCGACTTCGCGCGCTCGCAGGCGAACCAGGACGACGCGGACCTGAGGACCTACGCGCGGAAGCTCCTCGCCGCGCAGGACCCGAAGGTCGCCGCCCTCCAGTTCGAGAGCGTCCTCGAGCTCGAGACGAGGGACCCGGACGGCGCGGGCAAGATCCTCTCGACGATCGACTCTCCGGAGACGATCCGGGTCGCGTGCGACACCCTCGCGAACACGTCGCGCGCGCCGGCCTGCCGCGCCGCCTGCGCGCGCCAGGTGCTCTCGCGCGTGCGCGACGAGAAGGCGCCGGCCGCGCTCCGCGACCCGGCGGCCCGCGAGCGCGGTCTCGGCGTCCTCCGCCGCTCGATCAACGACCCGAACGAGGAGGTCGCGCGCGCCGCGATCGAGGCGCTCGGCATCGCGGGCGACGAGTCCGACGCCGAGTCGCTCGCGCTCCTCGTCGGGCGCTCGCCGGCCCAGGCGTCCGCGGCGGTGACGGCGCTCGGCCGGATCGGCGGCCCCGCGGCGGCCGAGAAGCTCGTGGCGGTCCTCGAGAGCGACGCCAAGCTCCGCGACGCCTGCCGCGATGCCCTCGTCGGCATGAAGGGGCTCAAGAAGATCAGCTTCGACCTGGGCGTCCAGCTCATCGGGCATCTCCTCGCGCCCGACGTGGCGGTGAGGAAGAGCGCGCTCGTCGTCCTCCGCGCGATCAAGACCGACGCCGACATCTTCGACTACAACGCGGACGCGGACATGAGCGCGCGCAGCCGCTCGGTCGAGAAGTGGATCGCGTGGTGGCGGGAGAAGTCCGCGCGGGGGGGCTGAGTCACGGCGTTGAGGCTCAGCTTCTGGCTCTCCACGTCGGAGCCCTCCGGCGGCGCCAAGGTCTTCCGCGAGCACGCCCGGAGGCTCGCCGCGCGCGGGCACGGGATCTCGCTCGCCGTCGGCGCTCCGCATCCCGTGCTCCCCCCCGGCCTCGACGCCCTCGTCGTCACGCGCTACCGGGACGTCCTCCCCGCCCTCGAGCGCGCGCCGCGGGTCGTGCACCTCATCCAGGGCCTCGACCGCGCGGAGGGCGGGCCGCTCGCTCGATGGCGCAAGGAGCGGCGGGTCGCGCGCGCGCTCGCCGCGGGCACGAGGAAGCTCGTGGTCTCGAAGCACCTCCTGGCGCGAGTCCCCGGTTCGCTCCTCGCACCGACGGGGGTGGACCTGGCCGTCTACACGTCCGGCGACGCCGCGCGAGGGCGGCGCGTCCTTCTCTCTGGCCTCGGACCCACGAAGCGGATCGAGCTCGCCCACGAGGCGCTCCGCTCCGTGCGCGACAAGGAGGTCGTGCACCTGACGCCGCACGCTCGCCTCGAAGACGCCGCCGTCGCCGCGCTCCTCCGCGCGACGAGCGTTTACCTCTCGACCGTCTCGGAGGAGGAGGGCTTCGACCTCGTGGCCCTCGAGGCCATGGCGTCGGGCGTCGCGTGCGTCCTCTCGGGCGGCGGAGCGCACGAGGAGCTCTGCCCGGCCCTCGTCGTCGGGCCGGACCCCGCGGCCCTCGGGCAGGCCGTGGCCCGGACGCTCGACGATCCGGAGGAGCGCGCGCGTCGCGTCACGGCGGGGGTTGACGCTGCGCGTCAACGCTCGTGGGACACGGTCTTCCCGGCCGTCGAGGAGGCTTATTCCCGCGCAGCAAGATGATGTGCGTTCGGGACGTCGGATGAGTAGTCTTCGGACCAGGGACATGAGGAAGAAAAGGACACGGAGCTCCCGGCGAGGGAGCGCTCTCCTCATCGCGCTCGGCGCGGTCGCGCTCATGAGCGCGTTCGCCGTCGGCCTCATGTCGCTCGTGAGGCTCGAGGCGGCGGCGTCGCTCAACAACCTCGACGCGCGGCGCGCGACGCTCGCCGCCGAGGCGGGCGTCAACCGGGCCCTGGTCGAGCTCTCGGGGACGTTCGACAACCCGCTCACCAGCGCGATCCCGCCCTGGGCCTACCTCGACAAGCAGGGCGACTTCGGACACGGCGTCGCGTTCGCCGACGCGGGGCGGATCTCGCTCTGGTCGCCGACGGCGACGCCGCCCATGACGATCCCGATGCAGGACGGGACCTTCATCACCTACTCGGGCTCGCTCGGCTTCACTTACGCGAACGGCGGCGACGTCTACTCGCTCAAGATCGTGGACTGCTCGACGCAGATCGACCTGAACGACCAGCGGCCGGGCCTCGCGACGATGCTCGACACGCTCGGCGTCGCGATCGCCGAGCAACGCGGGCGCGACCCGATCCGCGGCCGCGGCGCCGAGATCGTCGCGCTCAGGGACCGGAACCTCCGGATCGGCTCGAAGCGCGAGGTCGCGGCGATCCTCGGCCCCGACGACTTCAAGCTCGTCGCGGACTTCGTGACCGTGGACGGCTGGGTGGACCCGGCCGCGCGGCGCGCCCTCGCCGTCTCCGAGCGCGACCCGTCGGTCGAGGACATGTCCCTCCCGCGCTTCGTGCCGGAGCGGCGCTGCCCGATCAACATCAACGCGGCGCCCAAGGCGATCCTCGTCGCGCTCTTCGCGGGCGTCGCGACGGCCTCGGGCGACCCGGTGACGCTCGACCAGGCGAGGCGGATCGCCGACCTGATCGTCGCGCGGCGGAAGAGCGCCGACCCCGCGGAGGGCCCGTTCTGGGGGATCGTGGACCTCCAGGAGTTCATCTTCTCGCTCTCGTCCACGGGCTCGCAGGCGATCCTCACCCCCGAGCAGGCGGGCGCGCTCTGCGCGAACCTCGACCCGAACCTCCGCGTCGTCGAGGTCAACCCGGACACGGCCGCGCGCCACCCGGTGACGAAGTACGAGCTCGACTACCGCACGACGGAGGTGACGTTCTTCTCGCACGGGCGGTTCGAGGTCACGTCGCTCGGCCGCGTCATCGCGGGCGGGCGGATCGTCGCCGAGACCTACCGCCTCGCCGTCCTGCGCGTCTACGACGTCGCGCGCCAGACGACCCAGCTCGACTTCGAGACGGGAGCGCTCGGCGACACGACCGAGAACGTCGCGGCCTTCCCGAACCAGACGCGCCGGCTCGGCGGCTGGGCGGCGTCGAACGACGACGGCTACGTCCAGCTGAGCGACCCGGAGGCTCAGATCGGGATCGACCTCACCGGCGTGCGCCTCTTCCAGACGCCCTACACGGGGACGCTCGACGGGGCGGACCAGGCCTTCACGGGCGGGACGTACCTCGGCTCGAGCGTCGCCGGGTTCTTCGACCCGAAGACGGGGATCGCCACGAGCGGGCCCAAGTACCCGACCTCGACCTCGCCCACGGCGGGCAACTACCCCGCGTTCGGCGAGCGCCTCCAGGACGTGCTCGTCCTCCGCGGCGGCGACCTCTACTGCGACGGGACGCACACCGCGAAGAAGCACCGCACGCTCGTCTACGGCGTCGCGGCCCCCGCCGACGAGGGGACGGTCGACCTCTGGCTCAAGGTGGACCAGGACACGACGAGCGCGGCCGGCTCGGTCTACCAGGCCGTGAACGTCCTCTCGAACGACGTCGTCCTCGTGACCGACCTCACCGCGGCGACGGACGGGAGCACGCTCACGCTCGAGCTCAAGCGCAAGACGTGGTTCGCGAGCACGACGTCGATCGTGCCCTACGCGACGGGCGAGTCGCGCACGCGCGCGACGCTCGCCAAGCTCGGCACCTACGGCGAGTGGCACCACATCCGGATCGCGTGGATCCAGGGCACCGAGGCGGTCCTCTACGTGGACGGCGAGCTCCAGCCTGCGGCGGCCAAGCTCCCGCTCGACACGGCGAACCCGAGCTGGCCCCCGCCGTGCGCTCTCCCCGCGCAGGACTCGATCGTCATCGGCGGCCACGACGCCGCGGACGGTCCGCTCTGGCGGCAGATGACCGTGGACGACGTGGTCATCGAGGGCGGCCCGACGGCTCTTCCGGCGTCGTTCCCGGCCCCCGAGCGCTATCCGGCGCAGAGCGTCGACTTCGTCGGCCGCTTCCTCGGCGCCTTCGGCCCGTTCGGCGAGGACGTCGAGTTCGGGACGATCTACTGGACCGAGCGCGACCCCACGACGTGGGGCAAGGTCTCGTTCTCGGCCGGCGACTTCACGACCGACGGCATGGTCAACGGCGTGCTCAAGATCGGCAAGGGGCACGACGGCAAGAAGGCCCCGAAGGACCCGCCGGGCAACGGCGGCGGGAACGGCGGCGGGAACGGCGGCGGCAACGGGAACGGCGGCGGCAACGGAAACGGCAACGGCGGCGGTAACGGCAAGGGGAACGGCGGCGGCTCGACGGGCTCGTCGGGCGGCGGGGGCACGTCCTCGACGCCGACCACGGGCGACTACCTCCGCCCCGAGCTGAGCGCGCTCCACGGGACGCCGTCCGCGAACGACCGCGCCGTGATCTACGAGATCCGCTTCAAGTACCAGAAGGAGAACCTCCTCCTGCGCGGGATCGTCGTGCCGCCGCTCAACGTGACTCCGATCCTCGACGACGTCACCCTCGTCTACCGGACGCGGGCTATGATCGTTCGCACCGAGACGGATGAGGACTGAAGAAGGGCTTACCCGCCGCTCGCGCCGCACACCCGTCGCGCTCGCGCTGCTCCTGATCGGCGGCTCGCTCGCCCTCGGCGCCGCCGCGAACGGAGCGGACGCGACGCTCGAGCTCGGGTTCCGGCCGGACGTCGCGGGGGGCGGCGTCTTCTCCGTGTCGGGGAAGGTGGACGCGCCGCGCGGGGCGCTCGTCATCGTCGGGATCTCGTTCGACGGGCAGCCGGTCCACGGGTCGTGGCGGCGCGTCGAGGTCGCGGGCGACGGCTTCGTCCGCATGACCTGGCTCACGCGGGCGCGCGTGCTCCCGGGCGAGTACGAGGCGGTCGCGACGGTCGACTCGAGCCGCCAGCCGCGCGCGATCCGCGCGTTCGTCCCCGGCGCGGCGCGCTCCGTGCGCGCGATCGCCTACGTGGGCGAGCCCGACGCCGACGTGGGCGAGGAGGAGCTCGCGCGGAAGAACCTCCTCGCGGACGCCTCGGCCATAGCCGCTCTCTCGAAGGAGTGCGTCGAGGCCGCGCCCGTGACGACCGTCTCCGACGCCGCCGCGCGGACCGCGAAGAGGAACCTCCTCGGCCGGTCCGATGCGCTCCTCGACGGCCTCGAGCGCCGGATCGGCCAGATGCTGCCGCCGTCGGTCTTCGCGGCGCGCCTCCCCGACCTCCACGAGACGCTCGCGATGACGATCCGCACGTTCCGCGAGGCCCTCCGCGTCGAGGCGTGGCACGCCGTCGACTGCGGCATGGAGCCGCCCGCTTTCCTCGAGGGGACGAAGCGGCCGCAGCCGCCCTTCGTCACGCTCCGCGAGGTCGCCGTCGAGGCGGTGCGCGTCCAGGCCGAGCTCGAGGGGTCGCGCGCCGGCCGCGCTCACGGGCCGCGCGCCCTCGAGAAGCTCGTGCGCCAGACGACCGGGCTCGCGCAGGACCTCGGGCGCGCCGATTCGTCCGCGTCCGAAGACGAGAAGCGCGCGCGGAAGGCTCGCCGGGTCCGCACGCAGACGCTGGCGCGCGAGCTCGCGGTCGACGCTCAGGCCTCGACGATCGCGGGCGGGGGCGACACCCTCAAGGCGATCGCCGTCGAGCTCGAGGAGCTGGCCGCCGCCCCCGAGGACCGGCGACTCGCGCGGCGGCGCGCCCTCGACGCGCGCGCCGAGGCGATCGATGCGCGCGTCACCGAGGAGCGCGGCCGGCGCCGCGTCGAGGTCGAGGAGCTCGTCCGCGTCGCCCAGAAGCTCCAGGAGGACGTGAAGCGCCTGACGCCCGTCCCCTCGAAGGGCGAGGACCCGGCCCGGGAGGAGCGCCTCGCCTGGCGGCGCGCCGTCGAGGCCCTGCGCTCGGCGGCCGCGGCGCTGCCCGACCGCGGCAGCGAGTTCTTCCCGGGCGTGCGGAGCCAGCTCGACCTCGCGGCGCGCGCGCTCCTCGCGCGCGACACGGCCGACGGCCTCCGCGCGTCGTACCTCGACGGTGTCATCCGCGACGCGCTCGCCAAGACGAGGAATGCTCTCCCGCCCGGGAGCTAGACGGCTCAGTAGTCCGAGGGGCGCAGGACCTTGACGCAGCGGAAGCCGATGTCCGGGGCGCGCTCCTTGGGGTCGCGCGCGGTGCACGCGGCGCCCTTCGCCCACTGGAGCGCGTCCGCCTCGGCGTCGCCGACGAAGGCGCCCTTCACGAGGTGGAAGACGACGCCGCTCTGGTCCGAGGCCCAGTCGCGCTTGACCTCGCTCGTCCACTCGCGCACGTTGCCGCCGAGGTCGTGGGCGCCGACCGTGCTCACGTCGAGGAGCGCCTGGGCCACGGCGCGGGGCGTCGGGATCGGGACCGCGAAGGCCTCCTTCGCGTAGCGATTGCCCCAGGGGTAGAGCCCACCGGCGGCGCCGCGCGACGCGGCCTCGAACTGGTCCTGCGTCGGGAGCTGCTTCCCGACGAAGGTCGCGTACGCCTCGGCCTCGTAGAACGAGACGCCCGTCACCGGCTCCTCGCCGCGGCCGACCTCGGTCAGGTCGCAGTCCTTGGGGCCGGTGAGGGGCGCGGCCTTGATCCGCTCGTCGAGCCAGACGCGGCCGCGCTCCGACCAGAACTCCCGGCGCTCGTAGCCGCGCGCGCGGACGAAGGACGCGAAGGCGTTCCGCGTCACCTCGGTCCGGTCGATGAGGAACGCGGCGAGGGGCTTCTGCTCGGGCGACGTGCGGATCGCGCCCTTCGCGCGGCCGCCCAGGATGTGCGGCACCGGCGGCACGAAGCACATCGTCTTCGTGTCCTCGGTGGCGAGCGGCGACTGGGGCAGCTCGAAGGCGAAGCCGGGCTTCACCTCGACGTCGAGCTGCATGTCGAGGCGGCCCGCCACGCCCGTCTTGATGCGGATGAACCTCACCTCGGGCGCCGCGATGATCGCGCGCTCGGGCGTGCGGTCGAGCGGCGACTGCCAGTCGCTCGAGAGGTGCAGGTCGTTGTCGAGGCGCGCCCAGACGAGCTGGGTGTTCGGCGTCTTCCAGCGCATCGTCATGAGCGGGCGCTTGAAGAGCTCCTCGAGCGCCTTGTTCTCGGGGGCGCCCGGCTGGAGGGCGACGGCCTCCTTGAGGATCGAGGTCGCGCGCTCGCCGCTCCCCTCGTCGAACGCCTTCCGCGCGGCCGTGCGGCGCTCGTTCGCCTTGTCGACGACGAGCTTCTCGAGCTCGCCGCGCCAGGCGGCGACGCGCTCGTTCCCCTTCGCGATCTGGTCGCCCGCGTCGAGGAGCGAGTTCAGCTCCTTGATCTTCCTCACGAGCTCCTCGCCGTTCGCCTTCTTCACCTCGTCGAACACGGCCTCGATGCCGTCGAGCTTCGCCTTGACGCGCTTGCGCTCCTCCTCGCGCTGGAGCGCGGCCTGCTTCGCCTTGTCGTCCTCGGCCTTCGAGTCGCGGAGCGACCAGGCGCCGAAGCTGAAGACGAGCGCCGCCGCGAGGACCGCGAGCGGGAGCTTCCGCCGCTTCACCCAGCGCCGTGCCAGGTAGACGGCGCCCGGGCGCTGGCCGGCGATCGGCTCGCCGGCCGTGAAGTGCTTCAGGTCCTCGGCGAGCTCGTGCGCCGACTTGTACCGGCGCTCGGGCTCCTTCATCATCGCGACGAGGATGATCGTCTCGAGGTCGCGCGGGATGTCGGGGCGGATCTCGGAGGGCTTCTTCGGGTCCTCCGTCGCGACGCGCGGGAGGACCTCGATCGCGTTCTGGCCCGGGAAGGGCGGCTGCCCGCAGACGATCGCGTAGAGCACGGCGCCGAGCGAGTAGACGTCCGTCCGCGCATCGAGCGGCATCTGGAGCGCCTGCTCGGGCGACATGTAGGCGGGCGTGCCCATGATCTCGCCCGCCTGGGTCATGGTCATCTCGGTGTCGAGCTTGGCGATGCCGAAGTCGACGACCCACGGCTTGTCGCCTGCCTCGACGAGGATGTTCGCGGGCTTCAAGTCGCGGTGGACGACGCCCTGCTCGTGCGCGTAGTGCATCGCGCGCGCGACCGGCTCCATGATCGCGGCCGCGCGCTTGGGCTGGAGCGGCTTCTGGGCGAGCTGCTTGAGCGGCTTCCCGTCGATGCACTTCATCGCGATGTAGTAGTCGCCCTCGGCCTCGCCGTACTGGTAGACGGGGACGATCCCGGGGTGGTCGAGCGCCGCGATCGCGCGCGCCTCGCGCATGAAGCGCTGCTGGGCGGCCTCGTTGTCGCCCTTGGGCAGGACCTTGAGCGCGACCTGGCGCTTGAGCTGCGTCTCGCGCGCGAGGTAGACGACGCCCATGGCGCCGCGGCCGAGCTCCTTCTCGATCTCGTAGCCCGAGATGACGGTGAGCTTCGTCCCCTCGAGGGACTTCTTCTTCGGCTTGTCGGGCGCGACATAGGGGACGGTGCCCGTCGCCTTGTTCGGCTTCGCGCCGCCCGGGATGGGGATGACCGCGCTGTGCTTCTCGGTCCCGTCGGCGTCCTTCGCCTCGCCCTCCGCGCTCTCCGTCCCCGGGAGCGGGAGGACGCTCGAGTGGTGGAGGGTGTCGTCCGCGAGCGCGAGCGGCTTCTCCTCGCCCACGGGTTTGGTCTTCTTGGGCCGCGTCTTCTCCGGATCGTCCGACGACGAGGTCGCCTTCGCCTTCTCGGCGTCGACCTCGTCCTTGAAGCGGAGCGGTGTCCCCTCGACGGGCGTGAGCGCGAGGTCGCCGGTGGGCGGGTTGACCCGGGAGAGCTCCTCCTTCTTCAGCTGGAGCGTCGGCTCCGAGAGGATCGCCTCCTCCTGGATCCGGATCGCGCCCGACGACTCGAGGCCCTTCTCCTTCTTGGGGACCTGGACCTGGGGGCCGTGTATCTGAATTGTCGGCTCGCTCAGGATCTCCGTTGTGATCTGCTCCTTCTCGGCCGCGAGGAGCTCCTTCTCGCGCGCCTGGAGCTTCGAGCGGGCGATCGCGATGACCGCCGCGTCCTGCTCGGCGGTCAGGATCCCCTCCGCGACGAGCTTGCTCCCGATCCGGCCCCCGACCATGGTCTTCGTCATGAGGCTCTCGAGCTTCTCGGGGTCGATCTTGTGCTTCGCGAGGGCGATCTCGGTGTAGACCTTGTCCGCCTCGAGGCCGACCCGGCGGCGGGCCGTGCCGACGACGGTCCGCATGGCCTCGGCGTCCACGAGCTTCTGGTCGAGGAGGCGGAGCGCGAGCCCGGGCGTGCCCGGCACGCGGTCGAGGTCGGCGATGATCTGGGGCAGAACCTCGGCTGGCACGAGCTTCTGCTCGCGCACGAGCTTGGCGACCTGGAGGTCCTCGAACGTCAACACGTCTGGGAGCTTAGGGCAAGGGCAAGGGCAAGGGCAAGGGCAAGGGCCGCCTCAGGCGACGAGACGCATGAGATACCGCGGCGACGTCGCGATCCGCTCGGCGAGCGTGGAGAGCTTCTCGAAGTCGATCTCCCCGTCCTGGTTCGTGCAGTCGCCCACGACGTGGATCACGCCCGGCGTGAAGCGCTTCAGGAACTTGATGAGGACGGTGAGGAAGGCGGAGGAGACGCCGCGGTGCGAGCCCGTGACCTGGTCGTAGTGCTCGTACATCTTCGTCGTCACGTCCTTGAGGTCGATGTCGAGCGCCGCCATGGGACCGACGAGGTGGTAGGTCGCGAGGAGGAGGAGGATCGCCGTCGTCGCGTTCTTGCGCGCGATCCGCGTCGCGGAGCGGCCGAGCGCGGGGCCGCACTCGTGCGGGAAGAAGCGCTCGCCCGCGGCTATGTGCCGGCTCTCGTCCTTGCCGATGAGGTTCAGGATCTTGAGCGTCTTCTCGTCGCGGAGGACGGGCTTGATCTTCCTGAAGATCTGGTTGGCGAGGTGCTCGCCCACCACGTTGATGTTCCCCATCATGAAGGGGAGGTCGTCCGGGTCGATGACGCCGTAGCTGTAGAGCGCACGGACCCAGACGTTGGGCTGCGGGAAGGGCTCGCCCGTCATCGCGGGCACGAGCCGCCTCAGCGCCTCGTAGTGCTTCGCCTCCTCGAGGGCCTGCTCGGCGAAGTAGAACTTCGCCTCCTCCGACTTCACCTTGAGCGACATGATCGACGCGCCCGTGACGGCGGCCTTCTCGCCGGGGCAGAGGAACGCGAGCATGGCGCCCGCGTGGCGCGCCGCCTCGGGGTCCTCGTCGAAGGGAGCGTTCCAGTCGATCTGCTCCTCGACGGCCCAGAACTGGCGCTGGCCCGCCTCGTAGACGTGCCAGCCTTCCTTGTTCGGGTGCTCGAAGCTCACGTCGAAGAGACCGCCGCCCCGGGCGATCGTCCACGGAGTGACCGAGGTGGTGTCGCGTGTCTCCGTCATTCTCGTGCCTCGTCCTTGGCGCGAGGATGGCAGCGCCGGACTTCGACTTCCAGCGAGAGCGTCGCATGTGGCACGCGGCCATGTTCCACGCGCCAGGCGTGGCACGAGGCGGCACGACGGAAGTCCATACGTTAAGCTCGCTTCGCTCTCGGGCATCCGTTTGCGCTGCTCGAGAACATGCAAGAGACCGCCATGAGCACGATCGAAGACGGACTCGCCGGCAGCTGGGTGCGCGAGCTCTCGGACCCCTCGCTCGACGCGGCCTTCGCCGACCTCGCCGCCCGGAACGCTCCGGGCGCGGTCGAGAAGGTGCGCGCGCTCCTCCGCGGACGCGACCCGCTCGACCCCGCGCAGGGGTCGCGGCGGCTCCTCCTCGGCGTGGCGCTCGTCGAGACGGGAGACCTCATCCTCGCGCGCGAGGCGGTGCGGATCCTCGCCGACGCCGCCTCCTGGGCGCAGCGAGCGGGCATGCGGGCCGCGCTCGCCGAGGCGCGTCTCCAGGGCGGCCGGGCGCGCGCGAGCCAGGGCGAGACCCACGCGGCGCTCGCCGGCGTCGAGGCCGCGCTCGCGGACTACGAGGCGATCAAGGACGAGGGCGGCATCGCGCGGACGCGCGTCGTCCTCGGCCGGCTCCGCGCCGCGGTCGGC
>CAZYLP010000094.1:0-15544 GCA_964648345.1 uncultured Planctomycetota bacterium
GCGGCCTTCTTCGGGCGCCGCTTCGCGCCGCGCCGGACGACGTCGACGACGAGCGCCGCGAGGATCGCGCGGCCGGGCCAGCTCTCGACGAGCCACGCGCCCACGGCCTTGAGCGCGCCCTGGAGCACGCCCACGACGCCCTCCTCGGCGATCCGGGCCTTGAGGCGGTCCCAGAAGCCGCTCAGCGCGTCGAGCCAGGACTCGACGCCCGACGCGGGCTGGAAGCTCGGCATGCCGGTGTCGGGCGTGAACTCGGCGGTCTCCCAGCCGCTCTTCGGGTCGAGGTACTCGACCCACGCGTGCGCGTGCCGGTTGCGCGCGACCCAGAGGTCGTCCGAGAGCGCGTTCTTCTCCTCGCAGAGGTAGCCCGTCGTGTAGCGCGCCGCGACCCCGCGGCGCCTGAGGAGGAGCGTGCCCGTCGAGGCGAAGAGCTCGCAGTGCCCCTCCTTCTTCTTCGTGAGGAACTGGACGAGCGGGTCGGTCCCCTTCTCGAAGCTGATGCCGTACTTGTAGGTGTAGTGGGCTCCGATCCAGTCGCGGACTCCCTGGACGAGCGAGCCCGCGTCGTCCTTCGGGCCGATCTCCACGAGGATCCGGTCGATCTGCGCGAGGAGCTCGGCGTCGGCCGGGAGCTTCGTCCACGCGAGCGCGTGGCGCGCGGGAGAGGGCGGCGGATCCCGGACGGGCTCGCGGCCCGTGAAGACCGCGTAGCCCGACGAGGTCGAGTCGAACGGGCTCTCGAGCGAGTTGCCCGGCGCGACCTTGACGCTCTCGCTCGTCGTCTCGATCGCCGAGGCGCGGAGCGGCAGGAAGAAGTAGCGCCCGAAGTCGGACGTGGGCGTGATCCGCATCGCGGGGGCGTCGCCGCCCGCGGGCTCTCTCCGGCCGGGGAGGGTCAGCCGCGCTAGCTTCGTCCCGGCGCCGAGCTCGACCGGCCGCATCGCCGGGCCGTCGGGCTCCGCGGTCCACTCGCCCTTCTCGTAGTCGAGGAACGACTTCCCGCGGAGGTAGCCGGGCGGCGTCTTCGAGAACGCGCGGACCGCGATCGTGCTCGCCTCCGTGCCGCCCTGGAGGTCGGAGACGCCGCCCAGCCTCGCCGCCCCCGAGAAGCCGCCCGCCGAGGGGAGCGGGACGCGCGCGACGCGGCGGATGAACGCCTGGCTCACGTCCTCGTAGACGGCATCGACGCCGCGCGCGCCGCCCTCCGCGAGGCCGAGGACGATGAGCGCTCCGAGCGCGACGCCGACGCCTCGCACGCGGCTCCCGGGCTTCTCGCCGGGCTTCGTCGGCGAGGGAGCCGCGCGGCGGACGAGCGCGCCACGCGTCGCGACGACGAGCGGGATCACGACCGCGAGAGAGATCCAGCGGTAGACCTCGCGGTCCAGGTTCGCCCCCATGGCCGCGACGCCCGACGTCGCGCAGAAGATCACGTGCGCGACGTTCGTCGTGCTCGATGCGAGCTTCCTGATCGCGATGAGCTGCATGTAGAGCGCGACGTAGAACGGGATGTTGAGCCCGAGGTCGTCGTCGCCCATGGGCGTGACCGGATGGACGCGCGCGAGGAGCGCGAAGGGGACGCCGAGGATCATGAAGGTGCGGAAGGGGATCTCGCCGTCGATCCGCACCCGGAGCGAGCCCGCGAGCAGGAGGACGAGCGGGGCGACGAGGAACCACTCGCGCGTGCAGAGCCCCATGGCCACGAGCGCGCCGAGGACGAGGACGTAGGACGCGACCTTTCCGGGGCTCATAGCGTGTCCACCCCGCTCTCGACCTGCTCCGGGGTCAGCACGGTCACGGGGCCGGCCGCCGTGAGGTAGCCGGTCGGGTCCGCCGTGAGCTGCTTCGTGCGGACCACGAGGACCTTGACCGCGACTCCCTGGTCCTCGAGCGACCGGACGAAGTTCCGCCGCACGTCGTCCCAGTCGAGGAGGACGGCGACGACCGTCGAGATCTGCGCGAGCTCGACGCTGAGCGCGGGCGCGAGCTTCTCGAACGGGTTCACGGGGCAGGGCTCTATGCACGCGAGGATGTCGAGGATGTTGTCGAGGTAAGCGAGCGAGCGGCCGGCCTGGAAGTGGTAGAGGTCGGGGCCCGCGGCGAAGACGTCGATCACGTACTCCTGGCGCGAGAGGCAGTCCGCGACGGCGGCGCCGATCGAGATCCCCGCCTCGATGTCGGGGCCGAACGTGTCCGCGATGAGCGCGACGCGGCAGAGGTACTCCTGCTGGAACTCGCGGACGATCGGCGCGCCGCCGCGACGGGCCCACGCGAGCTGGTGGATGTCGCGCGGCCGGTCGCCCGAGCGGTACTCGCGGCAGCCGACGAACTCGCCCGAGTCGCCGACCTGGCTCACGAGCGCGAGCCCGCCCGGCTGATGCTTGCGCCCGACGGGGAGGTCGATCGACGCGAGCGGCTTGAAGCGCGGGTAGACGAGCATGCGCGCGGGCGCGTCCTGCTTGCGCGAGGAGAGGTAGACGCCGAAGGGGAACGCGGAGAACGCGCGCGGCCCGGCGAAGTCGTAGGAGCCGCGCTTGCGCGGCTCGAGCGTGTAGGTGAGCTCGACCGACTCCCCCGGCGCGAGCCGCGGCACGAAGGGGCTCGCGTCGATCCGCATCACGGGGTCGCTCATGCGCTCGGAGAGCGCGAGGTCGTACGCCGTGAGGCGCCCCTCGTTGGTCGCGCGAGCCAGGACCGGGACGCGCGCGAAGGCCGCGCAGCGCGGAGGGAGCTCCCGCGCCACCTTCACGCGCGGCCGCCAGATCGTGCCGAGGAGCCAGTCCACGGCGAAGAAGGCGACGAGGGCGAGGCCGTACTTGTAGAGCGGGTAGCTGATCCCGATGCTCGCGGCGATCGCGCCCGTCACGAGGAGCACGATGTAGAGGAGCTTCCCCGCCTCCGTGATCCGGTTGCCGATCGCGGCGCGGAGGTGCGGGAAGAAGAAGCGGCTCATCGGCTCCTGGGACGTGCTCACCGTGAGCTCCTCACACCGGAACCTTGGTGCGCTCGAGGAGTTCCTTGATGAGGGCCTCCTTCGTGACGCCCGAGTACTTCGCCTTCGTCTCGAGGATCACCCGGTGGGCGAGGGTCTCGACCGCGACCGCCTTCACGTCGTCGGGCGTGACGCTCGTCCGGCCGTTGAGGAACGCGTTCGCCTGGGACATGCGGTAGAGCGCGATCCCGCCGCGCGGGGAGACGCCGAGGGCGAGCCGCCGCTCCTCGCGCGTGCCGCGCACGATCGTGACCATGTAGCGGCCCACGTCCTGGTCGACGTGGATCTCCTTGATCTTCTTCTGCGACTCGAGGATCTGCTCGGGCGAGGTCACCGCGCCCAGCCCGTCGAGCGGGTGGCCCCTGTCCTGCGAGGAGAGGACCGCGAGCTCCTCCTCCTCGGGCGGGTAGCCCATGGTGAGCTGGATCGCGAAGCGGTCGAGCTGCGCCTCGGGGAGCGGGTAGGTGCCGTGGTGCTCGACCGGGTTCTGCGTCGCCACGACCCAGAAGGGCCGCGGGAGCTGGTGGGTCTCGCCCTCGATGCTGACCTGGCCCTCGGCCATGGCCTCGAGGAGCGCCGACTGCGTGCGCGGGCTCGCGCGGTTGATCTCGTCGGCGAGGAGGATGTTCGTGAAGACGGGGCCCTTCCGGAACGAGAACGAGCCGTCCTTCGGGCTGTAGATGCTCCCTCCGAGGACGTCCGCGGGGAGGAGGTCGGGCGTGAACTGGATCCGCCGGAAGGCTCCGGCGATCGAGGCGGCGACGCTCTTCGCGAGGGTCGTCTTCCCGACTCCGGGCACGTCCGTGAGGAGGACGTTGCCTCCTCCGAGCATGGCGAGGACCAGGAAGTCGATCTCGCGGGGCTTGCCCTTGATGACCCTGGCGAGGTTGGTCCTGAGGTTCTGGACGAGCTCGTTCATGGGCCGCGCATCCTACCGGTGGCGCAGACCGCGGGCGAGCGCGTAACCTACTCGCCCGATGGCATTCGAAGGCGACCTGAAGAACCTCCCGCTCGCGGACGTTCTCCAGACCATCAACCAGAACAACCTCACGGGTACGTTGACCGTGAAGGACTCGAAGGGCGATCGCCGGATCGCCTTCGCGAACGGATTCATCGTCGCGTTCCAGCCGGCGCCCGGCGACACGCGGCCGGTGATCGACGCGCTCGCGAAGCGGCGCATCGTCGCCAAGTCCGAGGCCGAGAAGGCCCGCTCGGGCTTCCTCGGCAAGCGGAAGACGCTCCGCCTCGCCCTCGCGTCGCGCGGGCTCGTCACCGAGGACGACTACGTGAAGGTCGTCCGCGAGGACCTCCTCGAGGGGATCTACGAGCTGTTCCTCGAGACGGACCGCACCTTCAAGTTCGAGGACGGCCAGCCCGACCTCGCCCAGTGGGACCAGGACCAGATCGCCACCGAGATCCGCCTCCCCGCCGCGCCGATCGTCATGGAGGGGGCGCGCCGCTGCGACGAGTGGGGCCGGATCCGCCGCTCGATCGGCACCTTCAACGAGGTCCTCGTCCGCGACGGCGGCCCCGAGGAGGGCGACGACCAGGTCGTGAAGGAGCTCCTCCAGCTCGCGGACGGCTCGCGCGACCTCGCATCGGTCCTCGAGCAGCTCCCGGTGCCGCGCTTCAAGGGCTGCGAGGCGGCGGCGACCCTCATCGGCGCGCGCCGGCTCCGGCCCGCGTCCGTGAACGAGTACGTCACGCTCGGCCAGCAGGCCGAGGACAAGGGCTCGTTCGACGAGGCCGCCCGCCTCTACGAGCGCGGCCTCACGACGGAGCGCGGGAACCTCACGCTCCGCCAGCGCCGCGCGGCCGCGCTCGAGCGCGCCGGGCGCAAGGCCGACGCGGCCGACGAGCACAAGCTCCTCGCGAACGCGTTCCTCGAGCAGGGGAAGAAGCAGGACGCCGCGGCCGCGCTCACCAAGGCCGCCGACCTCGCGCCCCGCGACCCGTCGCCGCTCGAGCGCCGGCTCCAGCTCGCGCTCGAGGAGCAGGACGAGGACGTCGTCCGGATCACGTCGGGGCGCCTCGCCGCCCTCTACGAGGACCTGGGCCTCGCGGACAAGGCGCGCGACACGCTCCGCGCGCGCCTCGCGCGCCGCGCCGACGACGACGAGGTGAGGGAGAAGCTCTCCGAGCTCCTCCTCCGCACGGGCGACGCGAAGGGCGCCTTCGCCGAGATCGTCGAGCTCGGCCACCGGGCGATGCGCGCCGAGCAGTACGCCGTCGCCGGCGTCCGCTTCAAGAAGGCGCTCGAGCTGGACCCCGGCGACCAGCAGGTCCGCGCGCTGCTCAACGACATCCAGACCGGCGAGGTCACGGCGCGGCGGATCCGGCGCATCAAGCGGATCTGGTTCTCGGTCTTCTCGACGGTCGTCATCGGCCTCTGCGCCGTCCTCGGCCGCGAGACGTACGCGCGCTTCCAGGTCGAGCAGTTCCACCGCGAGACCGGCTACACGAACGTCGCCAAGGGGACACCGGAGGGCGCGTACGAGGCGCTCCACGACCTCCTCGTGAAGCGCGACCACTGGCCGTACACGCTCGCCGCTCGTCAGGCGGACGAGCTCAGCGTCTCGCTCGTCGAGGTCTTCGCCCGGACGTACGACCAGGCGCGCACCCAGTCGGTCCTCCTGCCCCGCCCCGCGAAGATCGCGATCGTCGCGGACACGATCCTCAAGGACCGGCTCCAGACGATCATCCTCGAGCCCGGCGACGCGGGCTCGCTCGAGTCGCTCGTGAGGAAGGGCGACGAGCAGCTCCAGAAGGGCGCGCGCCACGAGGCCGCCGAGGCGTTCGACGCCGCGCTCAAGTGCATCGGTGACGCCACGAAGGAGCTCGTCCAGGCGTCCGACGCCGCCCGCCACCAGGCGTGGCTCAAGGACTCGGTGGACCGCCTCAACCGCTGCCACCTCCGCGCCCGGGTCGGCCGCGTGCGGGCGCTCCCCCTCTCCGAGGACGCGCGTGCGAAACTGGAGGCCCTGCTCGGGCCGCACGTCCCGAGCCTGGACCCTCCGAAAAAGACCCAGTAGGGCAAGGAGCCCGAGCATGCGGATCCTCATCACGGGCTCGAGCGGTCAGATCGGCACGAACCTCGGCCTCCGCCTCATGGAGGAGGGCCGCGAGGTCGTCGGCATCGACATCCGCGAGAACGCGTGGACACAGAAGATCCCGACGCGCATCCTCGACCTCCGCCGCCCGGCGGCCGAGCTCCTCCGCGAGCTCGCGAACGAGAAGTTCGACCTCATCGTCCACCTCGCCGCCTACGCCAAGGTGCACGAGCTCGTCGTCCACCCCGAGCGCTCCCTCGAGAACGTCGTCATGACCTTCCAGGTCCTCGAGCTCGCCCGCGAGCGCGGCACGCCGCTCATCTTCGGGAGCTCGCGCGAGGCCTACGGCGACGTCTCGGACGCCTTCACGAGCGAGGACCGGCGCGTCGTCGCCAAGAGCCCCTACTCCGCGAGCAAGATCTCGGGCGAGGCGTTCGTGACGAGCTACGCGCTCTGCTACGGGCTCCCCGTGCTCACTTACCGCTTCTCGAACGTCTACGGCCGCTACGACAACGACCTCGAGCGCATGGAGCGCGTGACTCCGCTCTTCATCAAGCTCATCGCCGAGGGGAAGCCGATCACGATCTTCGGCCGCGAGAAGGTCCTCGACTTCACGTGGGTGGACGACTGCGTGGACGCGATCATCCGCGGGATCGACCGGCTCTACTCGGGCGAGCTCAGGAGCGAGACGATCAACGTCGCGACGGGCCACGGCACCTCGCTCGTGGACCTCGCGCGGTTCATCGGCGAGACCCTCGGGACCGAGCCCAAGGTCACGATCCAGGCGACGCGGCCGGGCGAGATCTCGCGCTACGTCGCGGACATCGGGAAGGCGCGCCGGCTCCTCGGGTACCAGCCGACGGTCCTCCCGCGCGAAGGCGTCCGCAAGACGATCGCCTGGGCCGGCACCAAGGTCGTCTCGCGGTAGCAGGACCTGGAACTCCTCCGCCCGTCCCGGCGTATGAAGCGGATGGCCCGGAGGTGCGACCGTGAAGCACGCCCTGATCGCCGCTCTGTTCTTCGCTGCGCTGTCGTCCGCCGCAGGCGTCGTCGCGCAGGAGAAGCCGACGCCCGATCGCGGAGAGGCGATCGCGAAGGTGAGCGTGCCCGGCATGCAGTGCGACGGCACGTGCCCGCCGACGATCAAGGCGGCGCTCTCCGACGCGCCGGGCGTGAAGGACGTGACGATCGACTTCGCGAAGAAGACCGCGACGATCCGCTACGAGGCCGAACGCGCACGGGCCAGCGAGGCGCTCGCGCGGCTCGCACGCTTGAAGCCCTACGCCGAGTCGACGCTCGTCTCCGCGGAGGCCGCGTTCGACGGCGAGTACGCGAAGGCGTCCGCGACGTCCGAGATCAAGAAGAAGGGCCGCGCGCGGGTTAGGTTCGTGCTCGAGCCGAAGTCCGGCCACACGTTCAACACCGAGCGCGGCGCGCCGGACCTCGAGGTCGAGCTCAAGGCGCCCGCGGGCTGCAAGGCGCGCGAGCCGCTCGTGAAGGTGAAGGGCGGCCTCAAGGCCGCGCGGACGTTCGAGCTCGACGTGGACCTCGACCCGAAGGCGAAGGGCGACGTCACGGTCACCGTCGAGGTGCGCCTCGACGACACGCAGGGGAAGGCCGTCCGCTCGAAGGTGCTCTCGCTCGCCGTGCCCGTCCTGATCCCCTGAGGGGGCCGGCCTACCTCGTCGCGAGACGGCCGAGCAGCGGATAGGCGAACCAGTCGCCCCGGTGCGCGCGGAGGAGCGCGTAAAGGGAGAGCGGGATCAGCACGAACGCCGCCGACCCGAACGTGAAGACGACGAGGGGGAGCGCGAGCGTCCCGAACAGCGTCGCCTGCGTCGCGTGGAAGCGCGCGAACGGCTGGCTCTCATCGGTCTGGTCGAGGACGAGGAGCGGGCCGATCGGCCCCGTGATCACGGAGAGGGCGTGCGCGGCGACGGCGGCACTTTTTGCCTCGCGGTCGAACTCCCGCCCCAGCTCTTTCGAGAAGCGCGGCATGCGGCGCCACGCTGCGCAAGGCGCGTGCCCTTCAATCGGCCTCGCGCGGGTCGGCCTTCGAGCGGAGGTGATCGAGCGTCTCGTTCATCACATCGCCGAGATGTGTCACCACGCCCTTGTGGGTCGTGTCGTACCACTTGATCCGCGGGTAGCCGGCGCGCCGCCAGAGCCCCTCGGTGGACTCGCGCGGGAAGATCTCGTCCTTCTCCGCGTTCAGCATCAGGACATCGTCCGAGCGGAGCCGGTGCGCGAAGGTGTTCGGGTCCACGAGGTCGAACGCCTTCTTGAGATCCGCGGGCGAGAGCCCGAGCTCGCGGACGCCCTTCATGGCGTCGCGCGCCTCCTTCGAGTCGCCGGCGAGGACCTTCGTGAAGTCGCCGCCGCCGATCACGAAGACCGCGCGCGCGAAGCGCGCATCGACCCCGGCCGACACCGAGGCGACGATCGCTCCGAGAGAGATCCCCGTCACGCCGACGCGATCCGCGTCGACCTCGGGCCGCGTGCGGAGGAAGTCGGCGGCGCGCCGGACGTCGAGCACGGCCTGCCGCATGCCGGCGAGGTCCTCGACCGGGTCCTTGTGCCCGAGGAACCCCGCGCGCGGCTGGTTCGGCGCGCGGCGCGCGCCGTAACCAGGGAGCGCGAGCGTCATGCCCACGACTCCGTGCTGCGTGAGGTACTGGGCGAGGATCTCCTCGGCCTCGAAGCTCCCGCCGAGGTGGTGGACGACGACGCACGCCGGGAGCTTCCCCTTGGGGTCGGGCACCGCGGTGCTCCCTCCGGTCGCCCTGACGGGCTCGTAGTAGACGCCCGTCACGACGTCGCTCTCGTCCGTCGTGTGAGCGCCCGAGAGCCACCGGACCTCGTGCTTCACGAAGCTCTTCCGGCGGTCCTTCTCGACCATGCGGTACGGGAACGTCGCCGCGGGCCGAGCGAAGAGCTCGAGGGCCTTCTGCGTCGTCTCGACGTCGTCCTTCGCCTCGATGGCGGGCTCCTTCGCGGTGCCGGTGGCCTCGCCGCCGAGGAGCGCGCGGACCTGATCGGCGTCGAGCTTCCGGGCCTCGCGTCCGGCCTCGAGACGCTTCGTGGCGTCCGCGAGGAGCGCGGCGCCCTTGCCCTGCTCGTCGCCGCCGAGCGCGACGAAGGGGACGAGCGCGGCGACGAGAGCCGGCGCGAAGAGGAGATGGCGCGCGTGCATCGAGGACCTCCTGGAGCCCGGCATTATCCCTCGCGACGGGACGCGCGCGCGACGATCCGCTCCACGTCGTCGAGCATGAAGGGCTTCGCGAGGAGCCCCCGGAACCCGTGGCGCTCGTGCTCGGCCATGACGGGGTCGTTCGAGTAGCCGCTCGAGACGATCACGTGCGCGTTCGCGTCGAGCGCGAGGATCCGGGTCACCGCGTCCTTCCCGCCCATGCCGCCCGGGACCGTGAGGTCCATGAAGACGAGGTCGAAGCGCCGCCCGACGCGGAGCGCCTCCTCGTAGGCGGCGATCGCCTCCTCGCCGTCGGCGGCGTAGGCGACCGTGAGCCCCAGGTGCTCGAGCATCCGCCCGAGGACCTCGCGCACGCTCTTCTGGTCGTCCATGACCAGGGCGCGTCCGCGCGACCCGGGGCGGGGCAGGACCTCGGTCTCCGTCACCGGGGAGTCGCGGCGGGGGCCGAGCCGCGACGAGGGGAGGAAGACCTCGAACGTCGTCCCGATGCCGAGGCGCGAGTCGCAGGTGATGCCGCCCTCGTGGCGGCGGACGATCGAGAAGGTGGTCGTGAGGCCGAGGCCGGTCCCGCCGGCCTTGGTCGTGAAGAACGGGTCGAAGACCTTCGAGAGGTCGTCGCGCGCGATGCCGCTGCCCGTGTCCTCGACGGAGAGCTTGACGAAGCGGCCCGGCGTGACGCGGAGGGCCCGCGCGCGCGCCTCGTCGAGGAGGACGTTCGAGCCGTGGATCGAGATGATCCCGCCCTGGGGCATGGCCTGCTTCGCGTTGATGACGAGGTTCTGGATCACCTGCGCGAACTGCCCGGGGTCCACGTCCACCGCGTCGAGGTCGTCCTCGAAGCGATGGACGAGGCGCACGTTCGAGCCGCGGAGCGCGAGGCTCGCGTTCTCCGTCACGATGGCGGGGAGGAGCGTCCGCTCGCGCGTCGGCGCGCCGCCCTTCGCGAAGGTGAGGAGCTGGAACGTGAGGTCGCGCGCCTGCTTCACGGCGCGGTCGATCTCGTCGAGGAGCGGCGCCGCCTCGGGGACCGATCCCTTCACGCGGACGAGGGACGCGTTCGCCGCGACGGCGGTGAGGAGGTTGTTGAAGTCGTGCGCGATCCCCCCGGCGAGGAGCCCGATCGACTCCATCTTCGCGGTCTTGAAGAGCTCCTGCTCGAGGCGGGCGGTCTCCGTCACGTCGCGGAGCACGACGACGTGCCCGTGGCGCTGCTCGCCGTCCGTGATCGGCGCGCGGCTCTCCGTGACCGAGTGGCGCGTCCCCGAGCGCGAGAGGAGGAAGGCGCGCGCGCCGTCGGGCTGCGTTCGCACGACGACCTCGAGCGGGAGGCCGCGCGCCTCCTCGAGCGTCCAGCCCGTGAGCGCCTCGGCGACGGGGTTGAGCACCTCGACCCGGCCCTGCTCGTCGGTCGCGATGACCGCGTCCGCGATCGAGCGGAGCGTGACGAGGATGCGCTCCTTCTCCGCGCGGAGGGCCTCCTCCGCGCGCTTGAGCTGCGTGATGTCCGTCGCGAAGACGACGACGCCCGTGACCGCGCCCGACTCGTCGCGGTAGGGGATCTTGTCCGTGCGGACCCAGATCTTCTCGCCGGTCCCGCTCTGGTGGAGCTCGATGATCCCGAGCTTCGGCCGCTCGGAGCGGATCACCTCGAGGTCGTCCGCGAGGTACTTCGCCGCCTCGTCGGGGTAGAACTCCTCGGTGCGCCGGCCCTCCATGAGCTCCGGCGTCAGGCCGGCCTGCTGCGCGGCCATGCGGTTGCAGCGGAGGATCCGGTTCTCCCGGTCCTTGAACCAGATCATGGCCGGCACGGAGTCGAAGAGGATCTTCTGCTCCTTCTGCTGCCGCCGCCGCGCGAGGAAGAGCCCGAGCGCCGCGGCGAGGAGCCGGAGCGCCTCGCGCGCGTCCTCGTCGAGCGAGCCCTGGCCCGTCGAGCCCGGGTCGATCGATGAGGCGCGAAGGGCGAGCACGCCCTCGGTGTCCGGACCCGCGCGGAGCGGGAAGACGAAGATGCCCGGCACGGCCAGGGCATCGCGCGCCGGTCCATCGAGCGCGGGGACCTCGATGGCCGGCCCCTCGCCCGCGGCCGCGCACCGCGAGAGGCCGGTCGCCGAGGCCACGAAGACCTCCACCCGCGCGGCGCGCGAGGTCTCGCGCGCGAACGCGGCGACCTCGCTCGCCCCGGCCTCGAGCGAGGCCTGGGCAGCGAGCCGCTCCATGATCGCCGCTGCCGCGCGGAGGCGATCGCTCATGCGACTCCCCGACACCCCCGAGAGACATGATCTCATCGCCGCGAGGATTCCTCGACGGGGACCGCTCCACGCGTTTAGGATCGGAGCGTGTTCCGCGCGACCGTCCGCTACGGCCGCCTCCGCCACCTCGCCGAGGTCTCGCCCGAGGCTCCCGAAACCGAGCCGCCCCGCGTCCGCGACCGCTGCGTCGTTCGCACGGAGCGGGGGCTCGAGCTCGGGACGGTGCTGGCCGTCCGGCCCGGCGGCCTCGCCACGGATCGGCGCGCGTTCGTCCGCCGCGCGAGCGCCGAGGACGACGCGAAGGCGCGCGCGAGCTCCGCGACCGAGGAGCGCGCCCGCCTCGTCGCCCGCGAGAAGGCCGCGAAGCTCGGGCTCGCGCTCGACGTCCTCGGCGCGGAGCTCCTCCACTCGGGGGACCGGCTCCTCGTCCACTACCAGGCGGAGGACCGCCACGACCTCCGCGAGCTCGCGCGCGCGCTCCAGGCGGACATCGGCGCGAAGGTCGAGATGCGCCAGCTCGGCGCCCGCGAGCGCGCGCGCGCGTGCGGCGGGACGGGCGTCTGCGGCCGGACCCTCTGCTGCTCGACGTTCCTCCGCGACCTCGAGCCGGTGACGCTCCGCATGGCGAAGGTCCAGGGCTTCTCGCTCGCCCCGGACGCGACCTCGGGGGCGTGCGGCCGGCTCAAGTGCTGCCTCCGCTACGAGAACCCGCTCTACGACGAGGCGCGCTCCTTCCTGCCGCGGAAGGGCATGCACGTGGAGACGCGGCGCGCGGCGGGCGAGGTCGTCTCGGTGAACGTGCTCACCCGCCAGGTGACGGTGAAGACTCGCGACGAGTGGTTCGTGACCCTCTACGCCGCGGAGATCGCCGCGGCGAAGGTGAGCCGGCCCGTCGTCGAGAACGAGCACGAGAACGAGAACGAGAACGAAAAGAAACCGAAGGACTCGCGGTGGCGAGGGATCACGGAGCGCCTCAACATCTTCCGGCGCCGTAGTAAAGTGGACCCGGATCAGGAGAAGCAGTCTTGAAACTCGACCGCGACCGCCTCGTCGAGCAGCTCGTCGAGCTCATCCGGCGCGCCTCGACCGAGCTCCCGCCCGACGTGAAGAAGGCCCTCGAGGCCGGCCGGGACTCCGAGCCCGAGGGCTCGACCGCGAAGCGCACGCTCACGATGATGCTCGAGAACCAGAGCCTCGCCTGCACGCGGGAGCTCCCGATCTGCCAGGACACGGGGACGAACGTCTACCGGATCCGCTACCCGGCCGGCGTCCGTCAGAAGGACGTCCGCGCCGCGATCCACGAGGCGACCACGGTCGCCACCGAGCGGAGCTACCTCCGCCCGAACACGGTCGATCCGCGCACCGAGAAGAACATCGCGTCGAACCTCGGCGAGGGCGCGCCCCAGCTCTGGTTCGAGGAGCGCGACGACGACCGCGAGCTCGTGACGGTCGAGCTCATGCTCAAGGGCGGCGGGTGCGAGAACACGGGCGCCCAGTACTCGCTCCCGGCCTCCGAGCTCGGAGCGGACCGCGACCTCACGGGCGTGAGGAAGGTCGTCCTCGACTGCATCCAGAAGGCGCTCGGCAAGGGCTGCGCTCCGGGCGCGCTCGGCGTCTGCGTGGGCGGCGACCGCGCCTACTCGCTCCTCATGGCCAAGAAGCAGCACTTCAGGCCGCTCCACGACGTGAACCCCGACCCCGCGCTCGCGAAGATGGAGCGCGAGATCGTGGACGCCGGGAACCGCCTCGGGATCGGCCCCATGGGCTTCGGCGGCAAGACGACGGTCTTCGGCTGCAAGGTCACGTCGGCGACGCGCCTCCCCGCGAGCTACTTCGTGTCGGTGTCCTACATGTGCTGGGCGTTCCGCCGGGCCTGCATGATCCTCGAGGGCGACGGCCGCGAGGCGGTCTACCAGCCGTACCTCGAAGCGGCCATGGCCGGGGCGGGGGCTCACTGACATGGCGACCGCGCCGAAGAAGATCCAGCTCCCGATCACCGAGGCGGCGATCCGCGAGCTCCACCTCGGCGACGAGGTGCTCCTCTCGGGGCCGCTCGTGACGGCGCGCGACGCCGCCCACAAGGTGATGGTCAAGCAGAAGCCCGAGTGGCTGAAGCCGATCCTCGAGAACCGCATGATCTATCACTGCGGCCCCGTCGTCAGGAAGAAGCCCGACGGCAAGTGGGAGTTCGTCGCCGCGGGTCCGACGACCTCGATCCGCGAGGAGCCGTACCAGGCCGACGTGATCCGCGACTACAAGGTCCGCGGCGTCATCGGCAAGGGCGGCATGGGGAAGAAGACGCTCGACGGCCTCAAGGCGACGGGCGCGGTCTACCTCCACGCGATCGGCGGGCTCGCGCAGATCCTCGCCCTCCGAGTGAAGGAGGTCACGAACGTCCACATGCTCGAGGAGCTCGGCGTGCCCGAGGCGTTCTGGGAGATCATCGTCGAGGACTTCCCGGCCGTCGTGACCATGGACGCCCACGGCAAGAGCCTCCACGCGGAGATCGACCAGATGTCGCGCAAGGCGCTCGAGGCCGAGATACAGAAGCTAGGCTCGGACCACTAGTTACAAGAAGCGGGATGCTCGGCGGCCTCTCCGGAGTCAAACTCCTCCCTATGACCCGTCAGACTGCGTCGTTGCTTCTCGCCCTCGCCCTCGGCGGGTGCGCGTACGACAAGATCGACCCGCCGGCGAACGAAGCGATGACGGGCCCCGAGCTCTCCCACCCGCGCGAGCCGCGCAAGTCGGCCGATCCGCCGCCGCCCATCCGCGAGGACCTGTACCGGAACCGGACCCAGCACGGGAGCGAGCTCGCGCCCGTGCGGACCTCGTCCACCCTCATAGACTCGCGGGCGAACGCCCCATCGAGTGGGCGGAGCGAGCCCGGACCGACGGTCATCGAGCCGGGGGTCGTGAACCCTCTCCGGTGAAACGGCCACATTCCCTCCATGGGGAATTCACCTTGGGCGTCCGACCCTTACGCTAGGATCGTCGACGGGAGCGTCTTCCTAGGTGTCCAGGGATGTCCTCGAACGCCTTCGGCTTCGACGGGTCCGCCGCCTGACGGCGGGCACGATCGACCATGAGCACCCCGCGTGGAGCCCGGACGGCCGGACGCTCGCCTTCGCGGCCGGCGCCGCCGACGTCCAGCGTGTCTACCTCGTCGATCGGAAGGGCCGCTTCGCGTCCGCGGTCGCGCCGGCCGGCCCGCGCGCGTCTCGCCCGCGCTGGGCTCCCGACGGGCGCCGCCTCGCCTTCGAGGCGCGCTCCGCGGACGGGTCCGCCACGATCGTCGTGCAGGACCTGCCCGACGTGGGTCTCGAGCCCCGCGTCCTCGTCTCTCCACGCGGCTCGGGACTCTGCGTCCACGCGGGCTACTCGCCCGACGGACGCTCCGTGGCGTACGTCTCGGACGAGGGCTCGCCCGGTCAGTTCCACATCTGGCTCCTCGACCTCGAGACGCAGAAGCGGCGGCAGCTCACCGACGTGGCGGACCGCAACGACGCGCACCCGGCCTTCTCGCCCGACGGGACCGTGCTCGCGTTCCACGGCTACCAGGGCCAGCAGGCGACGCAGAGCTCGCTCTACCTCCTCAACATCGCGACGGGCGCCCTCCTCCGCCTCACGGACGCGCCGGGCTTCGACAAGCACGCGTGCTTCGCGACCAAGGACGTGGTCGTGTTCCACCGCGAGCACGGCGACGGATTTCAAGAGCTCCGCGCGGTCCACGTCATCGAGGGCACGGACATCCCCCTCGAGCTCGAGGGCCACGGCAAGCGGGATGCAAAGCAGCCCGCCGTGAGGATCACGAGACGTGGCCGGATCCGGGTCGCCTTCTCGGGCCGCGAGCGCGAGACCCAGTCGGGGACGCCGCGGCCTTACGACCTCTACGTGGCCGCGCTCTCCGGTCTGATCGAGGAGGCCCATTGAAACTGGCCGCGATCGACGTCGGGTCGAACTCGATCCACATGATCATCGTGCGGCGGCACGACGACGGCCGCATCGAGGTCATCGACCGCGCGAAGGAGATGGTCAAGCTCGC
>CAZYLP010000095.1:0-2194 GCA_964648345.1 uncultured Planctomycetota bacterium
CGCCGCGACGATCCTCGGGACTCCGTCCGAGCCGGGGCTCGCGCGCCACCACGAGACGGGCGCCGGGCTGCCGGCGGACCTGTTCGCGAAGATCCAGGCCGCGCGCGTCTACCGCGCGGGGACCATGACGCTCCGCCAGGTCTACCTCGCGACGCTCGACCTCGAGCTCCACCACCGCTACCGCGCGCCGCGCGACGCCGCGGAGAAGTCGGGCGTCCTCGACGTCCAGCGGCGCGTCGCGGCCGCGAACACGATCCTCTCGCCGCTCCCCGAGGACCGCTTCCTGTGCAGCTTCTCGCACATCTTCGCGGGCGGCTACGCGGCGGGCTACTACTCCTACAAGTGGGCCGAGGTCCTCTCCGCCGACGCCTTCGGCGCCTTCGAGGAGGCGGGACTCGAGCAGCCCGAGGCGGTCGCCAAGACGGGGCGCCGCTTCCGCGAGACCGTCCTCGCGCTCGGCGGCGGGAAGCATCCGATGGAGGTCTTCGCGGAGTTCCGAGGCCGCGGCCCCTCGACGGAAGCGCTCCTCCGCCACTCGGGGCTCGTCCAGACCGCCGGCTCGCGCTGAGCGGTGAGCTTCGACTTCCCGCACGCCGGCGAGACGTACTCCCTGCTCAGCGCCGTCGTGTGGGCCGTCGCCGTGATCCTCTTCAGGAAGAGCGGCGACGTGGTGCCGCCGCGCGCGCTCAACGTCTTCAAGAACACCGTCGCGCTCGGCCTCGTCGCGCTCACGATGCTCGCGCTCGGGACGTCCTTCTTGCCGCGCGATCGCAGCACGTCGGACTGGCTGGAGCTCCTGCTCAGCGGAGCGCTCGGCCTCGGGGTCGCGGACTCGCTCGTCTTCGCCGGGCTCAACCGCATCGGCGCGTCGCGCTTCGCCGTCGTGGACTGCTCCTACACGCCGTCGATCTTCCTCTGCTCGGCGCTCTACCTCCACGAGGACCTGGGCGCGCTCAAGCTCGCCGGCGCGGCGCTCGTCGGCTGCGCGGTCCTCGTCGGGACGCTCGAGCCGAAGGAGGAAGGCGACGAGAAGCCGCTCGAGCGCGGCCGGCTCATCTCCGGCGTGGGGTTCGGCCTCTCGTCGATGTTCGTCATGGCGGTCGGCGTCGTCATCGCGAAGCCCGTCCTCTCGCACACGACGGTGGACCCGTGGTGGGCGATCGGCGTCCGCCTCGCGGGCGGGGCCTTCACGTCGCTCGTCATCGCGCTCGCGTACGGCGACCGGCACGAGCTCGCCCTGGCCTTCACGCCCGGTCCTCACTGGCGGGTCGTCCTGCCGGCGACCGTCGTCGGGACCTACTTCTCGATGGGGCTCTGGATCCTCGGCATCAAGTTCACGCAGGTCACGATCTCGAGCGTCCTCAACCAGACCTCGACGATCTTCACGCTCATCTTCGCGACGCTCTTCCTCGGGGAGAAGCTGACGTGGCGGCGCGTCGTCGCGATCGTGCTCGGCTTCGCGGGGGCGGCGCTCGTGAGCGTGCGCGAGCTGCTCGAGGAGGCGCGCTGACCGCACGGCCACGGGCGCCACGACGGAGGCGGCGAAGACCGGCGCGGCGTGACCGAGGTGAGGATGACGGCCAGCGCGACGCCGCCGCCCTCGTGTCGCCGTTCATCCCGCACCGAAAACGGGGAAGAGCTCTCCCGTCACGTTTGCGCCCTCGCGCGGCGCGAGGAGGTAGTTGTACGGGTGCGGCGCGTGCGCCGGCGCCCAGCGGTTCGATGGCTCGATCCACGAGACCGTGAGCGCGCGGCGCTCGCGCTGCGAGCGGTTCGGGGGCGACATGTGCCAGACGAGCGGGTCGTGCGCGATCGCGTCGCCGGGCGCGGCGCGGACGGGGACGGCCTCGTGCTCGCGCCCGCGCGCATCGAGCGGCTCGAGGTCGGGGCGCGCGCCTTGCCGCGCGCCCGCGACGAAGTCCTGCGGCGCGCGCTCGCCGAGGCGGTGCGTGCCCGGGAGGTAGTGGATGCACCCGTCGGCCACGTCCGCGGCGTCGAGGGCGATCCAGAGCGTGAGGCCCGCGGGCGAGGAGAGCGGCCAGTACGAGTAGTCCTGGTGCCACTCGATCCGCGCGCCCGCCCCCGGGCGCTTCCAGACGAGGTTGTCCTGGAAGAGCACGACGGCGTCGCGACCCAGGAGCGAGCGGACGACGCCCGCGAGGCGTCCGTCGCAGAGGAGCTCCGCGAAGGCGGG
>CAZYLP010000095.1:2204-15438 GCA_964648345.1 uncultured Planctomycetota bacterium
CGTTGTTGCGGAGGAGCCCGTACTCGTTCGCGACCGGGTCGGGCCCGAGGAGCGCGTCGAGGGCGCCGCGGAGTCGCTCCACGGCGGCCGCGTCGAGGAGCGTCCCCAGATGCGCGAAGCCGTCCTCGCGAAGGCGTCGTCGTGCGTCGTCGAGGTCGAGCGCCACCGGTCGTCCGCGACGACTCTAGCAGCTCACGGAGCGAGCGTGCCCTCCAGCATGGTCGCGAGCATCTTCCTCGTCGCGGCGAGGCGCGGGTCGTTGCGCGCCATGCCGCTCCGCGCTCCGACGCGCTCGTAGACGGCGATCGCCCGGTCGTGCGCCGCCTGCGCCTCGCCGGCTCGACCGGCGCGAGCCAGGAGGTAGCAGAGGTGGCCGAGCGAGATCGCGACCTCCGGGTCGTCGTCTCCGAGCTTCTCCTTCTTGAGGGCGATGATCCGCTCGTGACGCCGGCGCGCCTCGTCGACGAGGTCCTCGCGGCCGGCGTCGTGGCCGAACGCCTCGATCGCCTTCGGGATGTCGGAGAGGACCTCGAAGTGGGAGTACGCCGTCGTGCGGTCGCACGCCCGGTCGAGGACCCGGCGCGTGATCTGGGCCCACGCCACCTCGAAGACCTCGAGCGCGTCCGCCGAGCAGCCGTCGTCGAGGAGCGCGGTGCCCAGGCTCACGCGCACGCCATCCGCCTGTCGCGAGTCCGCGCCGGACGTGCTCTCCGAGAGAGCGAGCGCCTCGCGGAGCCGCTCGATGCCCGAGGCGCGCGAGGACGTCCCGACCTCGAGCGCCGCGACCTTCATCAGCACCGCGATGAGGTTGCCGGCGGCGAACTTCTCGAGCTCCGCGAGCTTCGCCGTGCGCGCCTCGGCGAGGATGAACCGCGCGAGCTTCTCGGCCTGGGTCGAGCGCGCGAGCGCCATGGCCAGGTCGTTCCGCCGGAGGTGGACGTCGAGGAGGAGCCTGAGCGCGGTCATGGCGACGGCCATGTCCTCCATGTCCGAGCTCCGGAGGAGCGTCTCGAGCGCCTTCTCGAGGTCGCCCTGAGCGCGCTCCGGATCACCCGCGTCGAGCCGCTCCTGCGCCCGGGCCACGAGCGTCCGGGGATCCTTCTTCCAGAACCACATGCCTCACCTCCCTCGGAGGGGTGAGCAAGGCCGGGGCCGCCCGAACTACCGCAGCACGGGGGCGTCTCCTGGACACGCCGTGACCATGCGGGCAGGCCGCTTTCGGGAACCCACCAGCGCGTATGATCCGGTGGTGAGCTCCCCGGGGACGTCCCGGCGTCGTCTCGCCGGCCTGCTCGCGCTCCTCGCCGCGACGCTCGGCGGCTCGCTCTGGATCGCGGGCCGGTCGGAGCCCGCGACCGTCCCGGCCGTGGCGCTCGAGGGCGAGCTCGACCTCGGCCACGGCGTCCGCGTCCGTCGCGTCGAGCTCGGCGAGCGCCCCGTCCCCTACGTCGTGGTGACGATCCCGCGCCGGAAGGGCCTCGCGATGAGAGCGGTGCTCGTGGACCGAGGTCTCCGGCCGCTCGGCGAGATCGCCGCGAGCGCCGGCGCGATCGCCGCGGTCAACGGCGACTACCACGAGATGCGCGGCTTCCTCCTCGGGAAGACGTACTCGACGCTCGTCGAGGGAGGCGACCCGCGCGACCTCGCCCGGTACCGCGTCGCCGGGCGGCCGGACCCGGGCGACGCGAGCTTCTGGCTCGACGAGGCGCGCGTGCCCCGCATCTCGCCCCTCGACCTCGAGGCGTCGATCGGGCTCCCGGCGGACGTCGAGCAGGGTCTCCATCACTCCCGGAGCGCGGCGAACCTCGTGACGGCGCCGACCCCCGGCTCGACTCCGCTCGAGCGAGCGTGGGCCTTCCCCGTCGATCCGGTGCGCGAGGGGTTCCGCATCTCCGGGCCGGCCGCGCGGCGCCTCGACGGCCCCTCGCTCGTCGTCCGCGAGGACGCCGTCGCGCGCCTCGCGACCGCCGTCGCGCCCGGCGCCGTGCTCGCGCTCTCGGTGCGCAAGAGGGTGGACCTCGCGATCGGGACCGGGCCGTGGCTCCTCGCCTCGGGCGAGATCCCGCGCCGCGTCCCCGAGGGCGACGAGGCTTGGAGCCGGTACCCGCGCACGGCGGTCGGGCTGAACGCCGACACGATCTTCCTCGTCGCCACGATCCACGCCGCGCATCAGCGCGTCTCCATGCTCGAGCTCGCGCGCGCCCTCCTCGCGCTCGGTTGCACCGACGCGCTGAACCTCGACGGCGGCCCCTCGACGTCGCTCTGGGCGCGTGGCCGTCTCCTCAACGTCTCTCCCGACCTCGCCGGGCTCGTGGACCCCGTCGGGAGCGCGCTCTGCGTGCTGCCGGGCGTCGAGGGGCGCGACGACGTGCGGTAGCGGGATCACCGCACGAGGTGCCCGACGCGCGCGTGGCACGGGATGCACGTGAGCGCTCCCTGGTGCGGCGCGTGGGACTCGATCGCCTCGGTCAGCACGGCGTGGCACTTCCGGCACGCCTGCTCGGTGATCTCGCGGTTGTGAGGCTTGATCCGCAGCGGATCGGGGAAGTCGCCCGACGTGAACGCGAACGAGTGCCAGAAGCCGTTCGACGCCTTGGTCGTGTACTTCCCGACGAAGCCCGCGGGCGTGTGGCAGTCGTTGCACGTGGCCACGGCGTGGTGACTCCCGCGCGACCACCCGTCGTAGTGCTCGCGCATGATGTGGCAGTTCGCGCACGCCGCCGGATCGTTGGTCAGGTACGACGCGCCCTTCGCGTAGACGAAGGTGTAGGCGCCGAGCCCGGCGAAGAGACCGAGCAGCACGGAGACGAGGATCGCCTCGGACCGGCCGAGGTGCGGGAGCCTCACGGAGTCTTCCGCGGCCTCAGGGAGAGCTGGCCGCGCCGCGCGAGGTCGATCGACTCGGCGAGGATCCGCGCGGCCTCCTGCGGCGCGTGGAACCCGGTCGAGTTCTCCGCCTCCACGAAGTCGAGCCGGAACTGCGCGTGACGCTGGTGGCGCCGCGCCTCCTCGAGCTCGGCGTCGGGGCGGCCGGACTCCTTCGCGGCCTTGAGGTCCGCGATCAGGTCCACGAGGGCGTCGAGGGCGCGGCCGCGGAGCGCGTGCGTCGTCTGCTGCCGCTCCTCGGCGCGCGCCTTGAGCTCCTCCTCCGGCCAGCGGTGACAGGTCTGGCAGGAGCGGTTCACGTTGAGGAGCGGCGAGCGCACGTGGTGATCGGTGATCTTCATGGCCCCGACGCGCTGGTAGGGCATGTGGCAGTCCGCGCACGAGACGCCCGAGCGCGCGTGGATGCCCTGGTTCCAGAGCTCGAACTCGGGGTGCTGCGCCTTGAGGACCTTCGCGCCCGTCTCGGCGTGGGTCCAGTCGGAGAAGCCGGTCTCGTCGTAGTACTCGAGGATCTGCTCGACCTTGATGCCCTTCGCCCACGGATAGACGAGCCGCTTCTCGGGCCCCTTGAAGTGGTACTCGACGTGGCACTGCGCGCAGACGTAGGTGCGCATCTCCGCGCGCGTCGCGTGGACGTTCGGGTCGTAGTCCTTCACGCCCTGCGACGCCTTGAGCGCCTTGATCCCCTCGAGGAAGCCCGGGCGCGTGACCCGGAGCGCGACCGTCGCGGGGTCGTGGCAGTCGATGCACGCCACGGGGTGCGTCACCTGCTTCCGCGCCTCGGCGTAGGGGAGCGGGTTCAGCGCCTCGAAGCCCTTCACGAGGTCGCCGCCGCCCGCCTTCTTGTAGGCGACGTAGACCGAGGCGTGGCAGTGGAGGCACGTGCCCGGCTGCTTCGCGACGTCCTGCCGCTCCGTGAAGAGCTGGTCCGCCAGCATGTGCGCGTGGCCGCGCTCCTCGCGGAAGTCCTTCGAGAACGCGTAGCCGGCCCAGATCGTCTTGAGGCGCGGGTCCTCCTCGAGGCGGGACTGCGCGATGACGCTGCGCGGGTCCTTCGCGGTCGGCGTCCGCGGCAGCGCCTCGCTCCCTCCGAAGCGCGTCCGGACCATGTCCACGGTGCGCTTGTAGCCGTCGTACTGGAGCGGGAAGTTCTTCCCCCAGACCGCGGGGTCCTCGGTCTCGTCGGTGAGCTCGACGACACGGTAGAACGGGTTCTTGGCCGCCTCCTTCCGCTCGACGATCGATGCGAGGAGCGCGGCGCCGCCGGCGGCGCCCACGACCGCGACGAGGAACGTGAGCAGGTAGAGGCGCAGGCGCGGCTGGGCGTGCGGCAACCCGGGGTCTGTCATGCCCGGATTCTCACTCCGGGTCCTCGGGACGCCAAGTCGTATCATGCTCCTCGCGAACGGAGGCCGTCCTTGCCGGCACATCGTTTGACGTCGCAGGTCATCGAGGACGTCGAGGCGCTCCGCGCCCTGCTCGGCGCCCCGACGCCGATCGTCTGCGCGAAGGTCACCGACCGGCTGAACCGCCTCACGCGCCCCTTCATCGAGCGCGCGCCGTTCGTCTGCCTCGCGACCTCGGGCCGCGACGGCACGTGCGACGTGAGCCCGCGCGGCGACCCGGCGGGCTTCGTGCGCATCCTGGACGACCGGACGCTCCTCCTCCCCGAGCGCCCCGGCAACCGGCTCGCGGACTCTCTCCGGAACATCCTCCACAACCCGCGAGTCGGGATGCTGTTCATGATCCCTGGCGTCGGCGAGACGTTCCGCGTGAACGGCCGCGCGACGCTCACGACGGACCCGGCGCTCCTCGCGCCGAGCGCGGTCGAGGGGAAGACGCCGCGCCTCGGCGTCCTCGTCGACATCGAGGAGGCCTACACGCAGTGCTCGAAGGCGTTCCTGCGCTCGCGGCTCTGGGACTCGACTCTCTTCGTCGACCGCGCCGAGCTCCCCTCGAACGGAGAGATCCACGCGCTCCTCTCCGGCGGAACGGTGGACGCGAAGACGTACGACGCCGAGCGAGCCGCGCGTTACGCGCGGCGCGAGGGGTTCTACTGATGACGCTCGCGAAGCTCCGCGACCTCGCCCTCCGCTACCCCGGCACCGAGGCGGCGCCCTCCCGCGGGCGCTGCGCGGTCAAGGTGAGGAAGCGCGTCTTCCTCGTCCTCGCGGCCGACGACGAGGGCCTCGACGTCGAGGTGAAGCTCCCCGGGAGCGCGGCGCTCGCTCTCGCGTTGCCCTTCGTCGAGCCGGCGAACGCGGGGCGCGCCGTCTGCGGCTGGGTCTTGGCCCACTTCGCGGCCGGCGAGGACGTCCCGCTCGGGCTCCTCGAGGAGTGGATCGACGAGAGCTACCGGGCCGTCGCTCCTGCTCCGCGCGGTCGCTCGAGGTCGAAGCGATGAGCCTCGCGACGTTCGGCGACGGGATCGCGGTCCTCGTCGCGCTGATGCACGTCTACGTCTTCGCGCTCGAGTCGATCCTCTGGAGCCGCCCCCGGACCGCGAAGGTCTTCAAGGTGAGCGAGGAGGAGTCGCGCGCGAGCAAGCTGTTCGCGTTCAACCAGGGCTTCTACAACCTCTTCCTCGCGGCCGAGGCCGTCGTGGGGCTGGCGATCGGCTCGCGACCGCTCGTCGACTTCGCCATGGCTTCGGTCCTCGGAGCGGGGACCGTGCTCTTCTTCTCGGCGCCTCGCCTTCGGCGGCTCGCGCTCGTCCAGGGTCTCCCGCCGGCCGTCTATCTCGCGCTCCGGATCGCCTCGCGCGGCTCGTAGTTTCTCCCTCGTCCGCGATATCCTCGACCCCTCTGGAGAACGCCATGAACGTGCGCGAAGTGATGAAGGAGCTCGAGAAGCGCGGCAGCCCGCAGACGAAGAAGCTCCTCGCGAAGCACGGCTACCGGGAGCCGTTCTTCGGCGTCAAGGTCGCCGACCTGAAGACGCTCGTGAAGAAGATCAGGACGGACACGGCCCTCGCCCGGGAGCTCTTCGCGACGGGCAACACGGACGCGATGTACCTCGCGGGCCTGATCGCGGACGGCCGCGAGCTCGGCCGCAAGGACCTCGAGGCGTGGGTGAAGGGGGCGACCTGTCCGACCGTCAGCGAGTCCACCGTCGCGCGGGTCGCCGCCGAGAGCCCGTACGGCTGGGACCTCGCGCTCCGGTGGATCGACTCGCGCGAGGAGCGCGTCTCGTCCTCGGGCTGGAGCACGCTCTCCGGGATCGTGGCGACGACGAGCGACGACGACCTGGACTTGAAGGCGCTCGAGAGGCTGCTCGACCGCGTCGTGAAGAAGATCCACGCGGCGCCGAACCGGACGCGCTACGCCATGAACGGCTTCGTGATCTCGGTCGGCGCGTACGTCGAGCCGCTCACGAAGAAGGCGATCGCGTCGGCCGCGAAGATCGGGACGGTCGAGGTGGCGATGGGCGAGACGGCCTGCAAGGTCCCCGCCGCGGTGGATTACATCAAGAAGGCGACGGCGCGCGGCTACAGGAAGCGCGAGTCGATGAAGGGCTGACCGTCCGATGAAGCTCCTCTTCTACGACGATCAGGACCTCGAGGCCCGGCTGCGAGTCGAGCGCCCCTCGCTCTTCCTCGCCGGCCCGACCGCGCGCGGAGTGCCCCGGACGCCGTGGCGGACCGAGGCGATCGCTCTGCTCGAGAAGCACGGCTTCACGGGCACCGTCGTCCTGCCGGAGTTCCGGAGCGGAGTCTTCGCGGACCTCGCGCCTCGAGTGTTCGGCACGGGCACGAGCCCGGTCCCCGGGATGAAGACCGTCACGCACAACGTCCTTCGCTGGGAGACGACCGGGATCGAGGGCGTCACGACCGTCCTGTTCTGGATGCCCTTCCGCGTCCGAGCGGAGGACGACCCCGAGTCGCTCCCCGGCTTCACGACCCGGGCCGAGGTGAGCCGCGAGCTGCAGAGGGACGCGTCCAGGCTCGTGCTCGGGATGCCGCCGGGCGCCGTGTCGGGCGGACACATCCGCTACCACGCGTCCCGCGCCGGCGTGCCGATCGCCGAGACGCTCGAGGAGACGGTGCGCGCAGCGCTCGCGCGGGCGTGACGATCGGTCGCCGAGCCGCTAGGTTGTCGCCGAGGTGTCCGTGTGAGGAGACTCGCCGCCGCGTCGATCCTCTCCGTCGTGTGGCTCGGGTCGTGGGTGCTCGCCGAGGACAAGAAGGAGTCGATCGGGAGCGCGCTCGTCTGCGTGGACCGCAAGTGCGGCACGGGCGACCAGATCGGCCTCTGGCACCGGACCGCGAAGGGCGAGAAGAAGCGCATCCTCGAGTGCGAGCCGTACGACGCTCGCCTCCTACCCGACGGACGGTGCCTCGTCGCGGAGCGCTGGAAGGGACGCGTGCTGCTCCTCGACAAGGACCGGAAGGTCCTCCTCGAGAAGGAGGACCTCGGCACACCCGTGGACGTCGAGGAGGCGAAGGACGGCACGATCGTCGTCGTGCTCAACGAGCCCGGCGAGGTCGTGGGGCTCGACCCGAAGTCGGGCGCGGTCCGCTGGCGTCGTGACGGCTTCTCATCGCCGTTCGATGCGGAGCCGCTCGCGGAGGGCGGACTCCTCGTCGCGGACTCGGGCGCCGGCCGGATCGTGGAGCTCGACAAGGACGGAAAGGTCCGCCGCGAGGTGAAGGATCTCGGATTCCCGAACACGGTCGAGGCTCTCGCGAAGGGAGCGATGCTCGTCACGACCTGGTCGCGCGGAGAGGTCCTCGAGATCGACGCCGCGGGCAAGACCACGTGGCGCGCGAAGCCAGGCGGTACGATCTACCGCGCCTCGCGACGAGCGGACGGCCGGACGCTCGCGATCGACGGCGGCGGTCGGGCGTGGCTCCTCGACGACCGCGGCGCCGTGGTCCACGAGGAGAAGTTCGAGCCCGGGTGCGTGGACTGGGAGCCGATCGACGAGAGCTGAGGCGCTCGTCTCATCGCGCTCGTTACGGAGACGTGACGGCGACATGACTCCGGTGTTGGAGCGAGAAGGCACGCTCACACGGGAGGTCCGTCACGCATGCGGTCACTCGGCGTTCTTCTGCTGCTCGGCCTCGCCGGATGCACGTCACCGACGGTCGTCGGATCGACGAGCCGCGGCCGGCCCTGGGAGAAGGCTCGCGTCGGTGAGTGGTGCACGTTCGTCGTCTCGTCGAGCCGGACGGCGAAGCTCCACCTGGTGACGTGGCGGCAAGACGATCGGACGCGCCACGCGCGGAGTGACTCCCTCCGATCGACGGTCACGCTCGAGCTCGAGCCCGGAGGAGTCGTCGCGGAAGAGCGCGACACGAGCGCCGGCCTGGCACACGGCGGGAGCGGCGTGGATCTCGCCGACATCTGCCTCGACCTCCTCGAACCCACGTGCCCGGCCTTCGTCGGGTCGGCGGCCGTCGGCCACTGGCAGCACGACCCCGTTCAGGTGATCGAGCAACGGACCTGCGTGATCGACGGCCGGCTGGTGCACTGCGAGAAGCAACGGGTGGCGTGGAGCTATCGAACCGAGGCGCTCGTGAACGGGGGTCGAGAGCTCGTCGAGACTCGCCGCGGTCACGCGAGCGCCTGGGTTGCGCCCGAGCTCCCGGCGCTCGGGATACTCACCTTGGACGTGGCGATCGTGAGCTCGACCGGCACGACTGATCGCCATCGCCTCGACCTGGTGCGATTCGGTCGTGGAACCGACGTCTTCTGGAGGACGAGCCAGATCGATCTGCCCTGAAGCAATGCTCCGCGGACTCCTCTTTGCTGGCACGGGCGGATCGGAGGTCGGATCCATTGAGTTGCTGCCACAGGAGACTGAGCCCACTCGCCGCCGCCCTGTTCCTCCTCCTGCTCTCACCGATCTGGATCGTCGGCGTCCATGACCGGCAGCTCGTGGGCCGCGCCATCGAGGACTCCCGCCGCTCGGAGGACGCCGGAGACTTCGAGGCCGCGGTCGCGCCCCTCGACTCCGCGAGCGGAGCGATCTGGCTCTGGGGTGAGACCGCGCTCGGACGCCGCCGCGCCGTCCTTCAGTTCCGCAAGGCGCGTCCGGCCCTGTCGGCGCACGCCGATCGCTGAGGCCCGCGCCCCTGGGCACGACGTGCCCACGCCCGCTCCCGTATTCGGGAAAGCACTCAGGCGTGGACCCGTCGCGGTCCGGCAACGCTCGACCTACGGCTGTCGCCGGCAGGCGGCACGTCCCTCGCGAAGGTGGATCCCCTCGAGGTGTCGTGAAGTGACCGGCCGCGCCGACGTACTCGTCCCGTTCGTCGTCTTCCCGTCGCGCAAGACCGTCCTCTCTCTCTGCGAGGAGCTCGGGCTCCCGGCACCCCGCGTCGCCGAGCGCGACGGCGTGCTCGTGATCCGCTGGGGCGACGGACCGAAGCTCACGCTGACTCATCTCACGCCGGACTCCGACGGACAGACGGACCGCATCACCGCGCTCGCCGGGAGATGCTGGGAGAGGCTGCCATCCGAGGCGCTCTTCGCGCGCGTCGTCATGACGGAGTCTCTCTGGAAGGCGCGATGCCATCCCGACTGGGACGCCGAGGGGTACGCGCAGCGCTTCTTGCGAGGGTGGCCCGAAGTCACGGGAGGCCTCACGTACCTCTCCGGGGTCGGTCTGTTCGACGAGAGCAGGGACTGCCTGACCTCTCTCCCCGAGCCTCCCGCCGCGGAGCGTGTCGCTCGGCGCGCGCTCGTCCTCCTCGCGCTCGGGGCGCGGGGCTTCATGGACACCGCCGCGTCCGATGGGCCGAAGGAGCGCGCCTACGCCGCTCGCCACTGCGACGGCTTGAGGGCGTGGCTCGTGGATCGGCCCGAGGTCAGCTACGAGATGGAGGAGTGCGAGGTCCGCCTCGTCAACCGGGAGCTCGGCGGGCTGCCCCGGGAGGATGCCTTCGACGCCGTCGATCAGGCCGAAGGAGCCCAGGTCCTGCTCTGGGCTCTCGGACGTCGGGAGCTCCCTTCGTTCACGGAGTCGCACCACCCCCAGAAGGCGGCCGAGGCGCACGGAGTCCAGGGCTCGAAGCGGCCGGAGCTCCTTCGACAGCCGACGATGCGCTCCGCGAAGGAGGTCGCCGCGGCGCGGCGTCTGTTCCTCGCGGTCTATTGGCGTCTCGTGGGACACCGCAGCTTTCCGTCGCGGCCCTACGATCTTCGCGCGAAGGCCCGGGCGAGGGAGTCGTCGTTCGACATCGGGCGGATCCCGCTCGTCGATGGCGACCTCGCTCTCGCCGGCGTGCCGATCGCCGAGGCGCCACGCGAGGTCACCGAGGAGGCCGAACGCATCGCCCGCGAGCACTACCGTGCCGCGAACTGGCTCCTCGGCTGTCACCCGCGCTATCACCTCGTCGCGACGCCGACCACCTGGCCGCCGGCTCGAGCCTCGAGCGATACTGCCGCGCGCCATGAGCACGTCCGGTGACGAGCGGTCGAAGCCGCGCGTGGGGTCGAGCCCCACGCGTTGCCCCTATTGCCACGCCGACATCGCCACCGACCGGGACGACTGGGTAGCCTGCCGCGGCTGCCTCGCGCGCCATCACGACGAGTGCTGGCGCGAGGGCGGGCGCTGCGCGACGTGCGGCGAGACGACGCCCCTCGAAGCGCGCCGCGGTCCGCCGGGCGCGCTGGCCGAGGCCGAACGACCGGCCGCCCGAGCGTCTCTCAAGGAAGTCTCGCGAACGGTCGACGGCGTATGGGCAGGACGCTACTGGCAGGGGGATCGGGCGGTCTCGTTCGAAGCCCGCATGAGCGCGGATGGGCGTTCCTTCACCGGGAGCGTCACCGAGCCCAACATGTTCGGACGGAGCTCGGCAGCCGAGCTCCACGCGCGCATCGAGGGCATGATCCTCGACGGAGGAGCGTTCCGGTTCACCAAGACCTACGACGGCCGGGGCGGCGCCAGCCACTCGGTGATCTACGAGGGCACGGTGGCGGCGGACGGTCTCAGCGCCAGCGGGCAGTGGACCATCTCCGGGTGCCTGTGGACATCGCTCTCGGGCGCCTTCTCGATGGAGCGCCGCCCGGGGTGAAGGGCCTCCGACGGCGAAGGGCGACTCACTCGACGGCGATGAGCTCCGTCCGGTTCCGGACCGCGCGCAGGACGAAGATGCGTCCCCCCGGAGCGAACGCGAACGACCAGCGACGCGTCCGGAGCCCGAGCTTCCACACGGTCCGTCCCCGGCGCGGATCCATCGAGACGAGCTCCGTCGCACGTCGCGCGTAGACGAAGCCCCGCGCATCCACCTTGGTCGCCTCGAGGTCCGGCCCTCGAAGCGACCACGCCCGCTCCCCCGTGGCGGCGTCGACGGCATGGTTCGAACCGACGAGGAGGAGGCGGTCGTCGGGGCCCGCGAGAGCGCGCGGCTTCGGGCACGGAGCGTTCCAGAGGTTCTTGCGGTCCGGGCCGAGCGCCCACACCTCGTCCCCGATCGAGAAGAACGTCCGCCCGTCGGGGGCGGCGAGCTCGAACGAGGCTTCGGGCTCGTACTCGCCGCCGCCGAAGGTCCACTGGTCGGCTCCCGTCACGAGGTCGACTCGCTGAAAGCTCGCGGGCTCCCAGTGATTGCCGGCCGGCGGGAGGGCGAAACCGGCGAGCTCGGCGAACACGGCTCCGGGCGCGCGTGCGACCTGACAGGGCGTGCCGACGAGCGAGCCCCCGACGGGGGCCGGCCGGACCCAGCGATCACGGCCCGTCGCGATCTCGACGGCGCGGATGCGGTCGTCCGCGTCGAGGACGATCGCGTGCCCCGGGCCGAACGCGACGCTGGCCCCCGGGGACGAGACGAGCCCCCGCGGGTGCTGGAGGTGGAGCGCCACCGACGAGCGATAGGCCCTCGAGGTGCGCTCGATCGCTGCGGCCCCCTGCGCGAGGAGGAGCGGCTCGCCACCCGGGATCCGTGGCGTCGAGCGGTCCTCGATCCACGCGCACTGCTTCGAGCCGGCGAGCGCGGCGAGGATGCGTCCGCGGACGTCGACCGCGAAGTCCACGCCGGGCTCGAGCGCGACACGGAGGGACCGCCGCTCGACGACCTCGCCGCGGGTCGGGCCCACGACCCGGGAGCGGCCCGTTCGCCAGGCGTCACCACGCGCGCACGGCCACGGCGCGTCCGGGTCGACGCCTCCGCGCGTCAGCTCGTCGGCGGCCCGGAGCGCCTCGTCGGAGAGCTCGCCCCGGCCGAGGACGACCGCGACCTCGGCGCCGATCGGGGCGCGTCCCCGGATGCGCGCGAGCTCCCCGAGGGCGCGCACCGGGTCGCCGTCACGGACGAGCTCGCGGATGGTCGCGTCCACGTTGGGGACGGTACCTGCACCCGGAGGCGCGCGCCGCAGGAAGCTCCGCTCCGAGCAACTCCGGAGCACATGGACGGATTGCGCCGCCGGTGTGCGACGATGTCGAGCCGTGCGGCGATCCCCGTCTCCCGGTCAAGGACAACCCTCCCATTGAGATTCCAACAGCTCGGCCTCACCCCGGCGCTCCTCCAGGCACTCGAACGCGCCGGCTACACGACGCCGACTCCGATCCAGCAACAGTCGATCGGCCCCGCGCTCGCCGGGCGCGACCTTCTCGGTTGCGCGCAGACCGGGACGGGCAAGACCGCCGCGTTCGCGCTGCCGATCCTGCAGCGCCTCGGAGCCCGGGCGCCCGTCCCCGGCGCGCGCGCCGTGCGCGCTCTCATCCTCACGCCGACGCGCGTGCTCGCGGCTCAGGTCGCGGAGAGCATCCGCACCTACGGCCACTTCATGCGGCTCGCGACGGCCGTGATCTTCGGAGGCGTCCCGGAGAGACCCCAGATCGACGCCCTCCGGCGCGGCGTCGACATCGTCGTGGCGACGCCCGGCCGGCTCCTCGACCTCATGGGTCAGGGGCACGCGCGCCTCGGGCTCGTCGAGGTCCTCGTGCTCGACGAGGCCGACCGCATGCTCGACATGGGCTTCCTCCCCGACATGAAGCGGATCATCGCGCGCGTGCCCGCGAAGCGGCAGACGCTCCTCTTCTCGGCGACGCTCCCGCGCGAGATCCGCGACCTGGCCCGCGGGCTCCTCCACGACCCGGTGTCGGTCTCGGTCGCGGCCGAGTCGGCGGCCGCGGACACGGTCCAGCAGTGCGTCCACTTCGTCGAGCGGGAGGGGAAGCAGGCGCTCCTCGCGAGGCTCCTCGACGCGAGCGCCGTGACCCGGGCGCTCGTCTTCACGCGCACCAAGCACCGCGCCGACCGCGTCGCGCGCGCGCTCACGAAGGCGGGCACCCGCGCCGAGGCGATCCACGGCAACAAGTCCCAGGGCGCCCGCACGCGCGCGCTGAGGAACTTCGAGACCGGCGAGACGCGCGTCCTCGTGGCTTCGGACATAGCCTCGCG
>CAZYLP010000096.1:0-15388 GCA_964648345.1 uncultured Planctomycetota bacterium
GCGAGCGCTAAGACGACGTTCGACGCGCTCTCGAGCGCGTCGTTGAGCCGCTTCATCTTCACGAGCGAGCGGACGCGCGCCGTGACCTCGAGGGCGTTGAAGGGCTTCGTGAGAAAGTCGTCCGCGCCCGCCTCGATGGCCGTGAGCTTGTGCGAGAGGTCGGCGAGACCCGTGATCACGATCACGGGGATCAGGCGCGTCTCCTCCGTCGACTTCATGCGACGGACGACCTCGTAGCCGTCCATCTTCGGCATGACCAGGTCGCAGAGCATGCAATCCGGGGCCTTCTCGCCGATCCGGGCGAGCGCTTCTTCCCCGTCGCTGGCGAGGGTGACCTCGTAGCCCTCGTTCGTGAGGAGCTCCTTCAGGAGCTGCTGGCTACGACCGTTGTCCTCGACGACCAGGACCCGGATCGGCTGCGGTGTCGCGGTGCCCCCTGCCGGGGTCGCTTCGCCCACCGTGGACCGTCCGCGCGGCTCCGCCGCCATCTCGCTCTTTCGCTCCCTGGGAGGTGCAGCAGAGACCATACACCCTCGAACCGGGGTTTGCAAAAGACCGGAGACGAAAACTCCTGTCTGGTATAGGCTTCCTTCGCATGGAGCGCCGGGTCCGCCTCTGGGGGGTCCTCTTCACAGCGATCCCGTGCGGCCTCTACGCTTGCACGCCGCTCTCGGACCGCGATTGGCCCTGGCACCTCGCGGACTTCGAGCGGCTCCTCCGCGACGGCCTGACGCCCTGGGACAAGACGTTCTGGGAGGACCGGTTCAGCTATGCGTCGGAGGGGCCCTTCCTCCCCGTCCACTGGATCTTCGAGCTCCTCCTCGGCGTCGCGCACCGAGCGGCCGGGCTGGTCGGCGTCGAGCTCGCCCGGATCGGGCTGGTGGCGCTCGTCTTCGCGTGCCTGCACAGGCTCCTCGCGAAGCGCGGGCTCGGGCCCCTCGCAGCCTCGGCTCTCGCCCTCACCGTCGCCGCGATCACGCACGGCCGCCTCATCGAGCGGCCGCACCTCGTCACGCTCCTCGGCATGGTCCTCCTCTGGGACCAGCTCATCGCGTTCCGCGAGGGCAAGAAGGAGACGCTCTGGACCCTCGTCCCCCTCTTCGCGGTCTGGGCGAACGCGCATCCGGGCGTGGTCTACGGCGCGATCTTCGCCACCGGCTTCACCGCCGCCGAGCTCGTCCGGATGCCGCGGAGGCGCGGGTACACGCTCGCTCTCTGCGTCCTCGCGGGCCTCGCGGCGACGCTCCTCACGCCGTACGGACCTAGGCTCTACCCGTACCTGATCGCTCACCGCGCCATGCAGAGCCGGCATCACATAGCCGAGCTCCGCGGCTTCGACTGGCACCGCATCGAGGACTTCCGGTTCCTCGTCGCGCTCGCCGTCGCCGCGCTCGTCGTCGTGCGCGGCTACCGGGGCGGCGTGAAGACGGACCGCGTGGACCTCCTCGGGACGCTCGGCTTCATCGCGCTCGCGTTCGTCGCGCCGCGCGAAGCGAACCTCGCGCTCATCGCGGTCGCGATCACGATCGCGCCCGTCGTCGCGGAGATGGTGCGCGAAGCGAGAGGCGAGCTCATCGACAAGGACACGGGCCTCCACGTCTTCTCGTGGAGCTTCGGGCTCATCCTCGGGTTCGGCATGCCCGCGTGGGCGCTCGGCTCGCAGCTCTGGGAGGGCGAGCTCGGCGTCGGCCTGCGCCCCGGCGCCTACCCGGTCGCGGAGGCGGACTGGATCCTCGAGCATCGCCCGAAGGGGCGCCTCTGGAACACGAACGCATCGGGCGGTTACCTCATCTGGCGCCTCGACCCGCTCGCGAACCCCGAGTGGAAGGTCTTCACCGACGGACGGGCCCCGCTCTTCACGCGCGCCGTGAACATGACGCAGGCCGAGATCGAGGACCGCTTCGCGCCCAACGTGCTCGTCTTCGACTTCCTCACGCCCCCGTACGACGGCACTCCCTGGGTGAAGCAGCACTTCACGCTCGTCCACTTCTCGGACGGAGGGAAGACCTACCTCCGCCGCGAAGGGCCCGACCGCGAGCTCGTCGCGAGGCACGGCTACAAGCGGATCTCGTTCGAGGGCGTGGCAGACCCGCGGGCCGCCTACGGGTGGCGCTCGCGGATCGTCATCGACTCGGAGCACGCGCGGGAGGCGAAGGCCGAGCTCGTCCAGGGAGCGCTCCGCGAGGACCCGGCCGGGCACTGGGCGAACGTGGCGCTCGCGCAGATCCTCTTCCTCGAAGGCGACCGCCCCGGCGCCGCGAAGGCGGCGCGGCGCGCGCTCGAGGTCAGGAAGAACGTCGAGGCTCAGGAGATCCTGCGGTCGAGCGAGGATCGCTGAGGCACGCGACGACCCCGCCCACGACCGTCCCCAGGACGATCCCGAGGAGCGTCCCGAGGAGACCGATCGCGGGGTACAGGAGGATGAACCCGACGGTGAGAGCGACGCTCTGCGGTCCGTCACGCCTGGTGCAGAGCACGCCGAGAACGACGAGCCCCATCGTAATCGCGAGCCCCTGGACGACGAGCTCCGGCGCGACCCGGGGCCGCCACCGGAGCAGGGAAGAGAAGGCGGCCGCGGCGCGGGAGGCGCTCCGTCCAGAGCACCCGAAGACCGTGCAGCGCCCGTGCTCGCGCGCGCACGCCGAGTGATGGGGCGTCGAGCAGACCGCGCACTGCCACGGGTCGTCCCTGATCTGCTCCCGGCAGTAGGGACAGCTGGCGGCGCCACGGCCGGGGGTGAGGACCCAGGATCTCAAAGGTCGATCTCGCCGTCGTAGTAAGCCATGACCACGAGGATGGTCATCGGCGCGACCAGGGCCAACGCCGTGAGCGCGAAGCGCCGCGGAGCGGACCGCGCGGGGCGGTGCTCGCGGCTCGGCGGTCGGCACCGTCTCCGCAACAGCCGAAGACCGTGCACCTCCCGTGCTCGCGCGCGCACGCCGCGTGATGAGACGCCGAGCAGCGCCAGAGGTCGTTCTTGATCTGCGCGTGGCAGTAGGGGCAGAAGACGGGATCCGCTCGAACCTGGAGGATCGCGCTCATCCGAGGAGGAGGCTGAGGGCGAGCCCGAAGACGAGGTCCCCCAGCGTGCCGGACCCGGACGCGTTCGAGGCCGCGCGCGAAGGCAAGAAGGGCCTCTTGTCGAGGATCATGGGCCCGAGGACCGGCGGCGCGAACTCCCGGGCGCACTCGACGCAACGGTCGCCGTCCTTCGCGCAGCGAGCGTGAAAGCGGAGGCAGCATCGCGGGCAGGTCCGGCCGAGCTCGCGGACCGGGTGGATCTCCGTCTTGCAGCGAGGGCAGGGGTCGGTCTTCTTCATGATCTCGGGCTCTGGGGTCGAGGAGAGCGACGGCCGGGCCACGGCGGAACCCCTTGCCGGCGCGTGGCGACGCGGCGCGCGATGCCGCGGCGAAGGGGGATCGCGCCTCTCAGACGAAGATGAAGAGCACCTGGAGGATGACGTTCGCGACCTCGAGACATCCCCAGAGGATCCCGAGGCACCCGACGTTCCAGTCGCTCGTGGTCGCCGCGACGCGCGCAGAAACGGCCACGGGCCGCTTCGCGCCCCGGCGCTCGAGCGGAGCCCGCGGGAAGGTCCCGCCGCAGCCCATGATCGTGCAGCCCGACACCTCTCGCGTGCACTCCTCGTGGTGAACGGTTCCGCAGCGCTCGCAGGCGCGCGTTTCGTCGAAGATGCCGAACCGCTCGTGACAGAAGGGGCACGTGGGGCGACCGGCCTCGCGTCGTAGAACCTTCATGGGTCCCTCTCAGATCAGCGAGGTGAGGATCGCGAACGGGAGCTCGACGATCGCCGAGACGAGGATCTCGCCCAGGACCCAGCCCACGCCGCGCGCCAGGCCCCAGAGGCAACCATCCGAAGTCCCGGGGGTCGATCGATTCTTCATGGCTCCGCTTCGCTCTCGGGCTGGTGAGAGCGACGGGGAGACCAACGTCACAAGCCTCGGCAAGTCATGACGACGCACCGCGTTCTGTCGGACGATGTCGGTTGAAACCTGACGGTCCTGTGAGCGAACTCACAGCCGCAGGACCCGTCGAGAGCTAGCTTTGGACCCACGGAGCCGACCATGAACGCCGAGATGAAGTCCTTCGACGATTTCCGCGAGTACAGCCTCTGGTACCTCCGCGACGTCGGGCTCGACATCCCGGAGATCATGAACAGCGAGTTCAAGGTCGTCCTCGCGAAGACGAGCGAGGACGAGATCGAGTTCGGCCACTACAAGGGCCAGAAGAAGTGGCGCTCGGTCGACGAGATGCCCCAGGGCGACTGGAACGGCCGCTCGCTGCCCTCGATCCTCGCGAACCTGGCGAACATCCAGGGCGACACCGAATTCGGCTCGAACGAGCTCCAGACCGGCCTCTGGGACCACGCGCCCTCCGACTACGACCGGAAGATCCTCCTCTCCGTGATCACGGAGGAGTTCCGCCACGGCTGGCAGATGGGCTACTTCGAGACCGAGGTGCTCAAGACGGACGAGTCGCGCTACTGCGCGCAGAGCCTCCTCGAGCGCCGCGCCTCGCAGCAGGGGAACGAGCGGCTCCTCGGCGCGTTCAACAACCAGATCGACGACTGGCTCGGGATGTACTGCTTCCTCGAGTTCATGGACCGGGACGGCGGCTCCCAGCTCTCGCTCCTCGCGCACTCGAGCGTCCTCCAGATGACGCAGTCGATGCTCTTCATGCTCCGCGAGGAGGCGAAGCACCTCCGCTCGGGCGAGCAGGGGTTCGAGCGGATCCTCGGCGCCGGGAAGCTCCCGGTCGAGGTCGTCCAGCGCTACGTGAACCTCTACGCGCCGCTCGGCTACGACCTCCACGGCGGCGAGCGCTCGACGAACGCGCTCATCTACTACAACCTCGGGCTCAAGGGCTTCTTCCCCTCGACCGAGGACTACCTCTCGAAGCCCGCGGGCGTCGCCTTCGACCCGCACCTCTTCGAGGACTTCAAGGCGCGCGAGAAGGACCCGGTCCGCTACAGCTACAAGTTCATCGACCTGAACCTCGACGGCGCCGTGCAGGACGTGAACAAGGAGCTCCTCAACGGGATCACGGTCACGTTCTACAAGCGGACCCTCGAGAAGCACTTCGAGAAGTTCAACAGGATCATCCGCGAGAAGTACCCGAAGGGCACGCCCGAGCTCGTGCTCCCCTCGCTCCGGTGGAACCGCGCCGAGCCGTCGATCTACGCGAACGAGCTCTGGGACATCCACGGCCGGCCGATCGCGACGCGCGCCGAGTTCGAGGCGTACCGCAAGGCGAACCTCCCGACGGCCGCCGACCGCGACATCGTGAACGACGTCCTCGGCAAGAAGGGCGGGATCGCGCCGCCTTCGACCGACGTCTACAAGGAGCTCACGGCCGAGAAGCCCTCGGACAACGTGCTCTACCGGACGACGTTCGGGACGACGAGGAAGTCGCGCTTCACGCAGAAGATCTCCCGGCCCGGTGCCGAGCCCCTCGCGGCCGGTCTCTCCGGTGCGACTTCGTCGGCGCCGAGCGCGGTCGCCGTCGCCGAGAAGTCCGCCCCCGCCGAGGAGGTCCCGTTCTGGCAGCTCATGGAGGACGCGGGCGCCTGAGCCCACGCCGCAAGCTCGTCCGGTAAGATGCGCCTCCGATGGCCGACGAGCTGAAAGCAGGGACCGAGCTCGGCGAGTACGTCCTCGTCTCGCCTCTCGGCGAGGGCGGCTTCGCGAGCGTCTGGCTCGCACAGCACCGCTACTGGCCCGAGCGCCGCGTCGCCGCGAAGATCATCCGCGACCGCGACCAGGTCGATCAGCTCAAGACCGAGGCTCGCTGCCTCGCGGGCCTCACGCACCCGAACATCGCGGGCGCCATCGGGATCGACCTCGACCACGACCCGCCCTACCTCCTCGTCGAGCTCCACGAGGGGCGGACGCTGCGCCAGGTCCTCGCGCAGGACGGCCCTCTCCCCGCGGAGCGCGCGAAGCACGTCTTCTCGCAGATCGTCGCCGCGCTCGCGGCGAGCCACGCGCACGGGATCGCGCACGGGGACTTGAAGCCCGAGAACATCCTCGTCGCCGAGGGCGACCGCGTGAAGGTCGCCGACTTCGGCATGGGCCGCGTGAAGGCACGCCAGGCGTCGATCCTCCTCTCCGAGAACCTGGAGACCAGCGCGACGGCCGGAGGCGATGCGCGCGCGATCGCGGGGACGATCCCCTACATGGCGCCCGAGCAGCAAGCGGGCGAGGTCGCGGACACGCGCACGGACGTCTTCACGCTCGGAGTGCTCCTCCACGAGATGACCGCGGGCGCGCGGCCGCAGCCGGGCGACGAGCTCTCGGGCTCGCTCGCGGGCGACACGGCGTGGCACTCCGCGTTCGCGCGCTGCTACGCGCGGCGCGACCGGCGCTTCGCGGACGCGGGCGAGCTGCGCGCGGCGATCTTCGAGGCTCCGCCGGCGACGGCGTCGGCCGCCGCCGCCTCCCCGCTCCCCGCGAAGCCGCTCGACTCCACCGAGGCCGCCGCGCTGTGGACGCCCGAGGAGATCGAGAAGGCGATGGCGACGGAGGCCGAGTGCACGCTCGAGCAGCTCCGCAAGGACAGCTTCTGGGTCGGCGCGCGCGGCCTCACGTGCACGGCCCACGTCCTCCACCACAACCTCGGCTGGACGATGGCCCGGATCGGCGAGCGCTACGGGCTCCCGGCCCGCAAGATCCGCTCGAAGCTCCAGTCCGGCGTGAACGGCGAGGTCTTGAAGGGGGCCGCGGAGGCGCTCGCGCCGCTCCCGCTCGATCTCACGCGCCGCTTCACGAGCATCGAGCGGCGCCTCGTCCTCTGGCTCGTCGTCGCGATCGTGTCGCTCGTGGTCGCCCTCGCCGCGGTCGGTGGCGCGGTCTACGCGGCGACCCTCGGGGCGCCCTGGTCCCCCGTGCTCGGGATCGTCGGGCTCGCGATCGGCATCGCGGGCGCCGCGACGGCGAGCATGAGCTACGACGAGGCTCGAGCCGAGGTGGACGGGCTCGTCCCCTCGATCGACGGCCGGAGCGAGAAGGAGAAGCTCGCGAAGCTCGCCATGCGTTACGACAAGCCGCTCGTGCGGCGGCGCGCGCAGGCGCTCCTCGACGGATCGGCCGTCCCCGAGAAGCCCGAGCCCGAGAAGAAGAAGGCGAAGAAGGTCGCGCCCGCGCCGGTCGTGGAGCTCGCGCCGATCACGGAGGAGGAGCCCATCGTCGCGCCGCCCCGTGCTCCGATCATCGTGCCGGTCGCCGCGCCGGCCGCGGTCCCGGCGCCGGTCGTGGACCTTCCGCCCCTCGTCGTGAAGATGGCCGCGCCCGCGCCGATGCCGGCCGAGCCCGAGGCGCCGCGGCGTCCGCCGATCGTGACCGCGCCCGCGGCGTCGCCTTCGAGCCCGCAGGGAGTCCTGAGGTCGGACCCGCGGCAGATGATGGAGGAGTGAGCGCCGCGCTCAGCCCGCGCGCTTGCGCGGAGCGGGCTCGGGCCTGTGCTCCCACGGAGCGACGATCCAGGACGAAGTCGCCATGCGGTAGTCGCGGCTGCGGCTGACGCGCTCGGCATCGAGGGTGGTGATGCGGAGCTGGCCGAGGGCGACGAGAACCTTCGATTGGCTGGCCTTCACGGCGTCCACTCCTTCACCACGTGTGTCCAGGTTCTAATACGCGCGGAGTAGCCCCCGGGTTAGCACCCGACCGAGGTCCATGAGCGACGAGGATCTACGCGCGCTCGAACGCGCCGCGGCATCGGACGAGAAGGCGCGCCTTCGCCTCGCCGAGGCCCTCCTCAAGGCGCGCGGACCTGGGCCCGCGCTCCATGCCCTCCAGCCGCTCCTCCAGGGAGAGAGCGAGGCCTCCGGCCTCGCGCGTCGCCGCGCGCTCCAGATCGCGGTCGCGAACGGCCGGATCGATGGCAAGGCGAGCCCTTTCGAGGCCTTCGCGAAGCTCTTCGGCGAACGGCTCGCGTCGATCGACGAGGTCTGCGAGATGATCCGCGAGACGAAGGGACCGATGGCCCCGGCGATGATCGCGCGCACGGTCCTCGTCCGCGCGCTCCGTGGCCGGAGCAAGCGGGCATCGATCGAGCTCGCCAAGGAGCTCCCCGACTCGGACCCGTGGAAGAAGATCCTCGGCGCCGAGGGCGAGGTCGTGATCTGAGAGCACCGGAGACGCCGCGATGGCTCGACGTCTCCGGTGTCGCCGGTCAGTCCTTCTTGTCCTCGGCCTTCTTGTCCTCGGCCTTCTTCTCGTCCGGCTTGTCGGCCTTCTTCTCGTCGGCCTTCTTCTCGTCCTTCCAGTCCTCTTTCAGGAGCTTCTCGATCTGCTCCTTCTCGGGGTGGCCGCCGAGGAACACCTCGACGATCTTGCCCGACTTGTCGATGAGGACCGTGGTCGGATAGCCCTCGACGTTGAACGCCTTGGAAGACTTGTCGCCCTTGCCGTCGACGACGATGGGCCAGTCGATCTTCTTCTTCTCGACGAACGCCTTCATCTTGTCGGAGTCGTGGTTCGTGTGGACCCCGACGATGACGAATCCCTTGTCCTTGAGAGCGGTGTAGAGTTCCTTGAGCTGCGGCACGGCAGCTTTACAGGGCCCTCACCAGACGCCCCAGAAGTCGATGAGGACGACCTTGCCCTTGAGGTCGTCGAGCTTGAGCGCCGCGCCGTCCTTCGTGTTGAGCCAGCTCTTGTCGTCGAGCTTGAGATCGGGCGCGAGCTTGCCCGTCTCCGCCTTCTTCGGACGGTCCTCGCCGCGGGCCTGTCCCGCGAGGAGGAGAGCCGTCACGAGGAGGGCGAGTCCATGCTTCTTCATGAAGCACCTCCGGCGGGAGATGCTAACTCACGCGCGCGGGTGCGCGACCTCGTACGCGTCCACGAGCCGCTTCGAGGAGACGTGCGCGTAGACCTGCGTCGTCGCGAGGCTCGAGTGCCCGAGGAGCTCCTGGACGGCGCGGAGGTCGGCGCCGCGGTCGAGGAGGTGCGTCGCGAAGGAGTGGCGGAGCGTGTGCGGGCTCGCGCCGGCCTCGATGCCGGCGCGCGAGGCGTAGCGGACGACGAGGCGGCGGATCCCGCGGACGCCGAGGCGGCCGCCGTTCTTGTTGAGGAAGAGCGCGACCTCGCCGGTCCCGTGGGCGAGGCGGGCGCGCTCGCGCTGGGAGTAGACCTCGATCGCGTCGAGGGCGAGCTTGCCGAGCGGCGCGAGCCGCTCCTTCTTGCCCTTGCCGCGGACGCGCACGCACGCCGTCCCCGTCGCGTCGCGGAGGACGTCCGCCGCCTCGAGCTGCGCGAGCTCGGAGACGCGGAGACCCGCGCCGTAGAGCGTCTCGAGGATCGCGCGGTCGCGGAGCGGGAAGCCGTCGGCCTCGTTCGGCGACGAGAGGAGCTTCTGCACGTCGGGCTCGCCGAGGCACCGCGGCAGCGAGCGGCCACGGCGCGGGGCGCGGACCTCGGCCGCCGGCTCGCTCGTCGCGAGGCCGGCGCGGCGGAGGAACTTCCAGAAGGCTCGGACGCCCGCGAGGCGCCGCTGGATCGAGGAGCGCGCCATCTCCTTCTCGTGGAGCTTGGCGAGGAAGCCGCGGATCTGCTCGCGCGTGACCTGGTCCGGGTCGAAGGGCGCGGCCTGGCGCTCGCCCGAGTACCCGAGGAACGCGAGCAGCTCGCGCACGTCGCCCTCGTACGCGCGGAGCGAGTGCGGCGAGAGGTTCCGCTCGACGCGCAGGTGCTCGAGGAACCGCTCGACGTAGAGCGAGCTCGGTCTCGGTTCCGGCATTCCCATCCCCCTGTGAGTCGGCGCTCAGCCGTCACCTATTTCGGTCGCGCGGAGGAGGCGCTTGAGCCCTGTCGCGGCTTAAGATGCGTTGCCATGCAGCCGCGGAGATTCGGCCGCTACGAGGTGCTCGAGGAGCTCGGCCGGGGAGGGACCGCTGCCGTCTTCCGCGCCCGCGACGAGAGGCTCGGCCGCGAGGTCGCCGTCAAGGTCCTCACGGGAGCCCAGGCGCGGAGCGAGGAGGCGATCGTCCGCTTCGAGCGCGAGGCGCGCGCGGCGCTCGCGGTCGAGCACCCCGGGATCGCGCGCCTGCTCGACCTCGGCGTCGAGGGCGGCACGCGCTTCATGGTCTTCGAGCTCCTCGCGGGCGGGACGCTCCGCGACCGCTTGAAGCGCGAGGGGCCGCTCTCCTGGCGCGAGGCCGTGCGCCACGCGGCCCGCGTCGCGGACGCGCTCGCGGCCCTCCACGCGGCGGGCTTCGTGCACCGCGACCTCAAACCCGCGAACGTGCTCCTCGACGCCGAGGGCCGGACGAAGCTCGCCGACTTCGGGCTCGCGCGGACCGACTCGGCGGACGACTCGATCACGAGCTCCGGCGACGTGAGCGGCACGGCGGAGTACGCCTCCCCCGAGCAGGCGGACGGAAGAGCGGGTGACGCGCGGAGCGACCTCTACGGCCTCGGCGCGCTCCTCTTCGCGCTCATCGCCGGGGTGCCGCCGTTCGAGGGGACCGGCTTCACCGTCTTGAAGCGGGTCATGACGGAGACGCCGCGCGACGTCCGCGAGGCCGCGTCCGGGACGCCGGCGCCCGTCGCGGCGCTGGTCGCGCGGCTCCTCTCCAAGGACCCGGCGAAACGCGGCGCGGACGCGGCGGCCGTGGCGGCCGAGCTCGAGGCGCTCCTCGACGAGGGCGGCGGCGCCACGCCGCTCGTGGCCGGGGTCCTCTTCGCCGCCGGCGCCGTCGCGCTCGCGCTCGCGGCCGGCCTCCTCGTCCGCGGAGGCGCACCGGCTCCGCCCGTTCCGCCGCCCGCTCCGATCTCCGTGACCGCCCCACCGCCGGCTCTCCGCGAGCCCGCGCTCGCCGTCGTCGCGAGCTGGGGGAAGCCCGCCTTCGCCACGACGTTCTCCGTGGGCGCGGTCGCGTTCGTGTCGAGCGCGAGGATCCTCACCGGCTCGGAGAGCGGCGAGCTCGCGTTCTGGGACTTGCCCGAGCGGCGCTTCGTGGGCCACCTCCGCGTGTCCGGAGCGAGGGTCAACGCGATCTCGGTCCGCGGCCCCCTCGCCCTGACCGCCGAGCGCGAGTTCATGATCCGGCTCTGGGACCTCGGGACCCGGACCGAGACCGCGACCCAGTGGTGCAACGTCTGGGACCCGTTGATCGCGCTCTCTCCGCGCGGCGTCCCGACCTACTCGCGCGACGAGCGGACGTTCGTGGCCGGCTTCGATCAGAAGGGCGCCTCTCTCGAGGACCGCTACCCGGGGCAGAGGATCGTCGCGTTCGACTACGCCGACGATGGGTCCTTCGTCCTGGCGCTCACGCGCGCGATCCTGTGCGCGAAGCCGGGCGGCGAGCGGGTCACGTCCCTCGGCTCGTCCGACGAGATCGTGGCGCTCGCCGTCGCCCGGAACGGACGGGCCTTCGTCGGACACCCCGACGGCTCCATCACGACGTTCGTCCCGCCCGACGTGACCGCGAGCCGATCCTGGGTCGCCCATCCGGAGGAGCGAATCTCGGCGCTCGCGGTGACACCCGACGGCAAGAACCTCCTGACGGGCTCGTCGGGGCCGAAGGCCCGCGTCGTGAAGGTCTGGGGGGAGAAGGCCTGGACGGCGGACACGCCCGGCCAGCCGCGCGAGCTCGTCGGGCACGGCGGGCGCTCGATCCGCGCGATCGCGGCCGCCCCCGACTCGAGGACCGCGGTCACGTCGGGCTCGGACGGCTCCCTCGCGCTCTGGGACCTCGAGACCGGCGCCGAGATCGGACTCGACCCGCGCTCTCCGATCACGGCGATCGCGGTGTCGGACGACGGCGCGTACGGCGTCTCGCTCGGCGTGGACGGCGCGGCGCGGGTGTTCCGGACCTCGGACGGCGCGCCCGTCCCGCCGTTCGACCCGGGCCCGCGCGAGAGCTACACGTCCGTCGCGTTCGCCCCCGGCTCGCACGACGCGCTCGCGGTGCGCAGGGACGGGAGCGGGGCGACGTTCGTCGCGGGCGTCGAGGGCTGGCGCGAGAGCACCCCGGTGACGGTCGACGGGCAGACGTTCCGGCTCCTCGCGCCCGGGGGCGCCGAGCGGTTCGAGGTCTTCGAGGCGAGCGGCCAGGAGCTCCGGGGGCACGTCCTCTCGAAGCAGAGCTCCTCGACCTTCGGCAGGGTGCCGGCTCGCGCGACGGGCCTCGCGTTCGCGAAGCCGCGCCGGCTCCTCGTCGCGGACGGGACGGGGCTCCTCCACTTCCGCGACGCCGAGACCAACGCCGAGAGCGTGGCGCTCGTCGCGGACCCCCTCGAGCCCAGGTGCGTCGCGGCCTCGCCCGAGGGCGACCTCGCGCTCACGGGCGGGCAGAGCGGCGACCTCGTCCTCTGGGACACGGCCTCCGCGCGCGAGCTCGCGCGCCATCGCCTCGGCGCGGGCGCGATCGAGGCCGTCGCGTTCGCGAGCCGCGACGGGCGGCTCGCCCTCGCGGTCGCGCCCTTCGAGCGCTTGCTCCTCCTCGTCGAGACGGCGACGGGGCGCGAGCTCGCGCGGAGGAGCTTCGCCGCCGACCGGGACGCGCCCTGGTGCGTCGCGGTCGCTCATCCGCGCGGCGCGCCCGCGCAGGCGTTCGTCGGCACGGAGCGCGGCGTCGCGTGGAAGCTCGAGGTGCGCGGGCCTCAGTGAGCGTCGAGCCAGCTCCGGCCCCAACCCACGTCCACCTTGAGGGGGACCGTGACGGGGACGGCGTTCGCCATCTCGTCCCGGACGAGCGCGGCGAGCGCCTCCTCCCGGCCGCCCTCGACCTCGAACACGAGCTCGTCGTGGACCTGGATCAGCATGCGCGCCGGGAACTTCTCGTGCGCGAGGCGCGCGTCGATCCGGATCATGGCGAGCTTGATGAGGTCCGCCGCGCTGCCCTGGATGGGCGTGTTCGTCGCCATGCGCTCCGCGGCGCTCTTCAACTGGTGGTTCGTGCTCCAGATCTCGGGGAGGTTTCGCCGGCGCCCGAGGATCGTCTGGACGTAGCCGTGCTTGTGGGCGAACTCCTTCTGGGAGTCGAGGTAGGTCTTGATCGACGGGTACTTCGCGAAGTAGTTCTTGATGAAGTCCTTCGCCTCGCCGAGGGACATGCCCGTCTCGCGCGCGAGGCGCGCGTCGCCCATGCCGTAGACGATCCCGAAGTTGATCGCCTTCGCCTGCCCGCGGAGCTCGGTCGTCACCTCCTCGGGCTTCTTGTCGAAGATGCGCGCCGCCGTCGCGCGGTGGATGTCCTCGCCCGCCTCGAAGGCCGCCTTGAGGCCCGGGTCGCCGGAGAGGTGCGCGAGGAGGCGGAGCTCGACCTGGGAGTAGTCGGCCGAGAGCACTTGCCACCCGGGTTCACCCGCCACGAAGGCGCCGCGGATCCTCTTCCCCTCGGGCGTGCGGATCGGGATGTTCTGGAGGTTCGGGTCCGACGACGAGAGCCGGCCCGTCGCGGCGATCGCCTGGTTGAAGCTCGTGTGGACGCGCCCCGTCCTCGGGTTCACGAGCTCGGGGAGCGCGTCGATGTACGTCCCCTTGAGCTTCTGGAACGAGCGGTACTCGAGGACCTTGGCGGGGAGGTCGTGGTGCTCGGCGAGCTTCTCGAGCACCTCGATGTCCGTCGAGGCGGCGCCGGTCATCGTCTTCTTGACGCGCACCTCGGCCTTCTTGTCGATCTCGAGCTTGTCGAAGAGGATGTAGGCGAGCTGCTTCGGGCTCTCGATGTTGAAGGTCTCGCCCGCGAGCGCGTAGACCTCCGCCTCGAGCGCGGCGAGCTTCGCCGAGAACTCCTTCGCGAGCCCCTTGAGCACCCCGGTCTCGACCTTGATCCCGCGCTGCTCCATGCGGAGGAGGACGAGCATGAGCGGCAGCTCGACCGCGTGATAGAGGTCGCCGAGGCCCTGCTCTTCCACCTGCTTCGCGAAGAGCCGGTGGAGCCGGAGCGTGATGTCGGCGTCCTCCGACGCGTAGGCCGCGACCTCCTTCTCGGGCGCGTTGTCCATCGTGCGCTGCTTCTTGCCCGAGGCGCCGATCACGGACTCGGTCGGGATCTTCTTGTAGTTGAGGTAGCGGAGCGCGAGCTCGTCCAGGTTCCGCTGCCGCGCGGACGGGTCGAGGAGGTAGCTCTCGAGGAGGGTGTCGAACGTGATCCCCTTCACGTCGACGCCGTACCGCGAGAGGACGAGCATGTCGTACTTCACGTTCTGCCCGCCCTTCCTGAAGCGCGGGTCCTCGAGGAGGTGGCGGAGCATCCCGAGCTGCTCCTTGAAGTCGAGCTCGAACGCGAAGAGGGCGAACGTCGCGCCCTGCGGCTCCACCTCCGTCGCCGGGACGTAGGTCGCCTCGTTCGGCTTCCAGGAGAAGCTCATGCCGACGATGTCCGCGACGAGCGGCGAGACGCTGGTCGTCTCGAGGTCGAAGGCGAACTCGGGCGCCTTCTCGAGCTCGGAGACGAGGGCGGCCACCTCCTCCTTCGTCGCGGCGACCTTGTGGACGTGCGGGTCCGAGCTCACGTCCACCGAGAAGCGGCGCGAGAGGTCGCGGAACTCGAGCTCCTGGAAGACGGGGAAGAGCGCCATGCGGTCGGGCTTCTTCGCGACGAGGTCCTGGGGCTCGACGCCGACGGGCGCGTTCGTGTCGATCGTCACCAGGTCGAACGACAGCCGCGCGTCCGCCTCGTGCTTCTCGAGGTTCTCGCGGACGCGCTTCTGCTTCACCTCCGCGCGGCCGGCGAGGGCGCCGTCGAGCGAGCCGAACTGCTCGATGAGCGCGCGCGCCGTCTTGTCGCCGACGCCCGGGACGCCGGGGATGTTGTCCGAGGTGTCGCCCATGAGCGCGAGGAGGTCGCGGATCCTCTCCGGCTTGACGCCGAACTTCGCCTCGACCTCCCTCGGACCGAGGATCGTGACGACGCCACCCGAAGAGCGATGCCCCCCCGCGAAGGGGTTCCAGATCTTCACGTGGTCCGTGACGAGCTGGGCGAAGTCCTTGTCGCCCGTCACCATCATGACCTCGATGCCCTGCGCCTCGGCCTTCTTCGCGAGCGTGCCGATCACGTCGTCCGCCTCGAACCCGGGGACGGTCACGATGGGGAGGCCGAGCCCGGCGACGATGCGGTCGATGTAGTCGAGCGCGTCGTGCATCTCGGGCGGCGCCTTCTCGCGCGTCGCCTTGTACTCGGCGAACCGCGCGTGGCGGAACGTGGGCGTCGGATGGTCGAACGCGAGGGCGACGAGGTCGGGCTTCTCCTTGTCGAGGATCTCGAGGACCTTGTCCGTGAAGACCTTCGCCGCCGACGTGTTCAGGCCCTTCGTGTTGGTGAGCGGGTTGTTGATGAGCGCGAAGTGCCCGCGGTAGGCGAGCGCCGTCGCGTCGATCAGGAAGAGTCTCTTGCCGGCCATCGCGAGCGGGATGTTACCC
>CAZYLP010000097.1:0-2148 GCA_964648345.1 uncultured Planctomycetota bacterium
CGGCGAGGCGGCGGCGCGTGGCGGCCGGATCGTCGCCTTCGCCCGCGGGAGCGGGGCCGAGGAGAGGCGCGAGGCCCTGCTTCACGGCCGAGCCCCTCGCGACGCGGACCTCGAGGTCGCGCCGCTCGGCCTCGAGACGCGCGACCGACTCCCTCAGCGCGGCGCTCTCGTCCTCGACGGCGACGGCCTCGCGCTCGACGTCGCGGGCTTCGGCCTCGGCGCGCGAGGCGGCGAGGCGCGCGCGCTCGAGCGCGCCGCTCCCCGCGGCGCGCGCGGCGTTCAGCTCGCGGACGAGCCCCTCGAGCTCGCGGACGGCCATGTCCAGCTCGGAGAGGGGGTCGCCGGCCACGACCGGGGAGAGCCCGGCGGCCAGGATGAGGGACGCCACCCCGAGGGCGCGACGCACGGTATGATCATGCTCGAACTAGTACTACTCGGCAAGACCCGGCGTCACTGGTCCCGGAACCTGTCGTGGCACGCGGTGCAGGACCTCTTCACGCGCTTCACCGCATCCGCGGAAGGCCTGCCCTTCCTCGCCTCGGCCTCGAGGGCCTCGGCGGCGCCGATCGCGGCGCGGAGGAGCTCGGCGTAGCCCGCGTCGCGGTCGACGCGGTGACGGCCGATCTCGACGAGGCCTTCCCGGAGGAGGAGAGCCTCGTGGGCGAAGTCCCCCTCCTGGGGCACCTTCCCGAGCCGATCGAGGTGCCCCTCGATCGCGGTCATGGCCTCGACGAGCGGCGCGGGCGGCGCCGTCTCGGGGAAGGAGCACGCGACGCGGTCGAGCTCGAACGTCGCCGGCCGCTCGAAGGTCGCGACGCTCGCGTAGAGGCCCTCGTAGTGCGGGTCGGTCCCCGCGGTCTTCATGAGCGCGACGGCCTCGTCGCTCGTGCCGCCCACCGTCGCGAGCCGCGCCACGGCGGCCGCGGCCGGCGAGCGCTGCTTGCCGTGATGACAGTGGATGAGCACCGGCCCGGGGAGGTCGCGCACGGCCTTCGCGATCTCGAGCGCTCGCTGCCGCGGGACGCCCGAGTACGTGAAGGGCAGGTGCACGTACCGGAGCCCGGCGCGCCGGGCCGCCTCGACGTCGGGCTTCGCCCCGTCGACCGAGATCACGGTCTTCACGCCGAGCCGCGCGATCTCGCGGAACGCCTCCTCGCCCTCCGGCTTCCCGCTCGACCAGACGGTGTCGGTGAACCGGTGGAGGTTCGGGAGGAGCACGGGGTCCGTGCGCTCGGGCGTCGAGCACGAGAGCCCGGCGACGGCGAGCAGGACGAGCAGGTGCGGAGCGGCGCGCTTCAAAACACCCCCGTGACCACCAACTCTACAGGAAGGTGGTACCGGTTCCAGGGTCAGGCGACCTCGCCGCCGCAGCTCGAGCCGGCGCCCGCGGTGCAGCCGAAGCAGTGGCTCCCGGTCACGATCGCGCGCCGCTCGAGCGCGGCCACGTCGAAGTCGCGGACGTGCCGCGGCGCCGAGGGCTCGACGAGCATGTCGAGCATCTGGTTGAAGTCGCAGTCGTAGACCTTGCCGTCCCAGCCGATCGAGATCGTGCTCCGGCACATGACGTTCGCGGCGGCCGCCGGGTTGAAGGCCGTCACGAGCCGCTCCATGTAGGCCTCGAGGTTCCCCGACTCCTCGAGCCATGTGAGGTACCGGCTGATCGGCATGTTCGTGATCGTGTAGAGCTTGTTGAACCGCACGCCGTGCTGCTTCAAGAGCTCGCGCTTCCACTCCGCCTCGCTCGACTTCTGGCTCGGAGGAAGGAAAGCGCCGACCGGGTTCGTGATGAGGACGAGCTCGAGCCCCGAGCCCTCGACGCCGTAGCCCTGGGCGTTGAGCTTCTCGAGCGCGGAGATCGACTTCGCGTAGACGCCCTCGCCGCGCTGCTTGTCCGTCATGAGCGCCCGGTAGTGCGGCAGCGAGCAGACCACCTCGACCCGGTGCTTCGCGAAGAACGCCGGCAGGTCGGCGTGGGCGGGGACCTCGAGGATCGTGAGGTTGCAGCGGTCCATGACCTTCCGCCCGAGCTTCCGGCACTCCTCGACGAACCAGCGGAAGTGGGGGTTCAGCTCGGGCGCGCCGCCCGTGATGTCCACGGTCGGGATCGTCGTCTTCGCGAGCGCGGCGAGGCAGAGCTCGAGCGTCTCG
>CAZYLP010000097.1:2158-15349 GCA_964648345.1 uncultured Planctomycetota bacterium
AGTGGCGGCAGGTCTGGTTGCAGAGCTTCCCCACGTTCACCTGGAAGACCTCGATCCGCCTCGGGCGGAGCGGGCTCAGGCCGTGGGGCGCCAGCGCCCCCTCGAAGTCCCGGACGAGCAGCGAGCGGCTCACCATCCCATCACATCCCGAGCTTGGTCGCGTGATTCCGCATCTGCACGCCGTGGACGAGCGAGGCCCCGCCGCGGATCGCGCACGCGACGTGGACGGCCTCGGTCATCTGGTCGAGGTCGGCGCCCTTCTCGAGGGCGTCCTTGCTGTAGGCGTCGATGCAGTAAGGACACTGGACGGCGTGGGCGACGGCCAGGGCGACGAGCGACTTCTCGCGCACGGAGAGCGCCCCCTCCGCGAAGACGGCGCCGTAGTAGTCGAAGAACTTCTTCGCGAGCTCCGGGCGGTTCTTCCCCATGTCCGGGAATTTGCCGAGGTCGTGCGAGTGGTAATAACCTTCGTGCCCGCTCATTCCCTCTCCGTTAGAGTCAGACGAACCTAACATGAAACCTGCGGGCGGCCATTGAGCGGGGCCGAAGTCATCCTCGTGATCCACGACGGACCGGAGCGCGACGCCGACCTCGAGGCGAACCTCCTCGCCCTCGGCGCCGTGGCGGAGCTCGAGCTGGGCGCGGAGACGGTGGACGCGGTGTGCGACGCGCGGCCCCGGCTCATCGTCCTCGACGTCCCGCGCGGGAGCGCCGCGATCCTCGACCTGATCCCGCGCATCGCATCTCGGCTCGGAACCTTCGGCCCGCCGGTCCTCGCCGTCATCGACCCCGAGGACGGCGAGCTCATGGACCGCGCCTTCGCGCAGGGCGCGGCCGACGTCCTCCAGCGCCCCGTCGCGGCGCCGCTCCTCCGCGTGAAGGTGCAGCAGAAGGCGCGGGTCTCCTCGTCGCCCGGAGCGGCGATCGGCGGCTACTCGATCCTCCGCGTCCTCGGCCGCGGCGGCATGGGCACCGTCTTCCTCTCCGAGCGCGACGGCCAGCGCTACGCGCTCAAGGTCCTCGACGCGAACGCGTCCGCCGACGCGGAGGCGCTCGCCCGCTTCCGGCGCGAGATGGACTCGCTCCGCGCGCTCCGCGGCCCGGGGATCCCGCGCTTCTACGAGGCGGGCCGCACGGCCGACTCGTTCTTCTACGTCATGGAGTACGTCGAGGGGGAGACGCTCTCCGAGGCGATCGTCCGCGCGCCGCTCGACGACGCGAAGCTCCGCACCGTCATCGTGGACATCGCGCGCGCGCTCCACGCCATGCACGCGACCCAGCTCATCCACCGCGACGTGAAGCCGGGCAACATCATCCTCACGACGGACGGGCGGGCCATGCTCATCGACTACGGCCTCGCCAAGTTCGAGAGCGACTTCTCGCTCACGCGCCGCGACGAGGTCATGGGCACGATCCTCTACATGGCGCCCGAGATCATCCGCGGGAAGGACGCCGGCCCGCCGTCCGACGCCTTCTCGCTCGGCATGACGGCGCTCCACGCGGCGCAAGGCTTCGCGCCGCTCGACGGGACGGCGGCCCACGTCGCGCGGCGGATCATGGCGGGCGACGTGCCGCGCGCGACGGGCCGCCTCCACCACCTCTCGCCCGAGCTCGCGGACGTGATCGACGGCCTCCTCGAGGCGGACCCGGCGCGGCGCCTCGGGCTCGAGGACGCGCAGCGGCGCCTCGCGCCCGACCCCTCCCCGGAGACGCCGGCCGAGACGAGCCTCGACCGGGTCCTCGTCCTCGCGCTCACGATCCTCGACGGCGTCAACGAGCGCCGCATCGAGCTCCAGGCGCCCTGCCGCGTCGTCCTCGGCCGCGCGAAGGAGTGCGACATCGAGCTCTTCGCCGAGCGCGTCTCGCGGCGTCACTGCTCCATCGTCCTCGACGCGAACGGGGCGACCTTCAAGGACCTCGGCTCCGCGAACGGGACGTTCGTGAACGGCGCGCCCGTGAAGCTCGGCACGCTCCGCGACGGCGACCGCCTCAAGCTCGCCGAGACGCAGATCCAGGTCGAGCTCAAGGACCGCTCGCGGCGCCCGGCCACCGCCGAGCTCGAGATGGCCGCGGTCGCGCGCGAGAAGGGCGAGGTGCACGTCCCGGGCTACGAGCTCGTCGGCAAGATCGGCACGGGCGCGAGCGCGAGCGTCTTCGAGGCGCGCTCGACGCGGACGGGCGAGACCGTCGCGATCAAGGTCATCGCTCCGCGCGTCGAGCCGTCCGCCGAGGAGAGGCGCCGGTTCCTCCGCGAGGGGGCGACCGCGTCGGCGCTCGTCCACCCGAACATCGTGCGCGTGATCGAGCGCGGGGAGTTCGCCGGCACGTTCTTCCTCGTCATGGAGTACGTCCCGGGCGAGACCCTCCACTCCTACTGCGCGCGGAGCGGCCCGCTCCCCGTCTCGGTCGCGCTCCACGTCGCGCGGCAGCTCGCGTACGCGCTCGAGCTCGCGCGGACGTGCGGGATCGTCCACCGCGACGTGAAGCCCGAGAACGTCCTCCTCCAGCCCGACGGCACGGCCAAGCTCGCCGACTTCGGGCTCGCGAAGTCGGTCCTCGACGCGAACTCGGTCCTCACGCGGCAGGGCGACCTCCTCGGCACGCTCTCCTACATGGCGCCGGAGCAGTTCCGCTCGGCGGCGACGGCCGACCACCGCGCCGACATCTACGCGCTCGGCGCGACGCTCTACCACCTGCTCGCGGGCCAGCCGCCCTTCGCGGACGCGACGACCCCGCGCGCCTTCCTCGCCCGCGTCTTCGACACCGAGCCGAAGAAGCTCTCGACGCTCCGGCCCGACGTCCCGCCGGTCGTCACGACGCTCGTGGACCGGTGCCTCATGAAGGAGCCCGACCGCCGCCCCCGCACCGCCGGCGAGATCGCCCGCCTCGCGGGCCAGCTCCTCGCGAGCACGGAGCAGAAGGACACGGTCTCGGACTATTGAGCCCTCGACTCGCTACGCTCGCTCGGGCACTCGGTCAGGGACGCTTCTTGCCCCGCATCACGACCTGGTAGTCGTGGACCTCGTAGCCGGGGAGGCCCTCGACGTTCTTGACCTTGACCGCGCTCCACGGGATGTCGTGGATCCGGCCCGAGTCCTCCTCGACGAAGTGGTGGTGCCGCTCGACGTTCGGATCGAAGACCGTCTTCCCCTCCGCGATGATCAGCTCGCGGAGGAGGCCCTGCTTCACGAAGAGGTTGAGCGTGTTGTAGACCGTCGCCCGCGAGAGGATCGGCAGCGTCGGCTTGACGCGCGCGAACACCTGGTCCGCCGACGGGTGCTCGTCCGTGACGAGGACGTAGCGCGCGACGGCGACCCGCTGGGACGTCGGCTGGATTCCTTTCTCGCGGAGGAGGGACTCGAGGTCTCGCTGCACCATATGGTTTTAGACTAAGTCTAGAACCCTAGTCTGTCAAGGATCCGCCGGGCGAGGAGCTCGTTACCCCGGTCGGCGACGTGCGTCGTGTCCAGGAAGACGTCCTCCGCGACGCCGTCGAACGCATCCGTGACGTCGAGCAGGACACCGCTCCCGCGGAGCTCGTCGAGAGACCGCCGCACGAAGTCCGCCGTCTCGGGCTTGTTCGATGCCACGATCGCCTTCTCGCGTTCGGTGAGCGGCTTCTTCGAGCCGAAGATCATCGGCTGGAGGAGGTAGCGCACGCCCGGGAGCGTGTTCCCCTTGAAGCGCTCCGCGACGAGGTCGGGCGGCGGCACGCTCGCGGTCGCGGGCACGACGTCGTGGAGCGGCTCGAAGCCGGCGAGGACGTAGTCCTGGCTCACGCGCTCGAAGTAGAAGCGGTCGACCGGGGTCCGCATCCACCGCACGTCGTCGCCGCGGAGCGCGGCCGCGATGTCGTTCGCGCCGCTCAGCACGAGGACGTGGTCGGCCTCGAGGGCGCGCGCGCGCTGCTCGATGACGATCCGCTCGTGGCTCGAGGTCCACCAGGGGTACGCGAGCGCGTAGACGCGCCCGCCCCGCTTCTCGAGGAGACGCTCGAGGTACGCGCCGACCGTCCGGTCCTGGCTCGGCGCGCCGCTCCCGAACGCGACCGAGCCGCCGACGAGGAGGACGCGCGTCTCGCCGCGCGGCTTCGGGAGGACCGGGTCGCGCTCCGCGCGGAGCTGGAGCGGCGTCACGTGCGCGTTCCGGTGGCGCCCCGGCTTCGGGCCGAAGCCCACGAAGGGTGTCGGGACGGCGGGCGGCGCCCACGCGATCTCGTCGAACCGGCCGACGACGTTCGGGCCGTCGAGGAAGCACCCGCTCACGGCGGCGCGCTTCTCCTCGGGCACGATGTCCGCGAGCGAGGCGCCGGCCCAGAGCGTGTTCATGGGGTTCCGGGCGAGCTGCTCCTTCATGGGAGCGACGAGCGTCCGCCTCCCCGCGACGAAGCCGCCGCCGGCGACGGCGGCGAGGGCGACGAGGATCGCGGCGGCGAACGCGGGCTTCTTCATGATCGACCAGGATACGACCCGCGCGACCGTCAGCGGACGACCACGCTGCGACGAGTCGCCCAGCCGCGAGCACTTACGGCGGCGCGCGCTTTGCCCGGATGGCCGCCACTGGAGAAGAAACGCAATGCGGCCGGCGGTCCTGGGGCTCCTCCTCATCCTCGCGGGCGTCGCCTCGGCGCAGCCGAAGGACCTGTCCCGCTACGAGCGGGGCGAGCAGCTCCTCACCGACCCGCGCTTCCCGGCCCCGAAGGACCGTCAGGTGTTCGCGGTGAAGGGTCACCCCGAGCTCGCGATCTCCGTGCTCATAGGGGAGGACGCGTCGCTCCAGGCGCTCGAGCTCCGCAAGGCGAACCTCGAGAAGCTCGCGGCGGCGGGCGTCCCCACCCTCCGCGTCCTCGAGATCGGCACGATCGACGGGCGCCCCGCCTACCTCCACCGGCGCATGGCGACGGGCACCGGCCGCCCGAACTGGCTCACGGACCGCGGCCCGATCCTCGACGAGGGCACGAAGCGCGCGCTCGACGAGGCGCGCGCGAAGCTCGAGAAGTCCGGGATCGGCGTCAAGGAGGCCGAGCTCTGGTTCGACTCGAACGGCCGCGTCTTCATCGATGCGCCGAAGGGCGTCGTCACGAAGGCGGAGAGCGGGCCGTGGAGCAGCTTCTACGTCCGCCAGACCACCGGCCACATGGAGTCGGTGAAGGGCCTCGCCGACATCTCGATCTCGCACCGGAAGAACGTCGTCCTCCGCGCCATGAAGGAGGCGAAGGACGCGAAGCTCGCCCGGTTCTTCGAGTTCGGGACCGTGGACCTCGTCGAGAGCGACGTGCGCGGCGAGGCGGCGCTCAGGGACGCGCTCTCCCACTACCTCGCGAAGGGCGAGGGGACGGCGCTCTCGAAGCAGCTCGGCGAACAGATCGCGAAGGGCCGGCTCAACCTGTTCTTCGACTACGAGCACGGCGTCTTCTTGCCGAAGCCGAACGACGTGAAGGTCCCGATCGGCCGCCGCAGCTTCCCCGAGCTCGCGTTCGACCTCGTCCGCGAGGGCGCGTTCCGCGCGCTCGGCGAGGTGGGCGCGGTCGAGCGCTCGGTGCTCGCCGACCTCCAGGCCTTCGAGTTCTGGCGCGCGAAGAAGACGCCCGCGAAGGTCGCCTCCCTCGACCACCCGGCCGCGCGCGCCGAGCGGATCGACGCGGAGACGCTGATCCGCGAGGCCGAGGCTCGAGCGGGGAAGACGCTCTCGTCGAGCGAGCGAGCCGCACTCCTCTCGCGAGCGCGCGGGTTCTCGCGGCCGTCCGATACAGCCGGCGTCTCGGGGGCCGTGGAGGAGCGAGTCCGCGCGGAGCGGGACCGACCGCGCGGGCGCTGACGAGAACGAGAACGAGAACGGGAACGAGAACGAGAACTTAGACTGGAGGCGTGGAGCCCGAGCCGACCAGCCGTGACGTCGCACGCGCCACGCTCGTCCTCGCAGCGACTCACGCCGTTCAGCTGGTCGCGTCGCTCGCGAACCTCGAGCTCCTGACGCGCGCCCTCGGGCCCGCGCGCTACGGCGACGTCGCCTCCGTGCTCGCGACCTACGCGCTCCTCGGAGCCCTCACCGACCTCGGGACCGGCCTCGTGGCCGTGAGGCGCATGGCGCGCGAGCCCGAACGCGCGCGCGAGGTCCTCGTGACCGTCCTCAGACTGCGGCTCGTGGCCGGTGCGCTCGGCGGCGTGCTCGGCTTCTGGCACTTCGCCGACCGCGGCGAACCCGCGGGCCTCGTCGGCGCGGCGCTGCCCGTGATCCAGGCGTGGAGCAGCTCGCGGCTCCTCCTCCAGGCGACCCTCGCGAAGACCTGGCTCGCCGTGGCCCAGACGCTCGGGCGCGTGGTGCAGGTCGGCCTCGTCGCGCTCGCCGTGGGCGCGCGCGGAGACACGTCCGTCGCGGCCATCCTCGCGATCGCCGGTGGCGAGCTCACGATCGCGGCGCTCCTCCGGGTGAGCGTGGGAGAGCTCCCGCGCGTCTCGTGGCGCGCCTCCGCGAGGGACGGGGCCTCGCTCGCGATCGAGGCGCTGCCCATCGCGGGGGCGTTCCTGGCGAACGAGCTCGCGGGCTCGTTCGACGTCCTGCTGCTCAGGGCCGCGCGGACGAGCGAGGAGACGGGCCTCTACGCGCTCGCGTCGCGGCCGCTCCAGGTCCTCGAGCCCGTGCCGCGGCTCCTCCTCTGGAGCATCTTCCCGATCCTCGCGCGGCGCGCGGCGGCGGACGACGCGGCCGCGATCGCGCGCACCCATCGCGCGACCGTGAGCGCGCTCGCGCTCGCGGCCGCGCCGGTCGCGGCGGGCGCGACGCTCTGCGGACCCGCGCTCCTCGCGGCGCTCTTCGACGACCGCTACGCCGCCGCCGGCGAGCCGCTCGTCGTCCTCGCGTGGGGCGCGGCGCTCGGCTTCCTCGCGGCCCCCGCCGAGAGCACGCTCGTCGCGGTCGGCGGGACGAGGCGGAACCTCGTCGCGAGCCTGGGCGCGCTCGCGGTCAACATCACCTCCAACGTGGTCCTGATCCCGCGCCACGGCGCGCTCGGCGCGGCGTGGGCGTGGGTCGCCACGGCGGCGGCCCAGCTGCTCCTCGGCCAGTGGCTCCTGGGCGTCCGGTTCCCGGCCATCGCCTGCGCGCGGAGCGCGCTCGCCGGGGTCATCCTCTACGCGGCTCTCTCGCCGCTCTCGGGGCATCCGTTCGCGCAGCTCGCGCTCGGAGCCCCTCTCTATGTGCTCCTCACGGTCGTCACGGGAGCCGTGAGAGCAGTGAAGAAGACAGGTGAGTCCTGAAACGACTCAGCGAATCGTCAGCGCCGCGGCGTGGTCGGTGTCGTTCTTGTCGGTAAGATCGCCGTTCTTGACCGGACGGGTCTCTTCCTTAGCGTCGTCACCGCCGAAGAAACACTTGAGACCACCCAGGAAAGCGAACGTCCCGCCGCTCGGGTCGCCGCTCGTGCGGCCCCCATCGCAGCTACCACTCGGCGGGCAGGCGCAGCCGGCGAAGAGCACGAACGACAGGAGGAGCGTGCAGCCAGCGAGCTTGCGCATCGACACTCCTAAGAGGGGATAGCTTAGCAACGGCCGGGTCCAAACGCCACGTGACTGACAAACAAGGACTTACGGAGGGGGCGATGGGTCGGTTCGTGTAAAGCGATGGAACATCCCTTCCCGATTTTGCAATGTCACCTTTCACGTCACTGGAACCTCCCGGGCCCGGTCGCTAGAGTCAACCAGTCGAAGAACGGCCGGGGGTTGCGAAGGAATGAGCAGCGAACCCAACGCAGGGAGCAGTCCGCCCGTACCGTCGGGACCGGATCCGATCGTCGGGAAAGAGATCGACGGCTGCACCATCGTCAAGAAAATCGGCCAGGGCGGTATGGGTATCGTCTACCTGGCCGAGCACTCGAAGCTGCGTCAGCAGTACGTCGTCAAGATCCTGAACCCGGCCCTCACCGCGGCCGAGGACACGGTCCAGCGGTTCTTCCGCGAGGCGCAGTCGGTCGCGCGCCTGAACCATCCCAGCCTCGTCGGCATCCAGAACGTCGGCCAGGAGCGCGAGTACTACTACATCCGGATGGAGTACGTCGACGGCGACACCGTCGAGAACATCGTCAAGGAGAAGAAGAAGCTCGACTGGAAGCTCGCGACCAGCATCATCCTGGAGACGGCCGAGGCCCTCTCGCACGCGCACAAGAAGGGCACGATCCACCGCGACATCAAGCCCGAGAACATCATGCTCACCAAGAACGGTGAGGTGAAGGTCATGGACTTCGGCCTGGCGAAGCAGGTCCAGGCCGCGACCAAGGTCTCGGTGACGGGTCAGATCGTCGGCACGCCGTTCTTCATGTCGCCCGAGCAGGCCGGCGGAAAGACCGTCGACGCGCGCTCGGACATCTACTCGCTCGGCGTGAGCTACTACTACCTCCTGACGGGCGTGAAGCCGTTCAACGGCAAGAACCTGCAGGAGATCTTCCTCAAGCACTTCTTCTACACGCCCGAGTCCCCGAAGATCTACACGCCCGAGCTGCCCGAGAACGTCTGCGAGATCATCCGGCGCTGCCTCAAGAAGAAGAAGAAGGAGCGCTACCAGAGCGCCGCCCAGCTCGCGAAGGACCTCCGGTCCATCATCGAGGGTGGCGACCTCTCCGCGGCCGAGTCCACCGACGGCAGCGAGGCCGGCGTCGGAGCCTCGCCCTCGAACGTCGACATGGCGCCCGGCCCCGGCTCGACGGACCTCGGCGCGACGAACCGCGGCTTCATCGCCTCGTCCTCCGACCCCTCGGTCCCGGCAGCGACCGCCGACCCCGTGTCGCGCGACCTCGCCGCGGCCCAGGCCGAGATCGGCCAGGGCGAGCCGGGGACGATCGTCGCCCAGGGCGACAGCCCGAGGAACGGGAGCGCGACCGTCATCGCGAAGGCCCTCGAGGGCCAGGAGGCCGCGCCGGCTCCGACCGGGGCCGACGCCGCGGCCCCGATGACGAAGCGCCAGCGCGTCTCGCTGACCGCGCAGAGCGCGGGCGCCTCCCTCGTCTTCCAGCCGGGCGCGGCGCCCTTCCAGCAGAAGCCGCAGACCCATGCCCAGCCGCAGGGTCAGACGGCGACCGCGGCGCCGCCCTCCTCGGCCGTCGAGACGGTCAACATGCCGGCGGAGCAGCTCCAGGCCGAGGCCGCGGCCCAGACGGAAGTAGCCCCCAAGGTCGAGACCAAGAAGCCCGTCACGACCGCGACTCCGGTCTCGAAGAAGGAGCAGCAGCAGAAGCTCATCAAGGTCGGCGCGGTCGTGGGCGGCATCCTCCTGATCCTCGCGGTCTACATGGGCGTCGGGTCGGTCCAGTTCTCCGGCCTCGAAGACGGCTTCACGAAGGCTCAAGCCGTTCGCCCGGCCGAGACCGACGTGGCCGGCTGGACGAAGCTCAAGGCCGACTACGAACAGCTCGCGGAGAGCTACGACAAGTTCGCGGCGACGTTCGGGCTCACGCCGAGCGGCGCCGAGGCGAAGGCCCGCGCGGAGAAGTGCCGCGAGAGCGCCAAGACTGCCGAGACCTCGCGCGCCCTCGCCGAGAGGATCGCCGCCGACGAACGGAAGCGGCAGGACGAGATCAACCAGATCAACCTCAACCGGGAGAAGTACCGGAAGGAGCTCCAGGACCTCCTCGACCTCGTGAAGGCCCTCACCGCCCAGAAGAAGTACGACGACGCGGCCAAGGCCGCGGAGAAGGCCCTCGCCCTCGCCCAGAAGCTCGCCGAGCGCGTGAACGAGGTGAAGACCCCGATCGAGGTCACCTGCGACATCGCGGGCAAGGTCATGAACGGCAACGACGAGCTCGGCACGATCACGCCGGGAGTCCCGCTCGTCGTCATGGCCCCGCTCAAGGACAAGACCTTCAAGCTCGAGGTCAAGAAGCCCAGGTTCAAGACGTGGAAGCACGAGTCGATGATCACGGGCTACACCAAGCTCCGCGCCGTCCTCGAGCGCGAGATCCAGGGCCGCTTCGCGCTCGGGAAGACCGAACCGATGCGGCGCTTCAAGCTCGGCGTCTGGGCAGAGCCGCTCGTCGCCGTCGCCATGGCGATGGACATGCAGGCGCCCGTCTCCCTCGACGTGGTCTGCCAGGACGGGACGCTCCGCTCCTACGAGAGGAACGGCCGCATCCGCTGGAACAAGCACCAGCAGGTCGGCCAGTACGGCGATCGCCTGACGGCCCCCGAGGTCCTCGCCGGCAAGGCGATCGTGACCGCGAGCCCGGACGGTACGATCGAGGCGCACGACGTCCCGACGGGGAACGTCGTCTCGAAGGCGAACCTCGGCTCGCCGTTCCTCGCGGCGCCGCGCATCGACGCGACCGCCCGCTACATCGTCGCGGGGACGCTCGGCGGCGACATCGTCTGCCTCGACCTCGAGCCGCTCTCGAAGGGCATCGCGACCGAGAAGTGGCGCGTCCCGACCGACGCCTCGATCCTCACCCAGCCTCTCATCCAGGGCGGCCGCGTCATCGTCGGCTCGCTCGACGACTGGCTCCGCGTGATCGACATGGAGACGGGCAAGGTCACGGCCACCTACGACGCGCGCGAGGCGATCTCCGCGGGCCCCGTCGCGCCCGGCGACATCATCTACTTCGGCACGCGCGAAGGCCGCGTCCACGCGGTCACCGTCGCCGCGAACAACGCCAAGGCCACCTTCGTGACCGCGGCCGCCGGCGCCGAGATCGTCCAGATCTTCGCGTCGGGCCGCGGCGTCTTCTACTCGACGAAGAACGACCTCCGCTCGGCGGACTCGTCGGGTAACCCGATGTTCCAGCCCTTCACGCCGACGGACGGCGGAGTCCCGCTCGAGGTCGCGGGCTTCGTGCCCATGCACGACTCGATCGCCCTCGTCACGTTGAACGGCGTCGTCTTCTCGATCGACGCCAAGACGGGCCGAGAGAACTGGCGGCTCGACCTCAAGACGCAGGTCCGGATCCCGCCCCTCTTCGACGGCGACAACATCCACGTCGCCACCGCGGACGGCGAGATCGTCACGATCTCCGGAGACTGAGCCCCTCGACTCGCTGCGCTCGCTCGAGATGGCTCGGAATCGTTACTGACCCCCGAACATGAGGACGGCCAGGAAGACGAGGCCGACGACGATCACGAGGACCAGGAAGCCGACCGCGAGGATGAGGACGAGCGGGTAGCCGCCGGCCCCGCCGGGTCCGTCGATCGAGCCCGAGGAGAGCGGCGGCGGCGCGGGCTTCTTCTTCGCGGGCGAGGGGAGCTTGGCGAGGACGGGCTTCCCCTCGAGGTAGCGGCCGATGTCCTCGCCCATGGCCTTGGCGCTCGGGTAGCGCTCCTCCCGGTCCTTGGCGAGGGCCATGAGGCAGACCTTCTCGATGTCCGCCGCGATCGTCGGGTCCACCTGGCGGGGAGGCTGCGGGTCCTCCTCCATGACCTTGCGGTAGACCTCGTACGGGTTGCGCCCGAAGAACGGGAGCCGCTCCGTGAGGATCTGGTAGAGCATGACGCCGAGGCCGTAGACGTCGCAGCGCGCGTCCACGAGGTTCGCCTTGCCCGAGACCTGCTCCGGCGAGAGGTAGAGCGGAGTGCCGACCATGGCGCCCTCGGCCGTCAGCTTGAACTGCGAGTCCAGGTTCTTCGCCAGGCCGAAGTCGGTGAGGATCGGGATCTCGTCCGGGCGGACGATGATGTTCGCGGGCTTCAGGTCGCGGTGGATGACGCCCTGCTGGTGCGCGTAGTCCACGGCCGCGCAGACCTTCTTCAGGATCTCGAGGACGCGCTCGCGCGGCAGGACCTTGTCGCGGAGGAGGTGGTGGAGGTCCTTCCCCTCGATCATGTCCATCGTGAAGTAGGGGATGTTCTCGAAGACGCCGAGGTCGTAGATCTTCACGATCCACGGGTGGTCGAGGCGCATGGCGCTCTGGGCCTCGGCGACGAAGCGCTTCAGCTGCTTCTCGTTCGCGTTCTCGACGTTGAGGAGGGCCTTGAGCGCGTAGATCGAGCCCGTCGAGGTCTCGACCGCGCGGTAGATGATGCCCATGCCGCCCGAGGCGACCTCGCCCATGATCCGGTAGGGCCCGAAGTCGAACTGCTCCGCGTCCTCGGCGACGTTGAGCATCTTGCGGATGCCGGCGTCGCGCCGCTCCTTCGCGGCCTGCGGCGTCGTGATCTTCTTCGAGGACGAGAGCGGCCGCTGGGGAGCGATCGTGTCGTCCTCGGTGCTCGGAGGGACCTCCTCGTAGCCCGGGTCCGTCCCGGGGATCCCGGTGACCGGACGCTGGTTCTTCGCGGGGGGCGCGATCTCCTTCGAGACCTCCTCCCAGGAACGCGCGGCCTTCTCGAGGTCCTCGTCCGAGAGAGGAGCCGTGTTCTTGAGCTGGTCCTGGACCTTGTCGGGCGAGTAGCGGCCCGACGAGGTCACCTCGGGCGGGAGGAGGACGCCGCGGAAGCTGCCCCCCGAGCCCGCGTGGCCGTTCGCCGGGATGGCCGCGGCGACGCGACCGTTGCTCGGAGTGCCGAGCTTGTTGTGACGCCCCGTCGCGGTGTGAGGGTTCGCCTCCGGTGTCTGCGGCGTCTGGCCCGTCCGCGCCTGGATCTCCTGGAGGATCCGGCGGTACTGGTCGATCGAGATGAAGCGCCGGCCCACCATCACCTGCGCGAGCGTGAGGGGACGTCCGGTCGCGTGGAGGCGCTTCTGGTCGGCGGCGCAAGCCTCGACCTGTTCCTTGGTCGCGAGATGGAACGCGATGACGGCGCGGCCGAAAACGATGTCCTCGCGACTCGGGCCGTCGCTCATAGCCCCTCGGGTTCAGGCGCAACCAACGTCGCCACTTCGCTCTACGATCACCCGCACTCTAGACGCGGGGGCCGGGCGGTGTCAAGCAACGCAAACCATTGAGCAGTCTAAGTTAAGGTCTTGGCGGTGGCGTGGACACGGGAGGCCCCGAACGGCTATCCTCCCCGCCCATGCCCGACACTCCGGGTCATGCCTATCCCTCTGCGGAGCTCGTCACGCGAGGTCCGCCGGATCCATCCCGCGACCCCGAGCGCGCACGCGCCGAGAAGTGGTGCCGCGTCATGGGCATCGTTCCGGTCGCCCACATGAAGGAGACGGTCACTCACGAGTTCACGGTGAAGGGTCCCATCGCGATGCCGATGGCCGTCCGCCGGAAGGGGACCGACCTCGGCAGCAAGGACGGCAACGAGCGCAAGCAGCTCTTCATCACGGCCA
>CAZYLP010000098.1:0-15296 GCA_964648345.1 uncultured Planctomycetota bacterium
GAAGGAGCGGCGGTCGCCTCCGAAGGTCGTTCTCCTCGCCGGGCCCAACGGCGCCGGCAAGTCCACGCTCGCGCCGGCGCTGCTTCGCGACACGCTCCACGTCTCGACCTTCGTGAACGCGGACGTGATCGCTCATGGTCTCTCCGCGTTCGGCGCGTCGGACCAGGCGATCGCCGCGGGACGGATCATGCTCGGGCGACTCCACGAGCTCGGGCGGAAGGAGACCGACTTCGCGTTCGAGAGCACTCTCGCCAGTCGCAGCTTCGCTCCGTGGATCGACGAGATCTGTCGCGAGCGCGGCTACGAGTTCCACCTCGTCTTCGTCTGGCTCCCCTCGCCGGAGATGGCCGTCGCCCGTGTGCGCGCGCGCGCCCGGCTCGGAGGGCACGACGTCCCGGAGGATGTGATCCGCCGGCGGCACGCTCGTGGCGTCCGGAACTTCTTCGAGCTGTACGCGCCGCTGGCGTGGACGTGGCGCTTCTACGACAATTCAGGACCGCGACGAAAGCTGCTCGCGACGGGCGGCCTCGAGAGGGCCGAGCGAACGTACGATGCGAAAGCCTGGACGAAGCTCAAGGAAGCCAACGCGCAAGAAGGCTGACGCCAAGCCCGACATCACTCGCATCTTCGAGGAGGGCGTCGAGGTCGACCGCGCGTTCGACCGGGCCATCAGGGAAGCACTCCGCCAGCACAAGCGCGCCGGGAACCCCGTCCCGATCTGGAAGAACGGCAAGGTGGTCTGGATCCCGGCGAGCAAGATCCGGCCGTGATGCTCGGGCTCGTCGCATGAGCGATGAGCTCCTCCGCGACCTCGAGCGGAGAGTGAGGGCGAGCCCGGCGGACTTCGCGCTCGGTCATGAGCTGGTACGAGCGCTGGAGCGGGCGGGCGAGCGGTCGCGCGCGCGGAGCGTAATCGCCCGCATGGCGCTCGCCGGCGACCGCGAGGCGAGACGCGGACTCGGCCTGAGAACGCCACCCCGGACCTCGGCAGAACGCCGCGGCGAACGAACCGCCGTGAGAGTCGCCGCTCCATGGCGACTGACGCGAAACGCGATCCCGTCGCTCGACAACGAGGTGCTCGCGGTGGCGTACGACCACCATGCTCTCCTTCGCTCTCGCGTCACCGTTCGCGGAGTCGATGTCCGCACGCTCGCCGAGGCATGGAGACTCGACACCGAGCTTCCGGTCGTCGCGCTCACGGATCGACTCGTCGTCTGGCACCGCCCCACGGCCATGCTGTTCGAGGGGCGCGGCGGGCATGACTCCGTCGCCCTTCACGACCCCCTCCGAGGCTCCCGGGTCGCCTCCAGACAGACGGACCTGCGCATCTTGAACGTCGCGGGCGACGGCGAGCGGATCGCCGTCGCCGGCTGGGGCTCGGGCTCACTGCACCTCCGTGTCCTCGATGCGGCGACGCTCGAGGTTCTCTGGTCGGCGCCGTATCCCGACCGCCCGGTGCATCTCGAGCTTTGTGCCGGACGTCTCGTGGTGCTGAGCGAGCACGTCTTCCAGCGGGGTGCGACGCTCCAGGTGTTCGACGCCGAGGACGGGGCGACCATCTGGACCCGTGCGTTCCAGGCGGCATCACCGTCGCTGATCGCACTGGATCCGGCGGGGATCCTCGTCCACTGGCAGAGGCGCTACATCTCGTTCGCTCTCGAGGACGGTTCCGACTGCCGCTTCGATCCGGCACTCCCGACCGACAGCGAGACCTGCCTCACCGACGACTATGTGATCTTCGCCCGGCAAGGAGAGGTCGAAACGGTCTCGCGGCGGTCGGGCCGGTCCCTTTGGCGTGCGCCGCTCCTTCGCGGCAGTCAGGGCGAGACGCTCGTCGTGGGAGACCACATCTTCAGCCTTCGGACCACAGGAGCTCGCGGCCCAGCGGTCCAGCTCACCGCCTTCGAATTGAAGACCGGACTCGACGTGAAGCGAGTCCCGATCGAGGTCGATGGAGAAGAATTGCGTCGGCCCCAGCTCGTGGCTCTGGACGGAGCGCTCCTCCTGCTCGTCGGCTCGGCGGAGTCGTTGACGGTGATCCGCATCGAAGAGGACGCCTGATCGTTGCTCATCCGAGCCACCGTCACGGAGAGGGGTTCGTGAAGGGCTCATAGGTGAGCAAGTTCCGCTCATCTGACGGCCCCGTCACGTTCGCCGGAGTCAGGAACGAGCGTCGGGCGCCGGCTCACCGCGTGCTTTCGCGAGCGCTTCGACCCTGAGGTAGATCCGCCCCCCGAACGCCTGCGTCGCCTCGTGAGCGCCGAAGGCGGTCGAGCCTTCCTGGATCGAGATGCAGACCACCGCACCGTCGCCGAGCTCGAGCCGAACCCACCAGTGGCCGCGCATGCCGACGGCACCGACACCGGTCACATCCCCGAGCGACACGATCGAACGCCCCTCGCGCCCGAGGATCACGAACGCGCTCTCGCTCTCGATCACGAACGCGCCATCGGTCGGGCCGATCCACTTGCCGCCGGCCTGCGCGGCGCGAAGGACGTACGCGAAGCGCATCCGTTCGAGCGGCAAGTGGGCGAGCCCGAGCTCGCGCGCCGTCTGGAGCTTCCAGGCCGCCTTGAGCAGGGCGTCGAGGGAGCCAAGGCGGCCGGCAATGACGATCACCCCCTGGAGGGCGCCCAGACCTACACCGTGGTCGATGCTCGAGCCGACAGCCTTCGCGACTTGCGCGCCGACGATCCCGCCCGCGACCACGCTCGCAAGTAAGGCCACCACGAGCGCGGCGCCGAACCAGAGCGGGACGGACTCGGCGTCGCGCTTCGGGACAGACCTCTCGCCGTGCGGCTCGAGACAGACGCCGCAGAGGTCGAGGTCAGCGACGAGCACGCGCTCGCCGGTGAGAATGTCGCCGCAACGGGCGCAGACAAGGGCGCCATCGGACACGTGGTCGAGCCTAGCGGAGCGTCCGAGGGTCGTGAAGACGTGACGGCCCCACAGACGAGCACGGTCTGAGATGAGCAAAACTTGATTGCCTGAGGCTCCGTCGCGCGCGACGAGGCCTCAGACGATCAGATTCTGCTCATCCGTGACCGTGCTCATCTGGGCGGCCGTCACGCACACATGAACGGCCGCCACGCACCCGAGCTACTTCGCGTCGAGGCCGAGCACCTTGAACGGATCCTTGCTCGAGTCCTTGGTCCGGCGGATCTCGGCGACGACGGGGTCGCCGTTCGTGAGGACATCGAGGACGCGGAGCTCCATGCGATCGCCCTCGACCGCCTTCGCGCACTCGTGGAGCGTCCTCGCCTGACCGCTCCACGCGTCCACGGAGACGAGCTCGATCTTCTCGCCCGCTTCACGCGTCGCGAAGATCTTCGTGCCGCCGGCGTGGAAACCGGTCTCCGGGGCATCCTTCGCGAACGAGCCCGTCGTCTTGAGCTTGCCGTCCTTCTCGAGTGTCACGACGCTCCACGCGCCGGCCTCGCCCTCCGCGAGCCAGGCGACGCCCTTCGAGGAGACGAGCGGCTCGCCCATGATCTTCGGCTCCTGGACGATCGCGCCGGTGCGGAGGTCGATGATCTTCGCGGCGCGGGCGTTCGGCTTCTTCGAGCTCGACTCGAGCCACACCGAGTAGACGCCGACCTCGGCTCCGACCGCGTGGAACCCCTTCATGTCGTGCTTCACGTCGTAGAGGGGGCGCTGCTTGTCGGCGTCGTAGCCCGCGAGCCGGAGCACCGGCCGCTCGGCGTTGAGGACGATCACCGAAGCGCCCGCGAAGCGGTAGTGACAGATCTCGAACTTGGGCCTCGGGAGCGCGACGGTCCGCGTGGGACCGGACTTCCAGTCGAAGCGCGTGAAGACGAGGTGGTCCGCTCCCCGATCGTCGGCGTTCAAGGAGAGCGCGCCCTCCTCGTAGCCGGCCACGTCCATCCCCGACAGCACGAAGCCTCCCCTCTGAACGGGCACGGGGGCCGACCAGAGGCGCCGGGGCTGCTTCGACAGGTCGAGCCCGTCGAAGGCAGGCCCGGAGATGATGAGCTTGTCCCCGAAGATGCCGGTCTCCGTCGACTCGTCCTCGAGGACGAGACGGCCGCTCAGGAGATCGTAGATCTGGAGGGTGCTGGCCTCGCCGCCCCCGTCGAAGCCGATCTCGGCGGCCGCGCGCGGCGGCGCGGGCTTCTGCCTCGGCCCCGTCGCGACGAGGTGGCGGCCGACGATGGTGCCGTCGGTGTTCTCGAAGCCCTTCGGGAGGACGTGGGTCTTCGTGCAGTTGCCGGTCTTCTTGTCGAAGACGCGGATATGACCCGCCGCGGCAGCGGCCACCTTGCCGTCGCCGAGGTCCACCCACTGCGTCCGGGAGAGGACTTCGTCCTGGCCCGCGACGGGCCAGTCGAGCTTCCAGAGGACGCGGGTCTTCTTGTCGTTCTTCGCGTCCTTCTTGTCCTCGGCGGCGACCACACCGGCGAAGACGAACGTCCCTACGATCGCCGCAGCCGCGGCGAACCTGGCGAGTCCCATGAGCTCCCTGCGCTCTCTCTCGCCCCGCTTCTTCTCGCCGCAACATACGCCCAGGGGGGAGGTGGGTTCCCGGGGTGTTTTGATTCTTACCCTCGCTCGGCGCGCCCCGGCTGATTACCCTAAATGCCGGTTGGGCACCCCTTAGGGGCGCCCGGGCTGGAGGAACGGTGCACCCCGAGATCGCGCGCGCGCGACGGGCCCTCGAGGAGGGACGTGCGGGGGAGGCCCGCGCGGTGCTGGACTCGCTGGACGTCGCCACGCTCCCGCGAGAGGACGTGGTCGAGAGAGCCCTCGCCCTCGCGCGGGCCTGCCTCTCGAGCACGCCCAAGGATCCGGGCGCGGCGCTCGCCGCCCTCGACCAGGGCCTCGCCGCCTCGTCGGCCGAGCCGCGCCTCTGCGCGCTCCGCGCCGTGGCGCTCCTCGAAGCGGGACGCCTCGAGGACGCGGACCGGGCGATCAACCGCGCCGTCGCTCTCGGGCCGGACATGGCCGACGCGCACTACACGCGCGGCGTGATCCGCGAGCGGCGCGGCTCCCTCGAGAAGGCCGCGCGCAGCTTCACCCGCGCCCTCGTGCTCTCGAAGGAGCACCTCGGCGCCCGGGCTCGCCGCGCGGGCGTCGAGCGGAGGCTCGGACGCTTCGAGGAGGCGCGCAAGGACCTCGAGGTCTATCTGGCGAAGGTGCCGCGCGACGCCCGCGAGTGGGTCTCGCTCGGAGTGGTCCGCTCCGAGCTGGGCGAGCACGAGCCCGCCCTCGCCGCGTTCAAGAAGGCGCTCGAGATCGACCCGCTCGACCTCGTCGCTCGCTTCCAGGCGGTCGTCGCGGCGGCCCGCAAGCGCGACCTCGACCTCATGGCCCGCCTCGTCGAGGACCTCGCTCACCGCGCGGCCGGCGCCGCCGCGGGGGGCCTCGAGTCGCACGGCCCGTCCGCGCTCGACCGCCGCGTCGAGTGGGGGCGCGGCCTCCTCGCCGCCGAGCGCGGCGCGTGGCAGGAGGCGGCCGAGCTCCTCGCGCGGAGCTTCCGCCGGGCCCTCATCGAGGGGGAGCTGCTCCCCGACCCCGAGTCCGCGCTCGTCGCGGAGAAGCTGTTCCCCGTCTTGAAGCGTGCGGGCAAGGTCGCCGAGGCCCGCGCTCTGTTCGAGGAGGGGCTGCGCAAGGGCAGCTTCTCGCAGCGTTTCCTCAAAGCGTACGCCCGGAGCTTCGGCCGCTACGCGGCGCGCGGAGTGCGCCTCCGCGTCGTCGTCCGCTCGCGCGGCCAGGGCGACCCGCCCGAGCGGCTCGCGCGCGTCTACGAGGTGGAGGCCGAGACGCTCGACGAGGCGTGGGACCTCTGCTTCGAGATCGAGCGCGTGCTCGGAGGCCAGGGCCTCGAGCGCGGCGCGGTGATCGACGAGACCAAGATCACGAAGGAGGACGGCCCGATCCTCGCCTGCATCCTCGCCCTCTGGCCCCGCGGCCCCGAGGAGGAGCCGCAGGAGGAGCAGCAGGAGCCGCAGCAGGGCTTCGAGCCCGAGAAGGGCTGGAGCCCCGACGAGGAGGGCCAGGGCGACTCCGAGGGCGGCGGAGACGAGGGCGGCTGAGCCCATGTCCCACGACGCCTCCCACGAGTTCGAGACGGAGACCGAGACTCAGGTCGACGAGCGGACGAAGATCGCGCCGCGCTGGCGGGTCATCATCCACAACGACGACGTGACGCCCATGGACTTCGTCGTGAAGGTGCTCATGGGCGTCTTCCGCCTCGGCCTCGGCGCGGCGGACGACGTCATGCTCGAGGCGCACCACACGGGCGTCGCGCACGTCGTCACACTCCCCCTCGAGGAGGCGGAGGTCCGCGTCGAGAAGGCGCACTCGCTCGCGCGGACCCAGCGCTACCCGCTCACCTTCACGTACGAGCCCGACAAGTGAGCGAGGGCTCCGGCGATCCGGAAGACGGGGACGACGAGGACTCCGAGGAGACGGTGATCGAGAGCGACTACGTGCGCCCGCGGAACTGCGTGCGCCACGTGGGCCGGTTCCAGCCGATCCTCGACGGCCTCGACTACCACCTCCTCCAGCAGGGCCAGAAGGTCGACCCGAAGCTCCTCGTGCTGCTCCGCGACCTCATCATCGCGTCGGCGCTCCACCACGCGAACAAGCCGTGGAACGAGATGACGGGCTGGACGATCAACCTCCACGCGCCCCGGATCAACCTCTTCACGACGGGCGACACTCACAACGGGACGGTCTGCGGCCGCGTCTTCACGGAGAACGTGAAGCCGACCGAGCGGAGCCGCCTCCACGCGCAGACGACGCGCCCGAAGATCGGCGTCCGCGAGAGCATCGTGGACGTGTCGGGGAGCGACCCCCTCGTCTGGGCGCGGCAGTTCTACGAGAAGTCGGAGCAGCTCCCGGTGAGCTTCTTCCGCCTCGGCGGCGACGAGGTCGCCATGGTCGTCGCGCACTCGGGCTTCGACGAGGAGTGGTTCCGCTCGCTCACGCCCGAGAAGGTCGCGACGATCGCGAAGGACGAGGAGCTCGGCCCCCTCGAGCGGCGGCGTTACCACTTCGGTTGCGGCTGCGACGCGACGATCATCCGGAGGATCGTCATGGAGGCCGCGGGCGACGACCTGGACGGCTTCTTCGAGGGCGAGGAGCAGCTCCGCGTCGTCTGCCCGCGCTGCGCGGCCGTCTTCCACGTGAAGCGCGCCGACATGGGCGCCTGAGGGCTATCGCCGCCCCACACCCACGACGATCGTCCACCCGAACCCGACCGCGGAGAGCACGACCAGGACCGGCACGACGTCGGCGGGCGCGAGGCCTCCGCCCGGCACCACTTTCAGGAGCAGCGCGGCGAGGGCGAGCACGAAGGCCCCGAAGAGAGGCGCCGCCCCGAGGAACACGCGGAACTGCGCGAACCACGAGCCGACGACGGCTCCGCCGAACGAGGTCCCCGGGACCGGCACGAGGGTCCCCTCGCAATCGATCAGGCCGCATCGAGCGCCGACCGGCCCGCAGGCGAGGTGATGCTGCGCGCCGCAGAACCCGCACTGGAGCCCATGCCCCGGCGGAGGAGTCGGACCGCCGCAGCGCGGGCAGTCGGGGTGCTCGGCGACGACCCGGCCGCGAGGCCGGGGAGGCGCGAGGGGCGAGGCGGACGCCGCGGGCCTCGAACCCGGGACGGACGCCGCCGGCAAGATGATCCCCGGGCAACCCTGCACCGCGCACTGCTGGACCGAAGTGCCGCAGCCGCCGTGATAGCCCGCCGCGCACACGTGACAGCGCCAGCGCTCCTCGTGCGCCGCGACGCCGCGCCGGCAGCGCGGACAGGCCGGGGCGACGGAGAACGCCACCCCGCAGCCGAGGATCCCGCAGCGCCCGGCCTCGCGCGCGCAGTCGGCGTGGTACTCGGTGGCGCAGCCGGAGCACGCGTGCGTGGCGTCGTCTCCGAGCGCGCCCCGGCAGTAGGGGCACTGTTTCTTTGCGTCTTGCTCGCGAAGCTCGACCTTCATGCCGCGTCGCTCACCGGCTCGGCCCGAACCGGGACCAGTACGCGGCCCCCGCAAGGAGCAAGAGCACGAAGAGCAGGGGCTGCACCGCACGAGCCGGGTCGACCACCAAGGCCCCCGACAGGACGATCGGGACGGCGATGAGCATGACGACGAAGAACACGACGAGACCCACCGCCGCCCTGTCGAGCCGCCGCTCGGGGGACGGCTCCGCGGAGTTGCCACCTCGCTCCACGGCCGCGGAGGCCGCCTCGGCGGGGACCAGCGGCGCGCGGCAGCCGAGGGTCGCGCACGACCGGACCTCGCGCGCGCAGTCCGCGTGATAGGTCGTCGCGCAGCCGCCGCACTCGACGACGGCGTCCTCTCCTAGCGAGCCGTGGCAGTAAGGACACTGCCGGGGCCCCTCGTGCTCGCGGATCTCGACCTTCACCGGAGCCGGTCCCGGAACCTGATCGCCGCGAGCGCCGCGAAGAGGAAGATCGCGAGCGGCGTGTAGAGGACGGGCGCCGTGCTCGTCATGAGGACGCCCTCCTTCATGCGCCGCATGCCGTCGGCGATACCGACGATCGAGGCCACCCCGGCCGTCACGAAGACCGCCCAGAAGATCGCATCGAGCACGAGCTCGCGCCGCCACGCGCGCCGGTCGGCCTCGTGGTCGCGCGGCGCGAGCCTCTCCGCCGGCGGCACGCCGCGACACCCCAGCACCGCGCACCGGCCGTGGCTGCGAGCGCACACCTCGTGATGCTCGGCGCGGCACTCCGGGCACTCCCAGAGGGCGTCGACCGCGGTGAAGGGCCCGTGGCAGATCGGACAGCGCCGCTCGACGGACTCGCCGCGCTCACGGGCCTCGACCTTCACCGCCGCTGCTCCGCGAACACGCAGTCATGCGGCTCGGAGACGGGCGTCTCGACGCCCGTCACGACCGGAGGGTCCTCAACGTCCTCGAGAGGATGAGGAGGCACCAGCCCGCGCCGAGGAGACTCATGACGACCCAGAACCACCCGGGCATGGGACTCGTGCCGTGAGGGACCGGGGCCGCCTCCTCCACGGGACGATCACCGAGCGTGCCGAAGAGGGGCCCGGTCAGGAAGGCCGCGCCCATCACGCCTCCGCCGAGGAGGAACGCGAAGCCGATCTGGCGCATCAACGAAACGACGAGCGACGGCCTCCCGGGCGCATCGCTCGTCTCTCGCACGTCGTCGTCGTTCACGCTCGGCCGGCCTTCGAGGCCGACTCAGTCGGCCTCAAGGTAGGTGTACCCCGCGAGACCGTCCTCGTACATCTTGAGGAGGTGACGCGACTCTTCCAGCGTCATGCGCTTCGCCTTGAGCGCGTGCTCGGCGAACCGGCGCACGCGCGCGACGAGGTCTTCCTTCGTATAGGCGACGTACTTGAGCGCGTCGGTGACCGTGTCGCCGGTGTAGACGTGCTCGATCCGGTAGCCGCCGCCGTCCTCGAGGGCGACGTGGACCGTGTTCGTGTCGCCGAAGAGGTTGTGGAGGTCGCCCAGGATCTCCTGGTACGCGCCGACGAGGAAGATCCCGATGTGATAGTCCTTCCCGTGCTCGAAGGGGTGCAGCTCGAGGACGGACTTCACGTCGTGGAGGTCGATGAACCGGTCGAGCTTGCCGTCCGAGTCGCACGTGATGTCGGCGAGGACGGCGCGGCGGGACGGCTCTTCGTTCAAGCGGTGGATCGGCACGATCGGGAAGAGCTGGTCGACGGCCCACGAGTCGGGCAGCGACTGGAACACCGAGAAGTTGCAGAAGTAGGTGTCCGAGAGCGCCTTCTCGAGGCCCACGAGCTCTTCCGGAGCGTGGTCCATCTCGCGCGTGATCCGGAGCACCTTCTGGCAGAGGGCCCAGAAGATGTTCTCGGCGAGGACGCGCTGCTCGAGCGAGAGGTGCCCGAGGTTGAACAGAGTGAGGCACTCGTCCTTGTACTCGAGCGCGTCGTGGTAGGCCTCGAGGAAGTTCTTCCGCGACGTCTCCCGGTAGCAGTCGTAGAGGTTCCGGACGATCGGATCGACCTCGATCGGGACCTGGTCCGGCACCTTCGCGACGAACTCGTTCACGCCGAGCACGTTCATCACGAGCACCGCGTGGTGCGCCGTGATCGCGCGGCCCGACTCGCTCACGATCACCGGGTGCGGGACGTGGTCCGCGTCGCAGATCTCCATGACGCCGTAGACGACGTCGTTCGCGTACTCCTGCGTCGAGTAGTTCATCGACGACTCGAAGTTCGTCTGCGAGCCGTCGTAGTCCACGCCGAGCCCGCCGCCCACGTCGAAGTACTTGAGCGGGGCGCCCGCCTTGTGGAGCTCGACGTAGAAGCGCGCCGCCTCGCGGAGCGCGTTCTTGAGGCTGCGGATCGCGGAGATCTGGGAGCCGAGGTGGAAGTGGAGGAGCTCGAAGCCCTCGATGAGGCCCGTCTCCTTCATGAAGACGACCGCCTCGAGCATCTCGCGCGCGGAGAGGCCGAACTTGGAGCGGTCGCCGCCCGAGCTCTCCCAGCGGCCCGAGCCGCGGGTCGCGAGCTTGGCCCGCATGCCGATCTTCGGCTTGACCCCGGTCTTGTCGCGGATCTTCTTGATGAGCTCGAGCTCGCTCGGCTTCTCGACGACGAGGATGACGTTGCGGCCGAGCTTGGAGGCGAGGAGGGCCGTCTCGATGTACTCCTCGTCCTTGTAGCCGTTGCAGACGATGAGGGCGTCCTCGTCGTCGAGCATGGCCATCACGGCGAGGAGCTCCGGCTTGGAGCCGGCCTCGAGGCCGTAGTGGTACTTCCGGCCCGCCTTGACGATCTCCTCGACGATGGTCCGGTCCTGGTTGACCTTGATCGGGTAGACGCCCTTGTAGGCGCCCTTGTACCCGTAGTCGTTGATCGCTCGCCGGAAGCACTCGTTCAGGAGCTCGACGCGCGAGCGCAGGATGTCGTTGAACCGGATGAGGAGGGGCGCGGAGATTCCGCGGCGCACGAGCTCGTCGACGAGCTCCTTCAGGTCGATGGCTCCCTTGCCTTCGCCGGAGGGAGTCACCGTCATGTTGCCCTGGTCGTTGATCGAGAAGTAGCTGAGACCCCAGTTGCGGATGCTGTAGAGCTCGGCTGAGTCGGCGGCCGTCCACCGCTTCAGCACATCCGCGGCGATCTTCAATTCAGTGGTCCTCCGCGGGCTCCCGAAGAGAGCCTTCGTGGTCCACTAGTTACAACCATCGAGGCATGCTGTCCACTCTCAATTTCAGTAAGATCGCGGGCGTGATCGGACTCGAGGAGCTCTACCTCGCGAATCAGATCGTGAAGAAGGGCCTCGCGCCTCCGGAGGAGGTCCGCGCGGCCCTCGAGTCCCTCGACCGGGCGCAGGGGAAGGGGGACCTCCTCGGCCGGCTCGGCCAGCGCTTCCCCGCGCTCGCCCAGCCCGACTTCAAGGAGAAGGCGGCCGCGTCGGCCGCGCGCTACATGCTCACGAAGCACGAGGCCGCGTTCGCGGCGCGCGTGCGCGGAGCGGGCGCGGTGCCGCCCGCGGTCCTGGATGCGGTCATCGCCGAGCAGCGCGCCGAGGGCCTCACGTGGAAGCTCGCCGACCGTCTCGTGAAGACGGGCAAGCTCTCGATGGTCCGCAGCACGCTCATCCAGAAGGACGCGGCGAACGAGATCAAGAAGCAGGAGGAGGAGCTCGTCCGGAAGCACCGCTCCTCGCGGTTCCAGGAGACCGTGCAGCCCGGCGCGTCCGTGTCGGGCCGCCGGACCGCGGAGTACGGCGGCAACCTCGAGTCGAGCGGAGAGGGCTTCGCCTTCGGCATGGCGCCCGGCCCCGCGGCCCAGCCGTCGGGCGGCGGCGACGAGGCGGGCGAGGCGACGATCAAGCTCTCCCCGCAGATCGCGTCCGGCCTCCAGCCGCTCGACGGAGCGATGAGGGCGACCGGAGGGAGCACCGCGGTGCAGGATGCCACGGTCATGCTCGGCCGCGGCGACGCCGTGCCGCCCGAGTCGGAGTCGGACGGGGCGACGATCAAGCTCCCGGCGCCGCCTCAACGCGCGACTCCGTCCGGCTCGAACCCGGCGGCCTCGCAGCGGCCGAAGCCGCAGGCGACGCCGGCGCCCGGGCCTCTCCAGATCGGCGCGAACCTCGCCGGGAAGTACGAGGTCAAGGCCGAGCTCGGCCGCGGCGGCATGGGCGTCGTCTACCGCGCGCTCTCGAAGGAGAAAGGGAGCGACGTCGCGCTCAAGGCCGTGCCCGCGGCGAAGGGCACGGGCCCGGCCGCCGATGCGCTCCAGCGCTTCAAGCGCGAGATCCTCACCGCGACCATGGTCGAGAGCGAGAACGTCTGCGAGGTCTACGACGCCGGCCAGGCCGAGGGCCTCGTCTACATGGCCATGGAGCTGATCGAGGGCGAGACGCTCCGCGACCTCGTCAAGCGCGACTCGCCGCTCCCGCACGCGCGCGCGCTCGAGCTCTTCAAGCAGGTCGTGAAGGGCGTCGAGGCCTGCCACTCGAAGAACGTGATCCACCGCGACCTCAAGCCCGAGAACGTCCGCGTCACGAAGGCGGGCGTCGCGAAGCTCGTGGACTTCGGGATCGCGCGCCTCATCTCCAAGGACACGGTGATCCAGGAGCAGGTCTTCGTGACGATCAAGGGCACGCTCTCGGGCACGCCCGCGTACGTCGCGCCCGAGCTCGTCATGGAGCCCGACCTCGTGGACGCGCGCGCCGACCTCTACTCGCTCGGCGTCATCCTCTACGAGCTCCTCACCGGCAAGCTCCCCTACGCGTCGAAGGGCGGCAACATCCGCGAGACCCTCCGCGACGCGCTCGAGGCGCGGCCGATCCCGCTCGAGGAGTCCGCGCCGAAGAACCCCGTCCCCGAGCCGCTCCAGCGCGTCCTCTGGAAGCTCCTCGAGAAGGACCAGCTCGTCCGCTACCAGACCGCCGCGGAGGTCCTCGCCGCGCTCGACGAGCTCGCGAAACCCGCGGCGCCCGCCGCGGGGGCGGACCCCGAGAAGCCGAAGAGCATCACCGCGCGGATCTTCCGCGCGATCACCTCGATCTTCCGGAAGAAGACCTGAGCTACTTCCCCTGCCCCTGCGGGTGCGACGCGTTGAGGAGCGAGCCCTCGGGCTCGATCCCCTCCTTGTGCACGAACGCGTACTCGGTCGAGTCGAGCCAGTCGTAGACGAGCGTGATCGGGGTCACGATCCCCATGTGCGGGACGGCGACGTCGATCAGGTTCTTGTAGGCCGAGATCCTCGAGAGGACGCCCACGAGCTGCCGCGTCTCGGCGAGGTAGATCCCGCCCCCCGAGTTGCCGAAGATCGTCGGCGCGTTCGTCATCCAGTAGCTGATCCCGTCGAGCTCCTTGCCGAGCGAGGTGAGGTCCCCCGAGGTCGGCATGGGCGCGTACCCGAGCGGGCAGCCGATCGCCCAGACCCTCGAGAAGACGGTCGCGCGCTCGAGGTCGGCGGGGCGCGGCAGCTTCGACGCGATGAGCGGGAGCTTCTCGTTCTCGATCTCGAGGAGCGCGAGGTCGAGCGCCTCGTGGCGCGCGACGAGCTTCGACTTCGTCTCGCGCGACTTCCCGAGGTCGTCGTAGACGTCCACCTCGATCGGCGTCGGCACGCCGTCCACGACGTTGTCCTTCACGATGTGCCACGCGGTGAGGACGAACGTGCGGACGGGCGCGGTCGCGCCGGGCTTCGCGGCGCCGCGGCGCCGCGAGTAGACGATCGAGCCCGAGCCGACCTCGCTCTTCGCGTTCACGCGGACGGTCGGCTGGACGAGCTCGCGGTGGATCAGGCGCGCGTCGATCCGCCGCGCGGCGGCCTCGAGCTGGGCGCGGTCCGCGAACTCGCGGAGGAGCTGGACGCGCGCCTCGACGGCCGCGACCTGCTGGGCCGTCTGCGCCACGTCGTTCGCGCGGAGGCGCTCGATCTCGTCGAGGAGCCGCTTCTCCTCGGCGACGTTCCGCCGCCGCTCGGCGACCTGCGACGTCTCGAGCTGCTCGAGCCGGGCCTCGAGCGCGCGGAGCGCGTGCTCCTGCTCGGCGGCCTTCTCGCGCAGCTCGACGACGCGCCGGTGCTCGGCCGCCGCTTCGCGCGACTTCTCCGAGAACCAGGAGACCCCGAGGGCGCCGCCCCCGGCCACGGCCGCGACGGCGGCGTAGGCGAACGAGCTCCGGCGGGGTCTCTGGGATTCCGGCACGGGACCTCCAAAAGATAGTGCGGAGCGTTCGCACCGTTCAACTTTTTCGGCCCTTCGCGTCCGGGCCTTTTGCCCCGCCTGGAGATCCGCGGATTCCTTGGAGTCCCTCGATGTCCTTAACTCAGACGGCGCTCGCGCCCAGGATGTTGAACCCGGAGTCCGCGTAGATCGTGGCGCCGGTGACGCATCGGGAGAGAGGGCTGGCCAGGAAGACGGCGACGTCGCCGACCTCCTCCTGCGTCACGTTCCGGCGGAGCGGCGCCTTCGTCTCGACCGTGTCGCGGAGGGCGGAGATCCCCTTCACCGCGCTCGCGGCCATCGTCTTGAGCGGGCCCGAGGAGATCGTGTTGACGCGGATGTTCTGCGGCCCGAGGTCGGCGGCGAGGTAGCGCGTCTCGGCCTCGAGGGCGGCCTTCGCGATCGCCATGGCGTTGTAGCTCGGGACGACCTTGTTGACCGCGTCGTAGGTGAGCGACATGACGGAGCCGCCGCCCGCCTTCTCGAAGAGCGGGACCGCGGGCTTCGTGATCGCGATGAGCGAGTAGGCGCTGATGTCGATCGCCGTCTTCAGGCCGTCGCGGGTCATCTCGATGAAGCGGCCCTTCAGCTCCTCGAGGGGCGCGAACGCCATGCAGTGGACGAGGATGTCGAGCTTGCCCCAGCGCTCGCCCATCTGGTTGAAGAGCGCGTCGATCTCGTTCTGCTTGCTCACGTCGCACGGGAGGACGGGGATCTTGTCCTTGTCCGGGAGCGTGTTCACGAGCTCGACGACGTTCTCCTTCAGGCGGTCGATCGCGTAGGTGAACGCGAGCTCGGCGCCCTCGCGGTGGAACGCGGTCGCGATCCCCCAAGCGATGCTCCGCTTGTTCGCGACGCCCATGATCAGAGCCTTCTTGCCAGCGAGCAGTCCCACAGTCGCCTCCGGTGCGTGCGTTCGTCCGTGAAGGGCCGGAATGTTAGCATCCCGCTCGTGGAGGAACGCCGCCCGGGCACTCGCGTCGCCGGCTACGAGATCGTGGCCGCGCTCGGGAAAGGCGTCATGGCGACCGTCTACGAGGGCCGCGACGCCGCGGGCCGCTCCGTCGCCTTGATGGTCATGAAGTCGGGCTCCGCGCCCGACCTCGCCTCCCGCGAGCGCTTCG
>CAZYLP010000099.1:0-15269 GCA_964648345.1 uncultured Planctomycetota bacterium
CGGTCACGCGCGCGCTCGACATCAAAGAAGTGGACGGTGGCCTCGAGGCACGCGTCGTGGACATGGCGCTCCCCGCGAAGAATCCGCAGGGCCTCCGACCGCTCGGCATCGAGCTCGCGATCCGCTCCGGCGTCCTCACGGCCGCGGAGGCGGACGCGCTCGCCGAGAAGCTGACCGTGGGCTACGAGAACGGCGCGCCTGTCACGATCCAGGGCTACAAGCCCAACTCGGGCGACCCCGCGAACGTCACGACGGTCAGCTACGTGGACGTCCTCCAGGGCAAGGTGGACCCGAAGGTCCTCGAGGGCGCGCTCGTCGTCATCGGCATGACCGACGGCGTGAACGACATCCACCCGCACCCGGTGACCGGCGCCGACACGTCGGGCGTCTACTTCCACGCCTTCGCGATGCAGCGCATGGTCGCCGAGGCTCAGGCGCTCGCCGCGAAGAAGGCCGAAGCAGAGGCCGCGGCGAAGAGAGCGCAGAGCGAGACCTCGCAGACGACCGGCCTCATCGGCCGTCTCCCCCAGAGGCAGGCGCAGAAGTAGCGGACTTTCTTGACAGTGAGGGGAATCAGCGTAGACTGATGGTCACTCGATTGCTTCTCTGGCGCACTTCGCTTAATTGCGCGGTTTGCTCGTGAAGACTCGTCGAAGACACGACTCGTGACGCCAACGTGGCCCACGGACCGTCTCCTAACGCGAGTGCGATCTTGCCAAGCGAGCCTCAACGGAAAGTCTCTTACTCCCATGACTCAGGGAATCGTGAAGTGGTTCAACGACTCTAAGGGCTTCGGCTTCATCACGGCGGAGGACGGTCAGGACGTGTTCGTCCACCACTCCGACATCCAGAGCGACGGCTACCGCTCGCTCCAGGAGGGCGCCAAGGTCCAGTTCGAGGTCGTCGCCGGCCAGAAGGGTCCGCGCGCTTCGAAGGTCGTGCAGCTCGCGTAGTCACGAGCTGAACGACTCAGATCGTTGATCGCAGGAGAGCCAGCCTCCGGGCTGGCTCTCCGTGCTTCAGAAGGACTCGGGGGGATCCGCGGGGCGTAGGGGGCGAAGCCCCCAAGAGGAGACGGGGAACGTGATCCTGAGATTCATCGGGGACAAGATGAGCATCGAGGCGACCAGCCCGGACGGAAAGATCTGGGAGGTCACCCTCCACGACCGCGGACAGGTCACCAGGTACGTCGACGCCACCGAGGCCGAAGTCCGGCAGCTCGCCGCCGAGAAGAAGCTGCGAGCGGCTCCGCGTTGATCGCCACGACCACCCGCCCCTCGCTCGCGGATCTCCGCGATGAGCTGCGCGCCGCCGGCCTCGGCCGGCCCGCCCCGATCGCCACCTACGCCAAGTTCCTCCTCCTCATGAGCGGCGCGATCGCGGGGCTCCTCTGGGTCGCGCTCCATCCGTACCCTCTCTACGAGAGCATCCCGCTCGGCCTCTTCTCGGCCTGGCTCCTGACGGGCGCGGCCATGTGCGGCCACGACGGCGCGCACGCGGCGACCAGCAACCGCCCGTGGGTCAACAACCTCCTCGCCCAGGCGGGCTTCACGCTCCTCGGCGGGCTCTCGATCGTGTACTGGCGGCACAAGCACAACAGCCTCCACCACCCGAACGTGAACGTGGGCACGAAGGACCCGGACGTCCAGCAGGGCCTCCTCGCGCTCAGCACCAAGCAGCACGCCCGGCACGGCTCGCTCGTCCGCTGGCTCCAGCAGCGCTTCCAGGCACCGGTGTTCTGGCTCGTCGGAGCGCCGCTCGTGCTGATCGACCTCAAGGTCACGAGCATCCACTTCGTGTTCACGCAGCTCTTCACGAAGGGCACCAACAAGACGGCGCTCCTCGTGGACCTCGCGTGGCTCGTCGGGCACTACGCGTTCTGGATCGGCATCCCGCTCCTCTTCCTGCCGGTCTCGACGACGCTCATCGCGTTCGCGATCATCTCGACCGGACCCGGCGTCTTCCTCGCGGCGATCTTCGCGCCGGCGCACGTGCCTTACCCCGTCGTCGAGGACTTCGACGACCCGCTCCTCCTCCAGCTGACGAGCACGAGGAACCTGAAGACGAACTGGTTCTTCCGCTTCACGCTCCTCGGCCTCGCCAAGCAGGTCGAGCATCACCTCGCGCCGACCCTGCCGCACTTCGACCTCCCCCGCGCGGCCGTGATCGTGCGCTCCTACTGCGAGCGTCACGGCCTCCCGTACAACGAGACGAGCTGGCTCCGCGCTCTCGTCGACACGACCGTCCAGGTGCGCGACGGCTGGCGGATCGACGAGGTGATCGTCGGGGCCCCCGCGGGTGTGAATCCGTGAGCGAAGAGCGCGAAGGCGGGTCGTGCCGCGTGTGCGGCCGCTCGTGTCTCGCCCACGTCTCGCACGCCTGCCGGAGCTGCCGGCGCGGCAAGCCCGAGTCGTGGGTCGCCCGCAAGCAGGCGAAGGAGCGGCCCGAGCGGATCCTCACCGCCCACGAGCGCGAGGTCGCCCGTCCGCGGAGCTGGCGCGACAAGAGCGCCCAGCTCTGGAAGAACCGGGCCCAGACCGAAGGCTGAGGTCCCGCTTCCAGGCCGGGCCGCGACTCTGGCATGATACGCGGCCATGAGCGCGTCCCAGCTGCACCAGCTGCTCGGAGTCGACTCCGGAAACGCCGACAAGATCTCTCCGCTCCTCGAGGACGCCGCCTCCGCGCTCGCGGAGGTGAAGGTCCCGACGGAGAACGAGATCCACGAGCTCGCGTCCGGCGCCTACCGCTTCACGCAGACCTCGTCGCTCGAGTCCGAGGACACCGACCGCCGCTTCGAGGAGGCCATGAAGAACCTCTCGAAGTGGCGCGGCGGCGCCCAGGTCTACCTGAACGGCGCGTCCGTCCTCCTCCGCCGCGCGAAGCCCGCGACCTCGCGCTACGAGTCGAAGAAGCGCGTCCTCGCCGCCCTCCGCGCCGCGCACCCGAGCCCGGCCGCCGAGCACTTCTACTTCACGCGCGAGACGGGCGTCGAGCTCCCCGCCGAGCTCGCCGCCGCCGCGACCGCGCCGCTCCCGACGCCGCCCGCGACGGGCGCGACGGCGCTCGTCCACAAGTCGTTCGTCGCGCTCCTCGACTCGAGGCCCGAGTCGCTCACCGAGGAGCAGCGCGATCACCTCGTGCGCCTCCTCGCGATCCCGTCGGACCCGCGTTCGCCCGACGCGGGCCGGATCGTCGCGCTCCTCGCGAAGGCCGGCGAGAAGGCGGGGCCGTCGGTCCTGAAGGCCCTCGCGCGCCCCGAGGACGTGGCGAAGAACGTGGGCGGCGAGAGCGGCGAGCTCCTCATCGGAGTGCGCCAGCTCCTCCCCCGCCTCCCCGAGGCGTGGAGCGAGCGGATCCTCCGCGCCGCCCTCGAGGCCGGCTGGGTCGAGTGGATCGACCGGCCGCTCCTCGACCCGCCGATCGCGCCAGGGCTCCGCGAGCGGCTGCTGAAGGAGTTCGGCACGCGCCAGGACCCGCGCGGCAACCCGTATCGCCCGCGCGAGGCGTGGTTCTACAACCTGGACCCGTCCTGAGGATCTCTCTCGGCGGTCACGAGCTCGAGTACGAGCGCCACGGGCCTCCGACCGGGCGCACGCTCGTCTTCCTCCACGAAGGCCTCGGCTCGGTGAGCGGCTGGCGCGACTTCCCCTCGCGCCTCGCGGCACGGACCGGCCTCGGCGCGGTGGTCTACAGCCGGAGAGGCTATGGCCGCTCCGCGCCGCTCGCGGAGCCGTTCGCGCCCGACTTCATGCACCGCGAAGCGCGCGAGGACCTCCCCGCGCTCCTCGCTGCCCTCGATATCGAGGAGCCACTCCTCGTCGGGCACAGCGACGGCGGCTCGATCGCGCTGATCCATGCCAGCGAGAAGCCGGCGAGCGAAGCGCCCGTCGCGGGGCTCGTCCTCCTCGCCCCGCACGTGTTCGTCGAGGACGTGACCGTGAAGAGCATCGCGGCCCTCCGCGCGAAGCTGGGCGACGCGGACCTCGTCGCTCGCTTCGAGAAGCATCACGGAGCGAACGCCCGGCCGCTCCTCCACGCATGGACCGGCGCCTGGCTCGATCCGCGCTTTCGCGAGTGGAGCATCGAGGAGAAGCTCGCGGCGGTGACGTGTCCGGTCCTCGTGCTCCAGGGAGCAGATGACGAGTACGGGACGCTCGAGCAAGTGCGCCGCATCGAGCGCGGCGTCCGCGGTCCGTGCGAGACGCTCGTCCTCGAGAAGTGCGGCCACTCGCCGCAGCGAGACGCGCCCGACGCGGTGCTCGAGCGGATCGCTCGCTTCGTGCGCGAGCGCGGCCTCGACCGCTAGACTCCTCGGCCGGGAGAGACCGTGGAGCCGCTCGATCGTCGAGACCTGTTGAAGCGCGCCCTCGGCGCCGGGGCGGCCGCGCTCGCCGTCTCCACGATCGCGCGAGCCGAGGACCTCGAAGCGGCCGCCGCGGGGAAGGCGCCCGACGCGCTCGCCTCCGACGAGAGCTTCTGGGGGAAGGTCCGCGCGGAGTTCGTCCTCGACGCGAGGATCGTGAACCTGAACCACGCGGGCGTCGGAGCTTCGCCGCGGGTCGTCCACGAGAGCGTGAAGCGGCGGCTCGACGAGGCGAACCTCGTCCCGGCCCACTACCTCTGGCGGATCCAGGAGCCCGCGATCGAGACGGTGCGCGCGCGGCTCGCCGCGGCGTTCGGCTGCGACAAGGAGGAGCTCGCGATCACGAGGAACGCCTCCGAGTCGCTCGAGATCTGCCAGCTCGGGATCGAGCTCGCGAAGGGCGACGAGGTCCTCTCGTTCGACCACGACTACTTCCGCATGCTCGAGGCGTGGCGCGCGCGCGAGCGGCGCGACGGGATCGTGCTGCGGACGATCCCGTTCCCCATGCCGGCGACGCACGACGAGATCGTCGCGCGCTTCGAGAAGGCGCTCACCGCGAAGACGCGCGTCGTGCTCGTGACGCACATGACGAACCGCACGGGGTACATCCTCCCCGTGAAGCGAATCTGCGACATCGCGCGGCAGCGCGGCGTGCACTCGGTGGTGGACGGGGCGCAGTCCTTCGCGCAGTTCCCGTTCAAGCTCGCAGAGCTCGGGTGCGACTACTTCGGGACGAGCCTCCACAAGTGGCTCATGGCGCCGCACGGGACCGGGTTCCTCTACGTGAGGAAGGAGCGGCTCGAGAAGCTCTGGCCGCTGTTCACGGCGACCGCCAAGCAGACGGCCGACATCCGCAAGCTCGAGGAGATCGGGACGCACTCGGCGGCCGCGCACAATGCCATTGCTGATGCCCTCGACTGGAACGAGCGGCTCGGGCTCGAGCGGAAGGCGGCGCGGCTCCGGTATCTCAGGGAGCGGTGGTCGAAGCGGCTCGCGCGCGTGAAGGGCGCGAAGGTGCTCACGGATCCGGTGCACTCGTGCGGGATCGGGCTCATCGCGTTCGATGGAGTCGATCACGCGAAGCTCGCCGAGAAGCTGTTCGAGAAGCACGGGTTCCTGGTGATCGCCTGGGGCGATGAGTTGACGAAGGGGCTCCGCGTGTCGCCGAACGTCGGGACCTCGGTGGCCGAGGTCGACGCGTTCTGCGAGGCGGTCGAGCAAGAGCTCGCCGGTTGAGTTGACCCGTCGCTTTGGACGTTTACTCGCGTCTGGCGCGCGTAAACGTCCAAAGTGGGATCCCCTGCGCTGGCAGTCGGGGTGTCCTGCTCGAATGGACACCCATGAACGACTTCACCACTCTTGCTGCGGGTCAGCACGGCGTGATCACGCGCGCCCAGCTCACCGCGGCCGGGCTCGACAAGGATGCGATCCAGCGCCGCCTCGACGACGGCCGGCTCGTGACGCTGCACTCGAGCGTCTACGCGCTCGCGGGTTCCCCTGACACGTTCGACCGCAAGGTGCGAGCGGCCTTCTTCGCCGCCGGGCCGGGCGCCGTGATCTCGCACCGCTCGGCCGCGGCGCTCCTCGGGCTCGGAGCTGCACCCACGGCGATCGAGGTGTCGGTGCCTCGCAAGCGCCGGCCGCGATTCAAGACCGTCACCGTCTACCGTGTCGGTCTGCCGAGGTGGCACGTGGTGCCCGGTTACGGCGTCAAGGTGACCTCACGGGCGAGGACGATGTGTGACCTCGCGGGCGTGCTCACACGTGACGAGCTCGAGGCGACGCTCGACCGCGCGCTCGCGCGCCGGGGCGTGGACCTCGGCGAGGTCGAGCTCGTGCTCGAGAGCCTCCCCCGCAACGCTGCGGGTGCCGGCGTTCTCCGAGCGCTCATCGCCGCTCGCGCCGCTGGGCGCGCTCGAGCGGAGAGCGAGCTCGAGGTCGCGCTCCATCGATTCCTGAGGCGGCACCGGATCCGCGGCTGGGAACCACAGCTCAGGATCGCGGGGTGTCGCGTCGACGTCGGTTTCGTGGCGGAGAAGCTCGCACTCCAACTCGACAGCTTCCTCCACCACTCGTCGCGCTCGGACTGGGCCCTCGACCACACGCGCAACGCGAAGCTCGTGCAGGAAGGGTGGCGCGCTCTCCCGGTGACCAAGGAGGACCTCGACGAGGGGAAGGCCTTCGCCGATCGGATCCGCGCCGCGCTCCGGGCGGCGGCGGCACCCGCCGCTTTGGACGTTTACTCGCGCCGGGCGCGAGTAAACGTCCAAAGCGGCGCCTCATCTCGGGACACCGCCGCGCCGGGAGTTCATCCCGGCGGGTCGGGATCGCCTCACGCCGCGCCGGGGATCGACCCCGACGCGACGAGATGAGCGCCCGCCGTCCGGGCGCGCATCCCGACGCGACGGCGTCGCTCGTCGCCCGCTCGACGTCACATCCCGGCGTCTCGGGATCTCTCCTTTGCGCGTCAACGCGGCATCCCGACACGTCGGGGTGTCTCCCCGTCCGGCTCGTCGAGGCCTCCCGACACCTCGGGGCTCCCTCCCGCCCGGTCGGGATACCTCCCCGGCGCCCCACACTCTCATCCCGCCGCCCCGGGATCGCTCCGCGGCGCGAAGGGATGCGAGCGCGTCGGGTCGCGCTCCCTGCTCGACGCGCCGGGACCTCTCCCCGACTCCTCGCACGCGGATCCCGACGCGGCGGGGTCCGATCCCGTCGTGCCGGGGAGACTCCCCGACCTCTCAACCCACGGCGGCGAGTGCTCCTAAGAGAATCCCGGAATCTCGTACTCCGACCCCCCCACTTCCATCACTACCTCCATGAGCACCACGTGGTGCTCGTCGTGACCCGAGGGGGGTCGAACCCGGGGACCAGGGACTGGTCTCAACCCTTCACCATAAGGAGCGTGCCCCGTGAAGAACGGCGGCAATCTCTTCCTGGAGATCCAGCTCGCGTCGCTGCTCGCTGGCATCCAGGCCAGCCTCCCGGCGGACGGGTCGTTCACGACCGCCGGCGTCACGCGGACTCGCGAGGAGCTCGCGAAGATCGTCGAGGGTTACCTCGGCCTCTTCCGGCAGACTCGCGAGGCCCACGCGACGGTGCGCAAGCTCGCGCACGAGCGTGACCTCCGCGCCGAGGAGGTCCGGATCTTCATCCAGGAGATCCGCTCCATGCTGAACTCGCGGTTCGGCATGGAGAGCCCCGAGCTGCTCGGCTTCGGCTTCAAGCCCCGGAATCGCCGCGCGAAGAGCGCGCCGAAGCCGGACGAGCAGAAGCCGGCGGCGTGAGCGACCACGCCGGTTGGACCTCCTCCCGGTTCTCCTCCGCTTCACGGGGAGAGCCGGGAGGGGGCCAACTCCTCACGCGTTCCGGCGTCGCCTTGGACGTTTACTCGCGCCGGGCGCGAGTAAACGTCCAAAGCGGCGCCTCATCTCGGGAGGAGGCGCCGCAGCAAACGCGAGTCGTAGCTCCAGCGTTCGAGATGCCCGGGGCCTCGGCTCACGAGGAGCTCCTGGTGGCCGGGGCGGAACTTGACCACGGTCCGGATCGGCCTCGCCTCGCCGAGGACGAGCTCTCTCGACTTCGCGAGGGGGTCGAGAGACACGAGGTGCAGCCTCTTATCGGACGTCAAGACGACGGCGAGGGACTCGGAAGGGTCCGGCGAGACCTCGAACGCGATCTTCTGGCCGAACGAGATCCGCGAGCGAACCTCCCGCTGGGCGTGTCGACGAGGCGGAGGTCGCCCGTCTCGTCGCCCGCGAGGAGAAGGCCCGGGCCGACATAGCCGATCGACAGGACATCGGACTCGCCGAGCCGGAGCCGCTTCACGACCTTCCCCGCAGAGACGTCCCAGACGTAGACGCTCGGGCCATAGGCGGTCGCGAGCCACCGACCAGTCGGGTCGAGCGCGAATTCGTGCACTCGGTCTGGATTCAGGCGGCTGTCCAAGTCGATGTCGAGCCTTTCGTGGCGTTCGAAACGACGGGCGGTCCGGCCTGTAGCCGCCGAGCAGGGCGACCAGGACAGCGCACGAGATCGCGACGACGACACGACGACGCTTCACGCCTCGATTCTGGCACGACTTCATCCGTCGCTTTGGACGTTTACTCGCGCCCCGCACGAGTAAACGTCCAAAGCGCCACCTCATCGTCCCAACCTGGCATGCTTGCGCGTGACAGGTCCCGTCACCGCGCGCCGTCTCCCGGCGATGGAGCTCACAGCCTTGAAGTCTTCCACGATCACCCCGATCCTCGAGCACCTCCGCACGGAGGCGCCGCCCTTCTCGCTCCGCAAGAAGAAGGGCGAGACCCCGGGCGACGACGACCCGCAGCACCGCGACGCTTACGACCGCTCCCCCGACCTCTACGCCCTCGCCGCGACGGCCGAGGGCGTCACGCCGGCGCAGCAGGCCCGCGCTCTCTTCGAGCTCCTCCGCGGCTCGCGCGACGGCTTCTCCTCGCAGACGCGCGCGGTCCTCGACCGCGTCACGTCGTTCCTCCTCGTCCGGCTCCCGGCCGAGACCGTGCTCACGGTCTTCCTCGCCGTCCGCCGCGCGAAGGCGAACCACAAGCACACGACGCGCGCGATCCTCCGCTTCCTCGCCGAGCACCCGGACCTCGCGGGCCTCGCGCGGGATCGCCGGCCCACGCTCGTGGACATCATCGAGCACGCGCTCGGCCGCGACGTCGCGCGCGCGTGCGCGAAGGGCGAGGACCCGAAGTACGTCCTGACGCACCTCCGCGCGGCGGGCTCGAAGGCGGTGCGCCTCGAGAAGGTGCTGCCGTGGCTCTACCGCCACGGCCCGGCCCCCGAGGGCAAGGAGCGCGACGAGAACGAGCACCACTCGGAGATCCACCTCCTCTACGCCGAGCCCGCGCGGCCCGAGGCGCCGAAGACGGTCACGGCCACGAACCGCGGCGAGATCTCCTCGGCGCTCGTGCACCTCTACCGGGGCGGCACGACGAAGGAGCTCAAGACCGCGGTCACGAAGGCGGCCGAGCTCGCGTCGCGCGGCCTGCCGCGCTTCGAGGGCGCGCTCGCGCTCGTCCTCGACGCGTCGGCGTCCACGCGCGGCTACGGCGAGCGCGAGTACTGCACGATCGCCCAGTCGGTCGCGCTCACGCTCGTCCTCGAGCAGTGCGTGAAGGAGCTCCGCGTCTTCGCGGCCGGCGGCCGCGGCGAGCCGCCGTTCCCGACACCCGAGGGCGCGACCGACCTCGCGGGCACGCTCCTCGAGGCCCTCGAGGGCGCACCCGACCTGGTCGCGATCGTGACCGACGGCTACGAGAACCGCGCCGCCGGCGACCTCGCGCTCGTCCTCGACGCGCTCCCGCGCGCCGGGGTCGCGACCCCGGTCGTGCTCGTCAACTCGAAGTTCTCGCGGGCCGACGACCTCTCGCTCCGCCGCCCGGCACCGGGCGCGCGCGAGCTCGAGGTCTGGCACCAGGACGACTTCCCCTCGCTCCTGTTCGAGCTCTTCGCGCTCGGCGGGGGCGACGACTTCACGCGCGCGGCGCTCTCTTCGCGCCTCGCGCGCCTCGAGAAGGAGGCGGGCTCGTGGCTCGCACGCTGAACCTGGACATCCTCGGCCTCGACCTCGACCGCTTCCGCGTGGGCGCGGCGCAGCGCAGCGGCCCCATGGCCGTGATCCCGCTCGTCGGCACCGATGAGAAGGGGGAGGACGTCGGGACGCGTTTCCTGCCGCCGCTCTCGGCGCTCAAGCTCTCGGCGGTGAAGGGCTACGGCAACATGGAGCTCGAGGCCGCCGCCGAGCCCGAGGGCGTCGCGATCGTGCCCATGCAGATGGGCTACATCCAGGACAAGCGGCAGAACCACGCTCTCTGCGCGTCGGGCTTCCTCGGCTCGGGCCAGAAGCGCATGTTCTCCGACGCGAACTGCGTCCAGCAGGGCCAGGGCGGCTTCCTCGAGGGCCGCGAGCAGTGGTTCTTCGTCCTGCCGCTCGCGCTCCGCGAGAAGGCGCTCTCGCTCCGCGGCACCGTGAACTACGGCAAGCTCTGGGAGCCCATCGCCAAGCTCAACGCCCGCTTCGGTCACCACTCGAAGGGTCACCTCGAGCAGATCGTCGTCGGCGAGCGGAGCTACTTCACGCAGTACGCGAGCCGCTTCGAGCGGCTGCCGGGCCAGACGGGCGCGCTGTTCTTCCTCGACGGCGAGCTCGCCGGCGTGGAGCTCGCCCCGACGGCCGAGTACTTCGCCGAGGTCTGGATGCCGCTCGTCTGCTTCTGCTACGGCACGGAGGCGCTCTTCCGCGAGACGCGCCGGAGCGAGAAGCCGAAGAAGGCCGTCCCGCTCGCAGCGAAGTCTCTCGGCGCCCTTCGCGATGAGCTCCAGGCTCGTCGCGACGTGGAGCAGGAGCGGCTCCTCGACGCCGCGCAGGTCTCCGAGAAGGTGACCCGCAAGGAGGAGGAGCAGCGCCTCGACTTGAAGCTCGTGACAGTCGAGAGCCGCTCCTTCGTAGGTCAGATCGTGGAGAGCAACGAGGGTCTCGTCTACGCGTCGATCGGCGCGCGGACCAAGACGCTCGGGCTCTCCTGAGCTAGAAGCAGGAACTGAGCAGGGCAGGGCGCCTCACAAAACGTGTGGTTCCACGCCATATTGAGCCCGGCCATCCAAGGCCGGGCGACGAGCCGCCCTCCGCGCTTGCTCCCTGTCCTGCCTCGATTCACTCGTTCTCGTTCTCGTTCTCGTTCTCGTTCTCGGTTCCGCCGAGAGCGTCCATCACGCCCAGCACCGCCGCCGCCATCACCAACGGCGGCACGACCAGCACGAACACGAAGTAGAACGCCCCGTACAGCATCCCCTTCGTCACGTTCGCCGGCGTCCCCGAAAGGAAGCGCATCTCCTCGCGGAGCCCGCAGCCGTGGAGGACGAGGAACGCGGCCGCAAGCCCGACCGCCGCGACGAGCAGCCCGCGCGGCGCGAGGCTCAGCCTGGGTCCGATCACTTCGCCCCCGCCTTCTTCCAGAGCGGCCCCTGGAGCATGGAGTAGACGAGCACGGCGTCGCCCACCTGGTTGCTCGCCGTGTAGCGGCGGGCGTCCCCGTCCTTCACGGGGAACGCCGCGAAGTCGAGCGTCGTCATGAGCCCGTCCCAGAGCTCCTGGTCGTCGAACGAGCTCGCCGCGAGGAACGCGCAGCCGCTCGAGCCGGCGCTCGCCTCGACGATCGGGACGACGACGCCCGAGTCGATGTCGCGGTAGGCGGCCGCCGAGGGTGGCCACTCGCGGGCCCAGGCGAAGCCGCACGCGCTCCGCGCGAGCTCGGCCTTCGCGCGCGCGTACTGATCGCGCGCGAAGGCGTCGTCGACGAGGCGCAGGCAGTGAGCCGCGAACCAGATCGACGAGCCCTCCGGGCCGTCCTTCAAGCCGCCGTCCACGCGGAAGCTCGAGATGAGGAGGCCCGTCTTCGGCTCGATGAGGTTCTTCTTCGCGCTCGCGAGCCACTCCGCGAAGAACGCCTTGTGGTCGGTGGCGTCGAGCGCGTCCGAGAGCTTCATGGCCGCGAGCGCGGCCGTGTTGCAGAAGGTCCAGCACTCGTCCGGGTAGCTCTCCGCGCAGAGGACGGGCCCCTTGCGCATGTACTCCTCGGAGTAGCGCACGCGCTCGGCGAAGGGCGCCTTGAAGTCGGCGCGCTCCGCGATCATGCGGCGCGCTCCGAGCATGAGCGCGATCTCGCCGTCGAGGAAGACGCTCCGCGGCGGCTGGTTCTTCCAGGGCGAGGTCTTCGAGTAGCCGAGGAGGAAGAAGTGGACGCCCTTCTCCTTCTCGAGGGCGATCGTCTCCTCGATGATCCGGTCCATGACCTCGAGGTTGCGCGGAGTGGTCGCCGGTTCGCGGAGCGAGAGCTCGGCGAGCGCGAGGACGAGGAACGTCCGGCCCATGAAGTCCCACTCGTTGTTCGCGCCGCGCATGCGCTCGACTTCCTTCGCGCGGAGGGCGGGGTCCGTCCAGAGGCGCAGCTGCGCGGCGAGGATCGGCCCCGCGAGCGCGGCGCGGTCGGCGCGCGGCTTGAAGAAGACGTGGACGAGCGGGATCCACGCGGCGGACGCCAGGAGGAGGACGACGAGAGCGCGGAGCGGGCGGGACGGCCTCGCGGGAGGAGTAGAATCCGGCATGCGCGTGACGGCCCTCCTGGTGCTTCTGGTCCTCACACCATCCGTCGCCGCGGCCGGCGACGTCAAGGTGTCCGGCCGCGACGAGCTCCGGCGCGCGCTCGCTGACGCGAAACCCGGCACGCGCGTCCTCCTCGCCCCGGGCGAGTACGAGGGCGGCTTCTCCTTCACGAATCTCCACGGCTCGCCCGGGAAACCGATCGTCATCGCGGGCGTGGACTCGAAGAACGCGCCCGTGATCAAGGGCGGCAACACCTGCCTCCAGCTCTCGGACGTGACGCACCTCGAGCTCGTGAACCTCGTCTTCGAGGGCTCGCGCGCGAACGGGCTCAACATCGACGACGGCGGGAGCTTCGAGACGCCGTCCCACCACGTGATCCTCCGCGACGTGACGGTCCGCGAGTGCGGCGGCCGCGGCAACGAGGACGGGATCAAGCTCTCGGGCCTCGACGACTTCCTCCTCGAGCGCTGCACGATCGAGAAGTGGGGCCGCGGCGGCTCGGCCGTGGACATGGTCGGCTGCCACCGAGGACGCATCGAGGGCTGCACGATCCGCTCCCCGGAGGACGAGCCGCGCTCGAGCGGCGTCCAGTGCAAGGGCGGCACGCGGAGCATCACGATCGCGCGCTCGAAGTTCGTCCACGCGGGCGAGCGCTCGGTGAACGTGGGCGGCTCGACGGGCATGCCCTACTTCCGCCCCAAGCCCGAGGGCTTCGAGGCGAAGGAGATCGTCGTCGAGGGCTGCACCTTCGAGGGGTCCGTCTCTCCGATCGCGTTCGTCGGCGTGGACGGCGCGGTCGTGCGCTTCAACACCTTCTACCGGCCGCGGAAGTGGTGCTTCAGGATCCTCCAGGAGACGACCGCCGAGGGCTTCGTCCCGTGCCGGAACGGCGTCTTCACGGACAACATCATCGTCTTCCGCGCGAGCGAGGTCGGGACCGCGGTGAACGTCGGGCCCAACACGGCGGCGGACACCTTCAAGATCGCGCGGAACGTCTGGTTCGCCGTGGACGACGCCGCGCGGAGCAAGCCCAAGCTCCCGGTCGCCGAGGAGGGCGGGAGTTACGGGGTGGACCCGCTCCTCCGTGACCCCGAGAAGGGCGATCTCCGCCTCCAACCCAGGAGTCCTGCCCGCTCGGCGGGCGCCGAGGCGTTGCCGCCGTTGCCCGCGGGCAAGCCGAAGAAGTAGAACCGGAGAATGACCGAGCCCCGCCCCGCGACCCACGAGGTCAAGAACCAGGTCCCGCCGCTCGTGGACTACAACATCTACACGAGCGACCTCGCGCTCGTGGATGCCGTGAAGCGCGAGGGCGGCTCGTGGGCCCACGAGCGGATCTCGAGCTGGGGCGCGCTCCAGGGCCGCGCGGAGACGCTCGCGCTCGGCGTCCAGGCGAACGAGAACACGCCGGTCCTCAGGACGCACGACCGCTACGGCAACCGGATCGACGAGGTCGAGTTCCACCCCGCGTGGCACGAGCTCATGCGGATCTCGCTCTCGAACGGGCTCCACGCGCTCCCGTGGATCGAGCCGCGCGACGGCGCGCACGTCGCGCGCGCCGCCATGACGATCGTGGGCGCGCAGGTCGAGTCGGGCCACGGCTGCCCCGTGACCATGACCTTCTCCGCGGTCCCGGCGCTCAGGAAGCAGCCCGACCTCGCGAAGGAGTGGGAGCCGAGGATCCTGCGCCTCGCCTACGACCCGCGCTTCAGGCCGGCCGCCGAGAAGAACGGCACGACGATCGGCATGGCCATGACCGAGAAGCAGGGCGGCTCCGACGTCCGCGCGAACACGACGCGCGCCGAGCCGATCGGCGGCGGCGCCTACCGCCTCACGGGCCACAAGTGGTTCTGCTCGGCGCCCATGTGCGACGCGTTCCTCGTCCTGGCCCAGGCGCCGGGCGGCCTCTCGTGCTTCCTCATGCCGCGCTGGACGCCCTCGGGCGAGCGGAACCGCATGTTCCTCCAGCGGCTCAAGCACAAGCTCGGGAACCGCTCGAACGCGTCGAGCGAGATCGAGCTCGACGGAGCGTACGCGCGCCTCGTGGGCGAGGAGGGCCGCGGCGTGCCGACGATCATCGAGATGGTCACGCACACGCGCCTCGACTGCGTCCTCGGCTCGCTCGGGGTCCTCCGCGGCGCCGTCGCGCAGGCCGCGCACCACGCGACCCACCGCGCCGCGTTCGGCCGCAAGCTCGCCGACCACGCGCTCATGAAGAACGTGCTCTCGGACCTGATCGTCGAGTCCGAGGCCGCGACGCACCTCGCGCTCCGCCTCGCCCACGCTTACGACCGCTCGGGCGACGAGCAGGAGGACGCGTTCCGCCGGCTCGCGACCGCGGTCTCGAAGTACTGGGTCTGCAAGCGCACGCCCGCGTACGTCTACGAGGCCCTCGAGTCGCACGGCGGCAACGGCTACGTCGAGGAGTCGCCCATGCCGCGGTTCTTCCGCGACTCCCCGCTCAACTCGATCTGGGAGGGGTCGGGGAACGTGATCTGCCTCGACGTCCTCCGCGCGATCGGCAAGGAGCCGCGCTCGCTCGAGGCGGTCCTCGCCGAGGTCGAGCGCGCCCGCGGCGCGGACTCGCGGCTCGATGCGTTCGTGGACGCGCTCAAGGACGAGATGACCGACCTCTCCGACCTCGAGGCGCGCGCGCGCCGTCTCGTCGAGCGGCTCGCGCTCTGCCTCCAGGGCTCGCTCGTCGTCCGCAACGCGCCGAAGGCGATCGCCGACGCGTTCTGCTCCTCGCGCCTCGAAGGCGACGCGGGCTTCGCGGCC
>CAZYLP010000100.1:0-13337 GCA_964648345.1 uncultured Planctomycetota bacterium
CCGAACTGGGAGGAGCGTCCCTGTGGTTTTTCAGCGCAGAGACGCAGAGGCGCAGAGACGCAGAGGAGTGGCTGACCACCCCTCTGCGTCTCTGCGTCTCTGCGCCTCTGCGTCAAGGAGACGAAAGGAACGCTCCTCCACGCTCTGCTCGTCATCGTGACTTTCATCGTCCGACTCCCGTCACGATGCCGGTCAGCTCGACGGCGACCTTGTGGACGCGGCCGTCGGGGATCTTCGAGACCAGATCCGCGAGCTTCGCCTGCTTGGCCCGGTCGGTGGCGCCCTTGCCCTCGGCCTCCGGCTTCTTCTTCTCGGTGGTCTTGCCCGGCTCGGGGGCAGGGGGTTCGAGAGTCTTGAGAGCCTCTTCGTGGTCCGAGAGCCAGAAGACGACCGGCTCGGGATGCTTGAGAGGGTCGAGACCGCCGAGCGCGTCGAACCCGATCTCGACCGTGGGCGCGAGGAGCGCCATGTTCTTCGGGATCGTGACGCGCTCGAGGCGGAGGATGCCCGAAAGCTTGACCTCGTCGATCACTCCGGCAAAGGCACGGTCGGGATCGGGGTCGGAGAAGACGAGCGGCGAGCGGTCGCGGATCAGACGCTCGGGCTGAGTGTCGTAGCCCTTCACCGCGACGAGCGAGCGGCGGATCCCGTCGATCGCGCAGGAGAGCTCCCGGCCGTCGAAGGCGAGAGAGATCCGCGCCCACTTGTCGGGGCGCAGGGCGAGGTCCTCGCTGCGAGCGACGTAGGTGACCTCGCCGCCCGTCTTGCCGACGGGGCCGGTGACGGCGAGCTGGATCGCGTAGTTCCCGGTGACGGCGACCTCGAAGGCCTTGCCCTTCCGCACGACCGTGAAGAGCGGCGGGTCGTCCGGGTGACGGTCCCAGAACTGGATCGAGCGGTCGGGCGTCGGCGTGGGCGGCGTGCCCGCGAGCTTGACGCGCTTCTCGATGTCGTCGGTGCGCGTCGCGCGGTCGTCGGACTTCTTCGGGATCTGGTCCTCGAGCTTGGCCGGCAGGACCCACGCCTCGATCGCGACGCCCTCGATCGGCGAGAGCGCCGGACGGTCGGCGAGCAGGACGCAGGAGCCCGGGCGGCGAAACTCGAGCGCGGAGCCGAGCTTTCCGGTGTCCGTCGAGTCGGCGCCGGCGACGATCCCCATGACCGAGTAGCTGCCCTTGATCTCGTACTCGGGGAGCTTCTTCGGCGTCCCGGTCTTCGGCGAGTCGTCCTCGGCCCCGGCGTAAGTGATCGCGCCCGAGAGCTGGTCCGCCTCGAAGCGGAAGAGGGTGAGCGTCTCGCGCGTGAAGGAGCGGACCTCGCCGCCCTCCACGTCGAGCTCGACGAGCGCCGGGGCGCGCTCCTCGCGGGCCTTGTTCCGTGCGCGCCGGACGAGCGATCGCACCGTGTTGGTGGTGGCCTCGAGCTCGTTCCGCTTCCCGAGCTTCGCCACGACCCCCACCCCCATCGAGAGGAGGATCATCACGATCGCGACGACCGTGAGGAGCTCGAGCAGCGTGTAGCCGAGGCGGCGACGCATGGCGCTACTCGCCCGTGCTCCACGACGTGACGTCGTCGTCGGTGCGGTCCACTTGCGGGTAGGGGCCGACACTCATGAGCTGGAAGCTGCGGAGGCCGTGGTACTGGCCCGTCTTCGCCGACTTCGCCGCCTTCACGACGATCGTCTCGCCCTCGCCGTTCTCGTCGCCGAGGCGGACCTTCTGCCCCGAGTCGTAGTCGGCGTTGTGGATGTAGACGAGCGGGTTCCCGAACGCGTCCACGAGCTCGAAGAGCTCGCGCGTCGTCATGACGGAGTCCGTCGGGTTGCCGCTCACGAGCTTGTCGGAGTCCGTGTTCTTGAGCTGCTCCTCGGGGGCCTCGTAGTAAGGGCCCTTCTTCCGCTTCGTCGTGAGGCAGCGGACGAGGCACTCGATCCCGTCGTTCGTCCCGTTCGACGGGAGCCCGAGGACCTTCGGGTTGGAGGGCGGGTAGTCGCCGAAGTCGGCCGCGTACTCCTCGATCTTGAGCTTCAGGTTCTCGATGAGGAGCTTCGTCGCCTTCGACTTCTGGCCGCGCTTGACGCCCGCGAGGACGGGGAACGCGATCGCGGTGAGGACGCCGATCACGGCGATGACGACGAGCAGCTCGACGATCGTGAAGCCTCGAGCACCGCGGTCGCGCTGGTCGCGCATCAGAAGCCTCCGCTCTTGCCCGGAGTCACGGGCTTCTGGGCGTAGATGCGGACCTCCTCGACGGTGACGACGAACGACTTGTCGACCGGGGCCGCGGTGAAGACGGAGACGACGGGCTTCGCCGCGCGGCCCATCTGGGCGATCTTCACGTCGGCGCGGCGCTCGCCGTCGAGCCAGAACGAGACGATCCCCATGGCGGGGTCCTCGATCTCGATCGCGAGGATGTGCGGCCGGTCGTCCTTCGGCCACGCGAAGATCTTCTCGGGGTCGCTCGTGATCTGCATGCCCTGGAGCGAGGTCGCCGTGCAGAGCGAGTTGCCGTCGCGGTAGAGGATCGCGCTCCCCTTCTCGGTCTCGAAGCGGATCCCGGCGCGCACGTCGGCGGGCGCCTTCGAGAGGTCGAGCTTGGCCTCGACCTTGAGGACCGTCTGGCCGGTCACCTCGCGGATGAGGCGCGTCTTGCCGCCGTCCTGCTCGCTCTTCTGCGAGCCCTCGAAGACGAGCTTCTTCCCCTTGATCCCGATCTCGATCCCGTAGCCGAGGATCGGGGTCCAGCCGTTCTTCACGTCGCCGTCCTCGCGGTCGAAGCGCTCGACCCAGACCTTGCGCGTGCGGGCGTCCTCGAGGTTCTTCAAGGCGCGCTTCGCGAAGATGATGTCGGGCGTCGCGGGCGCCGTCGGGTCGGCCTGCTTGGCGCTCGCGAGGGTGAGCGCCTTCTGGAAGAAGTCGCGGGCGGCCTCGCGGTCGTCCGTCACGTAGCGCACCCACCCCGCGCCGAGGAGCGAGGGCACGTGCGTCGCGACCGCAGCGATCGCGCGGTCGAAGGTGAGGCGGGCGTCCTCGACGCGCTCGACGCCCGCGTAGGCGCGGCCGAGGGCGTAGAGGTCGTCCGCGCTCCCGGTCGAGCCCGAGCCCACGAGCTCCTCGAGAGCGCGGAGCTCGCCCTTCGCGTCGCCCTTGTTGCGCGCGATCACGGCGAGGATGCGCGCGCCCACGGGGAACGGCAGCCCTTCGCGGAGGGCGACCTTGATCGCGTTGCGAGCGTCTTCGAGCCGCGCGCCGCGGATCCGCGCGAGGGCGATCGAGTAGCTCACGAGGCCGTCCGCCTCGAGGAGCGGCCGCGCCTCCTCGTACAGAGTCGCCGCGTCGTCCGCGCGCCCCTGGAGCTCGGCGAGGACGCCGAGGCCGAGCTTCGCCAGGCCGTAGACCTCGCTCGAGCTCGCCGCGTCGAACGCGGCCTTCGCCGCCTTGAAGAAGCCCCGGCGGAGGTGCACGAAGCCGAGATGCGCGTGCGCCGAGCGCGGGTCGTCGAGGCCCTGCGCGAGCGCCTTCTCGAGGTCCGCCTTCGCCGCGTCCAGGTCGCCCGCGACGTAGCTCGCGATCCCGCGGTCGCGGATCAGCGCCGCGTCCTCGGGGTAGGCCGCGATCGCGGGCGCGAGGTCGAGGACCGCGCCCTTCGAGTCGCCGACCGCGAGGCGCGCGCGCGCGCGGAGCGCGAGGCCCGCCTTGTCCTGCGGCCACGCCTCGACGAGCGGGCCGAGGGCGGCCACGGCGTCGGCGGCGCGGTCCGTCTTGATGTACGCCTCCGCGAGCGCGAGGAGGACTTCGCGGTAGACGAGCCGGCGGTCCGAGACGATCCCCGGCCACTTCTCCTGCGAGTGGTCCTCGCTCGGAACCGCCTCGATCTTGGGCTGGACGACGGGCTTCTTGTCGCGGTTGCCGCCCTCGCCGTCGCGGTCGCCGCGGCGCGGGCCGATCGGGCGCGTGCCGTCGTCCTTCTTCTTGTCGTCCTTCTTCGGCGGCTCCTCCTTCCTGGGAGGCTCGTCCACCTTGACGACGGGCTTCGCCGGGGGCTCCTCGGTGACGGGCGGGCCCGAGGCTTCCTTCGCGAGACCGTCGCGCGCGCGCTCGAGGTGCGGCACCGCGGGCGGAGCGATCCCCTGAGCGAGGAGCGCGCGGCCCATGCCGAGCTCGACCTCGGGCGAGAGGGCGTTCTCCTTGGCGCACTTCTTCTGGAGCTTGACCAGCTCTTCGAACACCTGGTCGCGCTCGTCGCCGTCGACGTGACCCGCGCGGAGGAGGAGGACCCGCGCGAGCCGCGCGCGGAACGGGATGCTCGCGGTCGCGTCCGCGGCGGTGGAGACGGCCTTCCTGAGCTCGACGAGCGCCTCGGGCTCGAGGCCCGCGCGCCACGCCCAGTCGCCGAGCTTGCGGTGCTCGTCGGCCGTGCCGGCCTTGATCCGCTCGGACCGCTCCTTGAGCGCATCGAGCGGCGTCTGACGCGGGAGCCGCTTCACGATCTGGCCGGTGTCCACCGTGACCTCGATCGTCTCGCCCTTCTTCTTGAACTTCACCTTCCCCGGATCGCCGCTCTCGATGATCGTGCACTCGATCGGCGTGTCGGGAGAGGAGGTGAGCCAGACCTTGTCGTAGGGCCGGGGGTCCGCGTCGAGCGCTTCGTCTTGAGCGAGTGCGCGGAGAGAGAGCGTGGAGAAGCAGACCAGCGTGATCAACGCCGAGGCGCAGAGACGCAGAGGCGCAGAGGAGTGGACGTGACTCATTTACCGCCCTCCTCATCTTTCTTCGGAGGAGCGGGGTCGGGCTCGTTCTCGACGGCCCTGGGGTCCTTCTCGAGGATCACGACCGCGCCGCGGGCGCCCGAGGGGAGGATGCGAGGAGTGGCCGGATCGGGGAGCGCGCCGAGGCGAGCGGGCGTCGCGGCGGCCCAGGCGCTCGCGGGCACGAAGGGGTCGCGCGCGTTCGCCTCGAGCGGCTTCTCCGGGTGGAGCGCCGGGATCGGGACCGTCACGCGCGGCGGGCGGGGCGCCTCCTCGGCCGGGACCTTCGGGAGGTCCTCGGTCACGGGCTTGCGGATGCCGGTGAAGGAGGAGAGCGTCACGACGAGGGAGACCGCGAAGACGATCTTCTCCTTGGTGATCAGGAAGCTCATGGTCAGTCCCTCCGCCGCCGCGTCGGGCGCCTGTCGTTGCCGGCGGGGGTCGAGGAGGCGTCCACGGGCGCTTCCTTCTCGATCGTGAGCGCGGCGAGCTCGACCTCGATCGTGAGGCGGCCCTCCTCGGGGCGCGAGTCGCGCGTGCGCGTGACGCGGCACGTGCCGAGCTCGAGGAACTTGCCCGCGCTCTCCTGCTCGAACTTGCCGAGGAGCTGCGCGAGCTGGAGCGTCGTGCCCTCGAAGACGATGCTGACCGGGATCCTCCGGAGGAAGCCCCCGCCGCCTTCGAGCGGCTCGTAGGTCGCCCCGGGCTGGCGCACGTCGTCCACCTTCATGATCCCGACGTCGAGCGCGGCGGTGACCACCGTGCGCGTCACGTCGCAGCGCGCGAGCATCTCGGCGGCGCGCGAGCCCTCGACGGTCACGTCCTCCTCGAAGCCGAGGCTCGGCTGGTTCGCGTTCTTCCGCGGGATCTTGGCGCCCTTCGTGTCGGCCTTCTTGCCGACCTCGTCCGACGCCAGCGAGCGGCGGCGCGCGAAGGCGATCGTCGGGTTCTTCTTGTCGTCCTCGGTCATGAGGAACGGCTTCGCGACCTGGAACGTGACGGCGTTCTCGATCGCGGGGCGGGCCTTGTCCTCGAGGGCCTGCTTCTTGCCCTTCTCCGCCGCCTCCTGGCCGCGGAGGCCCTGGAGGGCCGTGAGGACCTCGGCGTTCTCCTTCGCGTTCCGCCGCGCGAGCTGGTCGGCGCTCGCCTCGTAGCCGCCGACGCCCATGGAGACGAGCCCGAACACGAGCGCGCCGCCGCCGACGGTGGCGATGAACCTCTTGTGCTCCTGCCAGACGGCTTCGAGGTCCATTCAGCTCGCTCCCTTCGGCTTCACGGTGAGCGTGAACTCGATGACGGGACCGTCCGCCTTCGGGTTGACCTTGGCCTCGCCCACGTCGGGGTCGCGGTTCAGGCTCTTCTCGAAGGCGTCGAGGACCTCGAGCGCATCCCTCTGCGCGTTGTCGATCGTGCCCTTGATCTCGAAGCGGAAGGGGCCGCCCGGGTCCTTGTTGTCCTTGTCGCGCGCGAGCTCGAGCTCGGAGATCGCCGCGCGCGGAGGCAGCTCGCGCGCGAGCGCCGCGAGGAGCGACGACGTGTGGTAGCTCGGCTTCACGCGCGCGGCGAGCGCGGCGAGGTTCTTGGCGCGGTTCGTGTTCTCGACCGCGAGCGCGTCCTTCGCGGCGACCCGCTCGTCCACCGTCGCCTTCGCCTTCTTCAGGCCCGCCGCGCGGGCCCTCTCGCCCGAGTTGCGCGAGATCGCGAACGAGCCCGCGACGATCAGGTAGAGCGCGAGCGCGACGCCCGCCGCGTAGACCCAGACGGTCCGCTCGCGCCACTCGCGGCGCTTCTTGAGCGCGTTCGGGAGGAGGTCGAGCGCGACCGCGGTCGTCATGAGACGCGCGAGCGCGAGGCCGCACGCCGCGGCCGACTCCATGCCGTGCTCGCCCGCCTCGGTGCGATCCCGCTCGGAGGTGGGCGCGGTGTCGATCCCCGCGAGCGGGTCGAACTTCTTCCCCGGGACAGAGAGCGCCTCGGCGATCGCCTCGACCAGCCCTTCCTGGCGCGCGGCGCCGCCCGTGACGGCGACGCGGTCGATCGTGAGCTTCGGGAGCTTGAGCTGCGTCTTCGCGAAGTCGAGCGAGGCGCGCGCGACCTTCGCCAGCTGCTCGAAGCCCGGATCCAGGATCGCGGAGAGGCCCTCGCCCTTCGGGCCGCGGCCCTCGAGCTTGCAGCGCTCGGCCTCGTCCATGTCGATGTCGAAGTGCTTGGCGACGCGCTCGGTGAGGACCTGGCCGCCCTGGTTCACGGAGCGCGCGAAGAGGAGGTCGCCCTGCTTGACGATCGCGATCTCCGTCGAGGTGCGGCCGATGTCGAGGACGAGCGTCGTGCCCTCGGCGGCGTCCTCGCCCAGGAAGCGGTACGCGTCGCCGACCGCGACCGGGCGCGGGCTCGCGGAGCCGGGCTCGAGGTTCGCCTTCGCGAAGGCCTCGACCCACTCGGTGACGCGCTCGTCCTTCGCCATGGCGACGAGGACGAGCGAGCCGCCGTCCTCGGCGGCGCCGACGAGCTTCCAGTCCGCGGAGAGGGGCGCGCCCGTCTTCTCCTCGACGTCGGAGATGTCGTAGCGCATGACGAGCGCGAGCCGCCACGGCGGCATGGGCGGGAGGTGCGCGTAGCGGATGATCGCGTCCTTGCCGGAGACGCCGATGTTCCCGCCGCGCGTGTTCACGCCGCGCGCGAGGAAGCGCGGCGCGAGCGCGCGCGCGATCTCGGTCGGCTTCTCGATGTCCACGCCCTGCTCGCGGAGGTCGTCGAGCGAGACGTGGACGACGTGCTCGAGCGAGAGCGAGCCGCCCTTCTTGCGGATCGAGACCGCGGTCGCGGAGGCGCGTCCGATGTCGAGACCGATCGCGACGGGCATCTACTCGCCCTCCCCGGCCGGCGGCATGGCGGCGAGCCGCTCCTTCGCGTCCTTCACGTTCGGGTCGTCCGCGGGGAACGTGGCGATCACGTACTCGTAGATCGTGCGCGCGAGGCTGTTCCGGTGCGCCTCGCGGTGGCGGATCGCGCGCTGGACGAGGTCGCGCGCGCGGAGGCCCTTCGCGGCGTTCTGGCTCTTCGCGAGCCGCTCGTCGGCGCGCGCGACGGACGCGTTCGCCTTCGAGAGCTGGGGCGCGCCCGGGAACGCCTTGGCCAGAGCCTCGGCCCACGCGTGCGCCGCCTTGTCGAGCTCGATGAGGCCGAGCTCGTCCGCGTCCTCGGCGGCCGCGTTGACGGCCTCGAGCAGGCGGTCCGCCTGCGTCGAGAGGAGCTCGGCGTCGCGAAGCGCGCGCGAGGCGACGGGCTTGTCGTGCGAGAACTCGCGGGCGAGGCGCACGTAGGTCTGGCGCGCCTCCTCGAGGCGGCCCTCGCGGCGAGCGGTCTGGGCCTGCTCGAGGAGCTCGCGGATGCGGCCCGCGGCGAGCGAGCTCGCCTTGGCGAGGCCGAAGCCGAGGACGCGGAGGTCGCCCTTCACGTCGGGCACGCCCGCGATCTCGAAGCGGAGGCCGTCGCCCACGCGCTCGACCTCGAGGTCGGCGTTCGCGGGCATGTGGATGCTGATCTGGTCGCCGCCCGAGCCGAGGGCGAGCTCGATGATCCCCTCGAGCTTGATGAAGCTCGCGCCGCCCTTCGTGAAGGCCGTGTCGAGCGAGGTCGTCACGCCCGTCCGGCTCTGGAGCTCGACGGGCGAGATCGCCTTCGCCTGCGGGACCTCGAGGACGAGCCGCACCTTGCGCTTGTCGGCGAGCTCCTTCTTGGCGAGCTCCCACCAGATCTTGAAGCCATCGCCGACCGGCTTGACCACGACGCCCGCGGAGACGCGGTCGCCCGACGCCGTGTCGAGGATCGTCCCGTCCGCGAAGAGTCCGCCGTCGCCCGGATCGCCCGCGGGCGTCACGGGAGTCCAGCCGAGCTGCGTGGAGAGCGGATCGCCGCGCGAGCCATCCGCGGCGGCGAGAGCGAGCGAGACGCGCGCGAGCTGCGTCGCGGGCGCGCCGTTCTGACCGGGGCGGACGAGGTGGAGCGCTCCGCGCGGAGTGGCCACGACGTCGAGGCTCGCTCCCTCGAGCTTCGGGGGCGCGTCCTTCTGCTCCTCCTCCTTGAGGAAGATCCGGTCGAAGAACGCGGCTCCGGTCCCGCCTCCGAGCGGAGCCGCGAAGCCGATCGCGCGGCCGTGCGTCGCGCGCGAAGGCGGAGCGAGGGTCATGCCTCCGTCGCTCCACGTCGTCGAGCCCTCGACGATCGCGGCGTAGCCGACTTCCTTCCACGAAGGGGCGAGCTCGTCCGTCCACTCGATCGCGAGGACCGCGGCCGCCTGGCCCGTGGTCTTGACCGCTCCGTGGAGCGTGAGGGCCTTGCCCGCGGGGATCCGGTACGGCTCGGCCGCGCGGAGCTCGGACTTGCCGTCCGCCTCGACCTTGATCGCGCGCGTGCCGTACTGGACGCCGTCCTTGACCACGCTCGTCGCGCCCTCGGCCTTCCAGTCGCGGAGCGCGGGCTCCTGCTCGAAGGACCAGTTCGCGACGCGGTTCTCGGCGGGCTCGGGGTCGCGGTCTTCGCGGCCGAGGAACGCGCCCGCGACGGGGACGGCCGCGCCGAGGAGAGCGAGGACCGCGAGGATCACCGCGATCGCGCCGCCCGCGCCGCCGCCTGCTCCTTGTTCGAGAGCCGCGGAGGAGAGCTCGCTCGTGGCGATCCCCGTCTCGTCGCCCCCGAGGGAGACGTCCTCCAGTGAAGCGGCGGCGACCGCCGCCTTCACCTTCCTGGCCGACTTCTCCTTCGGAGGTTCGACCTTCGCCGAGGGACGCTTGATGCCCTTCGACGGCGTTGCGGCCGGATCGGAGTCTTCGTCTTCGCCGAGCTTGGAGAGGTCCTTCACCTCCTCGACCGGCGCGGGCATGGCCGCGTTCGGGGGGAGCTTGGTAGTCGGTGCCTCGGCCGCCTCGAGCTCGTCGTCGGAGGCCGCCTCGCCGCCCTTGGCCGCGAGGTCCTTGAAGCGGAACTTGGTCGCGCCGCCGAGCGCGAGGATCGCGTTCGGCGGGAGCTTTTCGCGGCCCTTGACGCGCTTCCCCGAGACGAACGTCCCCGCCTCGGAGTTGAGGTCCACGACGTGGACGACGCCCTCGTCCTCGACGAGCATGCAGTGCTCGTTCGAGACGTCCTCGCCCTCGACGATCAGGCCGCAGCCCTTCTTCTTGCCGATCGTGAAGGGGAAGCCCGGGATCCCGGACGCCTTGCCGAGCCGGGCGCCCTCGGTCCCCTTGAGGACGAAGCGCGCCTTCCGCCCGGTCGCGGCGGGGCCAGACGATGCGACGCTGGCCGTCCCGACCGCGGGCTTGACAACCTTCTGCGACTTGGCCTTCGGCGGCGGAGCGGGCTTCGCCTTCTCGAGCTTCGCCCCGAAGTGGATCACCGACTCGCCGATCGCGACCTGATCTCCGACCGCGAGGACCCGCCGGCCGTCGATCCGCTGGCCGTTCAGGGTCGTGCCGTTTCGCGACTTCAAGTCCTCGACGAACCAGCCCTCGGAGGTCTTCTCGATCTTGCAGTGGTGCCGCGAGGAGAGGGCATCGGCCACGCGCACCGCATTGTCGGCGGTGCGGCCAATGGTGATCGCATCGCGGTCGAGCTCCATCGTCTGGAGCTCTCCCCGTTCTTCGAGGATGAGCTTGATCACCCCGGCCCCAGTCCCGTTGTTCGCCGTCTTGACGTTGACGAGCACGGGGCCTGCGCTCTGCAACGCGCGGACCCGCAATCCCGACGCCACGGAAGGGGTTGCGAGCCCTCGGACCCGTGAAGGACGTAAAGTGTAACGTCGGCGCTACGTTCGGGGAAGGCCCGCAAACGCGGGGTCCCAGGGATTTGGAAGCGTGGAGTAAAACGAGACGACTGTGACGTCGAAGCGGCGGACGAGGGTCGTGCTCACGCTCGCGGTCGTCCTCGGAGGAGGACTGATCGGAGGGACTCTCTTTGCGTTGAGCGCGGACGGGCGACCTCGTCCGTGGCTGGGGTCGAGACGTGCACCGGCTCCGGCGGCCCGACGTAACGGCGGACGACGTCGAGATCGGTCAGCAGCAGCAGATGGGCCCGCCATCGGGCGTCACGCGGATCGCGGTCACTCCCGATGGACGCGTTGCGCTCGTCGGGCTCGCAGATGGACGTCTCGAGCAATGGGACCTGGGGGAGAGGAATGAGCGGACGCTCGTCGCCGTCGCCGCAGGTGGGACGCTCGTGGCCCAGGGCTTCAAGGACGGCACGGTCCACGTGAAGGCGCGGCTCGAAGGGACCGCTCGGTGACGCGCCGAGCCCGTCTGTCGCTCGTCGTGTTCCTCGCGCTCCTCGGAGTGCTCGTCGCGCTCTCGGCGTGGGCGTGGAATGTCTCGAAGCCGGTGTGGCACTCGGCGGACGTCGAGACGCTCACCTTCACGCACGACGGCGAGTGGCTCCTCACGGGAGACGTGAGTGGCGCCCTCAAGCTCTGGCGCACGGACGACCTCCTCCGCGGCCGGGGGTTCGGGTTCCACACTCTCGCGGCCGCGAGTATCACGAGCGGCGCGGGCGTGCGCTGTGTGGGTATGTCCCCGGTCGGGCACCGGGCGCTCGTCGGATTCGGCGACGGCCGGCTCGAGCTCTGGGATCTCGACGCACGGCGGCGCGTGCACTCGCTCCGTCGCGACGGTGAGCCCGTGACGGCCGTCGCGATCGGACCCGACGGAAAGACCGGCATTTCGGGCACCGAATGCGACCTTGCCGGGAGGGTCGGACCACGGCACTCGACGGTGAGTCTCTGGGACTGCGAGACGGGGACGGAGCTCGCCTTCGTGAAGCTCGCCTCCGTGAAGGAGACGGTCCGCCGCGTCGAGCTCTCGCCGAACGGCAAGCTTGCGCTCGTCACCGTGCGGGTCCCCTTCGCTGGTCGACACGACGAGAGCTACCCGAGCTTCAAGCTCTTCGACGTGCCGTCTCTGACGCTCCGCCGCGAGCTCGAGGCGGTCGGGCGCGGAAAGGAGGGCCATTTCTCGCTCGGTGGAGAGCGGGTCCTCGCGCTCGGCCAGGTGGATGACAGGGTCCGCTGCTGGTCCACGGTGACGGGCGAGGAGCTCCCGCACATCAAGTGCGAACCGGCCTCCTGGGTCGAGACGACTCTCGACCGCGGGGTGGTCGCGCACCAGGCGATGGAGGGGCTCGTCCTGGGGCTGAGGAGCACGGACTTCGCCGAGGCGTGGCGGCTCGAGCTGCCGCCGGCCGCGAAGGACAGAGTGTTGGTCGGCGTCGCTCCCGGCGGCCACTTCGTCGCCGAGGCGTTCGGGGACGGCTCGATCCGTGTGACGCCGAGGCGGTCGTAGGTCGCACGGTCTTTGACTCGGCCGACATCGAGCCGAGGCTGGAACCGTAAGTAAACTCGTGGGACTGGAGTCGGCTATGCGCAAGAAGCGGTCTCGATCGGGAAGGGCCAAGAAGTCCTCGTCGAGAAGTCGCCCCATCGCCGATGCGATCATTCGGGCCACGAAGAAGCACGAGAAGACGCTCCGCCGACTCGCGGACGTGGGCGCCATGAACCGTCGAGCGCGATTGGTGGTGGTTGTCGTGGTGGCGCGCTCATGGCGCCGCGGCGACTACATCGCCGAGGCTCTCGTGAGCGGCGAGATCCGCGTGACCGCGCGTCACTGAAGCGCGAAGTTTCCGGAATCGAGGACGCCAGGCGTCCTCGTTTCCGGAAACTTCGATCCGCCCCGAGAGCCGACTACCGGATCGGCGTCACGTAGAGGTGCGCCGCCGAGTTCGCCCCCCGGCGCTCGCCCCACACCACGTAGGCCGTGCCGCCGCCGATCTCGACGATCCGATCCCCGGTGTAGGACCCCGTGGTCGCCTTCGAGTCATCGACCTTCACGTCGGCCTGGTTGAACGTCGAGCCGCCGTCGCGCGACGAGTTCGCGCGCTGTCCGGCCTTGTAGGTCTCGCTCCACGACACGACGAGGCTCTTGCCCGTCGAGGCGGCGCGCGGCGCGTCCGGGTCCTCGGCCGTGAGCTTCGGCACGACGTTGGTCGTCGAGCTGAACGTGGCCCCGCCGTCCGAGGAGCGGCCGACGAGGAGGACTTCCTTCTTCGCCGTCTTGTTCGCGAAGCCCGTGAAGACGACGACCACGTTCGAGCCCGACGCCGTGAGCGTGAGCGCGATCGGGAAGCGGAGGTCCTTCACGCCGATCGGGATCGAGACCTCGGGGAGCCAGGTGCGGCCGCCGTCCGTCGAGCGGCGCGTCTTGACCATGGGGTCGTTCGCGACCTTCCGGTCGTCGTACCACGCCGCGTGGAGGACGCCGCCCGAGACCGCGAGGCGCGCCGCGCCGAGGCGCTTGCTGCCGGGCGTGTCGAGGCGCACGGCCGTCGAGTAGAAGGAGCCGCCGTACTGCGAGGACGCCGCGAAGATCTGCGAGTTCTCGACGAAGACGACGCTCACCGTCTCGCCCGAGGCGACGAGGTTCACGCTCGAGACCTTCCACGCCTGGGCGCCCGGGAGCGAGGAGTCCACGCGACGCTCGGGCTGCCACTTCACGCCCTGGTCGATCGAGCGCGCGGGTATTGAGGCAGCACGACCAGCCGGTACTAC